>CAZXVW010000005.1:45762-46913 GCA_964644025.1 uncultured Solibacteraceae bacterium | reverse complement strand
GGCGCCCCCGGCCAGCCCGAGCAAGTGTTGCCGCAGGGTTCCCCGCAGGTACCGCGTGAACCCGATCGGCTTCCCCTTCACCGGCATGTTCATAAAAAAGACATTGAACACCGGCGTGGAGAGAAAAACCCCAACCGCGAAGACGAATCCCACCGCGTATGCTCGCAATCCCAGTTCGCCGGCTTTCGCCATCTCGACCAGCGGGTAAAACGATCCCATCAGCACGCCGCAGGCCAGGCTTAAGCTGATGCCCTTGAACCCCGTGGACGGGGGACGCCGGGCGGGCGACGCCCGGTCCTGAACTTTTTGGCTCTCCTTCATGGCCGCGTAGGCCTTATAAGCTCGCGCCACGATTACAATGCCGACTACCAGCAGCGCCGCGCCGGCGAACAGAAACAACGGGTTGCCCTGCGGGTTCAGCGCGTAGCTCCAGACCACGCCGATGACCAGCGCCAGCCCAATCCCGACGGGGAAGGCCACCGCCATCCCGGCCACCGAGATGGCGGCCACCAGCAGCATGTTCGCCAAGTTGAAGACGACGCCGGCGGCCAGCCCGTAAGCAATGGGACGCTTGCTGGCGATCAGCAGGTTGTCCTGGAAAGAGAGTTCGGTGCCCATGGACCCGAACGTCAGGGCCAGCACGGTGGCGGTGAGCAGCACGCCAAAAGAATAGTCGAAGTAGTAGAGCTCGAAGCGCCACTTGCCGGTCATCTTGGTCGTATTGGCCCATGAGCCCCAGCAGATCATGGTGAGAAAGGTAAGCAACAGGGCCGAGACATAAGTCGTGGGGAGAATCATGATGACTCCTGTGCGATGGCGGTCACAACTCGAACAGCGTATCACGTTCGCCTCGTGGCGCGCGGCTCGATCCGGCGGTCGCTGGTTTGATGGCCCGGACCGCGCTGTTTGGGAGAAAAAGATGAGGACTGGTGCGTTTCCGGCCTGACGTGCTGCTACAATAGGGAAACTGTTGCCCGTGCCAGTAAAACGTTTTTTGCTAGTGTTGTTCTGCTCGGCCATTTGGGCCGGGCCGGCTGCCTGCGGCGCCGACATCGAGGTCCACGAATGCATCCAGCAGGCGCTGGACCGGCTCTATAATTTCGACTTCAACGGAGCCCACCAGGCCCTCGACCGCCACATCGCTCAGAAGC
>CAZXVW010000005.1:0-45752 GCA_964644025.1 uncultured Solibacteraceae bacterium | reverse complement strand
GATCCACTTGGCCCGGCCGTCAAGGCGGCTGCCTACCTGTTCCACGAGCTTGACCGCTTGCGAATCCTGGAGAGTGAGTTTTTCGCCGATGACAAGAAGATCGCGCGCAAGGCGAAACTCAAGCCGGACCCCGAGATCCGTGCCCGCTTGTTCGAGGCTCTGGCCCGGACTGACCAGCTTGCCAAGGCGCGACTGGCCACCGACGCGAACGACGTGAACGCTCTGTTCGCCCTGTGCATGGAGCAGGGCGTGCTGACCGATTATAAGGCGCTGGTGGAAAAGAAGGGGCTCCGCAGCCTCGGCAACGCCAAAGCCTCGAACCGGTACGCGGTGCGGCTGCTGGACATCGAGCCCGATTTTTATGACGCCTACCTCACCACGGGCGTCAACGAATACCTGCTGGGCAGCCTGCCGTTCTTCGTCCGGTGGTTCGTGCGGATGGACGGGGTCAAGGGGAGTAAGGCCCGGGCTTTCGCCAACTTGGAACTGGTTGCCCAGCGGGGCACTTACCTGGGCCCGTTCGCCAAAATCCTTCTTTCCATCATGTGTCTGCGGGAGAAGAGGGCGCACCGTTGCGCGCGACTGCTGGCGGAGCTGGCCGGCGAGTACCCGGAGAATCCGCTACTACGCAAGGAACTGGCCAAGGTGAGGCGCGGGATCGCCAGCGGCGAACTGGTCTCAGAAGGTTCGCGTTGATCACGGTGGTCCGTCCGCCGGTGTCGACTATCATAGGGTCATGAGGCTGCTCCCCCGGGTGTTGTGGCTCACATTGGGCATGCTCGCGGCTTCGGCCGGCTTTGCCCAGGTGATCCAGTTCGAATCGGGCGGCCTCACCTACCAGACTCTCACGCGGGGCGGGCTGACCATCATGTTCGCCCATATGCCGATCCGGATCCGCGATTACGGCATGATCCAGGTGGCCGCCTCCAACGGCTCTTCGCAGGTTTTGAAGATCCGCCCGCAGGACTTCCAGTTCCGCCTCAGCGATGGCCGGATCCTCCGGGGCGTGCCCGCGGCTGACGTGATCGGCAGGTTCATCCGGAGCGCCAGTTCGAGTGACGTCATCAAGCTGGTCACCACTTACGAAGCAGGACTGTATGGGATGGGGCGCATCCGTTCGACCAACGGTTACGAGAAGCGCCGCCAGGCAGCGCTGGCCGTGGTCTCTTCCAAACGCCTGAAAGCCGCCGCGGCCGCATCGGCCATTGCACTGGTGGAAACGGAACTGAAACCGGGCGAATCCACCGATGGAGCCGTTTTCTATCCGCTGCGCGACCGGTCCACGGGCGAGATGACCCTGGTGGTTACCACGGCCGGGCGGGTTTTCCGCTTCGAGCCCAGCAGGCCGCAGTTCGAGCGCTGAGCGGCGGACTCTCACCTCCTGACGCGAGACGTTGCCGGCGGCATTACTGTCCGGCCAGTGGCAGCGGCTGATTCTCCGGCAGGTGAGTGTCATTTTCTTCCAGGTCGAGATGCCGGGGATCGAGCAGGCGCTCCAGTTGCAGGTTTCCCATCGAGGAGATCAGGTTCTGTTTGAGGTTCGGGTAATCCTTCTCCAGGCGGGTGAACAGGCCGCGGATGGCTTCGCGGACAGCGCCCGTCCTTTGCGAGCAGGCGCAGGGCGCCAGCGGCGCGCCGATAGCGTTCACGTAAGCGCGGGTTACCTGCTCGGTGACGAACACGAGCGGCCGGATCAGGCGGAACTGGCCGTCGCGGGAATGGGTTACGGCCGGCAGCGCGCTGAGCTTGCCGGTGAACAGCGCGTTCCTGAGGAACGCTTCGCAGAAATCGTCCGCCGTGTGGCCGAAGGCGATGACGTTTGCCCCGAGGCCGTTCGCCACCTCGTAAACGGCCCGGCGGCGGTACCGGCTACAGAGATCACACCCGTGCTCCGGCTGCTCGCGGATCAGGTGGAAGGAAGGGACGTCGTGATAGTAAGTCCAGTTGACGCCTTTGCCCTCCAGGTAATCGCGGAGCGGCTCCAACGGCCGCAGAAACTTGCCCTGTTCAATGGTGAACGCACAAACGGAGAATTCGATGGGGGCACGCCTGTTCAGGATTAAGAGGGCTTCCAGCAGCGACAGCGAATCCTTCCCCCCTGAGAGCGCCACCGCCACCCGGTCGCCGTCGCGGATCATCCGGAACCGGCCGATGGCCTGCCCCACCTTGCGAACGAGCGTTTTTCGCGGGTCCAAGTTTTTATTATAATTAAGCACGGAGCCGTAAACACCGGCTTTCCGGCGCGACGGGGCAAGCGTGTGAACCGGTGGCTCCTGCCGCCGGCGAACGTTGCCGGTCCGCGGCGCGGGTGGCCGGAAACGGCATACGGTGCACAAGCGTGCAACTCGCTTGACAAAGCATCAACAACCGTGGGATCGTTTTTCTTTTTGAAAGGGGGCTTTCATAGGTGATCTCATCGGCGCGAACCGTCGCGTTTCATATCCTCCGGCAGGTTGAAAGGGGTGCTCACGCATCTGACCTGCTGCACTCCCGCGCCCGGGAACTGGAGGACCGAGATGCGGCGCTAGCGTCAGAGCTCGTGCTGGGAGTTCTTCGTTACCGCTCCCAACTTGATTTCTTGATTCAGCGCTTCTCCGGCTCGCCGGCCGGCCGGCTGGATCACGAAGTCCGCATTGCGCTGGAGATGGGAATCTACCAGCTCCGTTACCTGGACCGCGTTCCGGCGCACGCTGCGGTGTCGGAAAGCGTGGAACTGGTGAAGCGGGCGCACAAGAGTTCGGCGGCGGGGCTGGTGAACGCGGTGCTGCGAAAAGTGGACCGGGAACCGGTGACCTGGCCGGACCGGGCCACCGAGTTGTGTGAGCCGGAGTGGCTGCTGGAGAGCTGGCGGCGGCAATTCGGCGCCGCCGGGGCCGAGACCATCGCCCGGGCGTTTCTCCGGCCGCCGGAGACCTACGTGCGGATTCCGGCCGCGCGCCGGGCGGAAGCGGCCGGGCTGGACGTCGAGCCGACCGACGTTTCGGGCTGCTACCGGCTGGTTTCGGGTGACCCGGGTCCGTTCCGCCGCCAGGATATCAGTTCCCAGGCAGTTGTCGAGCTGCTGGAGGCCGAACCCGGGCAGTGGTTCCTGGATCTTTGCGCCGCACCCGGCAACAAGACGGCCCAGGCGCTGGAAGCCGGCGTCCGTGCGGTGGCCTGCGATATCAGCTTGCCCCGCCTGCAGGCGATGAAGGACTTGGATGCCGCGCTGGTGAACCTGGACGGGGCCAGGGCCGGGCCGTGGCGCAGGCGGTTCGATCGTATTCTGGTGGACGCTCCCTGCTCGGGTACGGGTACGCTCGGGCGCAATCCGGAAATCAAATGGCGCGTGCAGCCCGCGGACCTCGCGCGCCATCACGCGCGCCAGGTCTTGCTGGTGAGTAACGCGATTTCCTGGCTGGCGCCGGGCGGCCGGCTCGTCTATGCCACCTGCTCGCTGGAGTACGAGGAGAACGAGCAGGTCGTTGAGGAAGTGCTTGACTCGGAGCCGCCCGAGGTCCGCCTGCACCATATGATCCGGCGGATTCCCGGCGTCGATCCCGGCGACGGCTTCTTTGCGGCGGTCATCACGAGGCTGGAGGACGGCGGCTGAAGGCCGTTGCCGGCTACGTGCCGAGGGACCGGCCGGGGCCCGCTATGCTAACATTTGAGTAGTTTCCGCATGATCGAGATTGTTCCGTCTATCCTCTCGGCTGATTTTGCGCGCCTGGCTGAGGAAATCGCCCGCGTGGAACAGGCCGGGGTCAAAATGCTCCATCTGGATATCATGGACGGGCACTTTGTGCCGAATATCACGATCGGTCCCCCGGTGGTGCGCTCGATTCGGAAAGTGACCCGGCTTACCCTGGACGTTCACCTGATGATCGAGCAGCCGGAGCGGCATATTGCGAGCTTTATTGCGGCGGGGGCTGACCAGGTTTCGGTTCACCAGGAAACGTGCCCGCATCTGGAACGCACGCTCCGCTTCATTCAATCCGAGGGGGCGCGGGCGGGCGTGGTGCTGAACCCGGCGACCTCGCTGGCCACGCTGGACTACGTTCTCGACGTGGCCGACTACGTGCTCTTGATGACGGTAAACCCCGGGTTCGGGGGGCAGAAGTTCATTCCCCAGATGGTCGGCAAGATCCGCAGACTGGATGAATTGCGGAAGCAGCGCGAGCTGGCGTTGCCCATCGAGATCGACGGAGGCGTCTCGACGGACAATCTCGCGGAACTGGTGCGGGCCGGCGTAAACTGGTTTGTGACCGGTTCGCACGTTTTCCTGAGCGCGGACCCGGCTGCCACGGTGGCCGAGATGATGCGGATCGCCCGGCAGGCGACGGCGGTGAAGGTTTGAACGCCCGAGGGAAGAGGGGGAAGTTTATGATGCGATATCGGACTTTGCTCATTCTGGCCCTGGTGGCCTTGTTGCTGACCGGTTGCTTCCGCCGTAAGAAGTACGAGAACCCGATTGACCAGGACACGGCGCAGCCGGACAAGATTCTCTTCGACAAAGCCATCCGCGACATGGAGAAGGGCCGCTTCCGGGTCGCCCGGCTCACGCTGCAGACGCTGATCAATACTTACGACACGAGCGAATATCTGGCCAAGGCGAAGCTGGCTCTGGCGGATAGCTGGTTCCGGGAAGGCGGGGCCAACGGCCTGGCCCAGGCCGAGGCCGAATACAAGGATTTCATCCTTTTCTATCCGACGCTGGAAGAAGCCGCCGAGGCGCAGTCCCGGATCTGTGGCATCCACTATCGCCAGATGGAGAAGCCCGACCGCGACCCCACGCACGCGCTGCGGGCCGACCAAGAGTGCCGCCAGCTCCTGGTTCAGTTTCCCAACAGCAAGTTTGCGCCGGATGCGGAGCAGCGGCTGCGGGAGATTCAGGAAGTGATCGCCGAGGGGGAATACCGGGTGGGGGACTTCTATTACAAGAAAGGCAGTTACCCGGCTTCGACCAATCGCCTGGAGAACCTGGTCAACCAGTACCCTCTTTACAGCAAGGCCGACCAGGCCCTGTGGAAGGTCGGGGAGGCTTACGCGAAGATGGGGCCGCGTTTTGCGGACCGGAGCGCCAGCGCTTTCCAAAGGATTGTCCGCGACTATCCGTTGAGTCCCCTGGTGGATCAGGCGAAGAAGAAACTGCAGCAAATGGAGCGCGAAATACCGGAGCCGGATCCGGTGGCCCTGGCGCGGATGGAGTATGAACGCGAAAACCATCAGAAGCAGGGGCTGATGAGCCACTTCTGGGGCATTTTCCGGCACAGTCCGAACGTGAAGGCGGCGGCCAAGTCCGGCACCCCGGCAAAAACCGCGCTGCGGCCCACCATTCCGGTGAGCGTGCCGGGCGCTCAAGGCGCGAGCGGCGAGCTGAGCGCTGATGTCACTGTTTCCACGGTGACCGATTCTACGGCGCTGGATACCAAGCCCGACGCGCGGCGCACCCCTCCGGCCGCCAAGCCCGGCAACCAGGAGAAGAAATAGGGCCACCTGGCTGGATGCAATGTACCGGATCCTGCTCGCCGATGACAGCCCGCACGCGCAACGCATGGGGCAGCGGATCCTGGCCGGCGAGGGCTTCGATGTGGTGGCGGCCACCGACGGGGCGGCGGCCATGGCCTCGCTGAAGGAGACGGATCCGGACCTGGTGCTGGCCGACGTTTTTCTCCCCGGTGTCTCCGGCTACGAGATCTGCCGCCATGTGAAGACGGAGGCCCGGCACCGCCACGTCAGGGTTGTGCTTACCGCGGGCCTGCTGGAGCCGCTCGATGAGGAACGCGCCCGGCAGGCGGGCTGCGACGCGATTATCAAGAAGCCTTTTGAGGCCTCCGCCGTGGTCAAAACCATCAAGCCACTGGCCGAGGCCGCCTGCGTCGCCCGCGGGCTGTTCGCCGGGCACCTTGCCGCCGAGCTGACGGCCCAGCGCGCCTTGCCCGGCAGCGGCGGGGTGGAAGCGCCGGCGCCGGCGTCCGCCGGGGAAGCCGGGACCATCGACCCCGAGCGGGTCCGCGCCGCCATCACCATCGCCCTGGACCGCGCCCTGCCGGCGATGATCGAAGAGATCACCGAGCGCGTCCTGGTGGCTTTGGGTCACTAGCGGAAGCGCTAACATGATGGTAGATGCCGCTGAATAGCTTTGACATTGTCTCCCGGGTCGAGATCCCCGAGGTGGTCAATGCAATTCACCAGACGATGAAAGAGGTGCGCACGCGCTACGATCTCAAGGCTACCCGTTCCAGCGTGGAACTCAACGAAGCCGAGCACAAGATCGTGGTCGTGAGCGACGACGAGTTCAAGCTGAGGGCCGTGGTGGACGTTCTCGAACAGAAGCTGATCAAGCGCCAGGTGCCGCTCAAGGCGCTCAGCTACGGGCCGGTCACGCCGGCCGCCGGCTCCACCGTCCGCCAGGAAATCTCCCTGCAGCAGGGCATCCCCATCGAGAAGGCCCGGGAAATGGTGAAGCGGATCAAACAGGCGAAGAAGAAGGTCCAGGCTTCCATCCAGGGTGACTTCGTCCGCGTCAGCGGCCGGGACCGGGACACCCTCCAGGATGTTATCCGCATGCTGCGGGAAACGGATTTCGGCATCGACTTTCACTTCACCAATTACCGGACCAATTGAAGCGCTCTCGACAGGACTCCCGAAGGCTCCCGTCCCGTTGAATCCGAACCAGTGAAGCGATACGCGGCCCGGGATGCTCGTGCCGTGACGCTACCGCGGCTTTCCTGAGCCGGGGTATGCTATGGGAGCAGGGAATCGACCGGCCCGGCCGGTGATTCTGCCGAGATTCGGGAGTGACAATCTATGAGCATGAAGAAAGAATTGAACCGAAGGAATTTCCTGAAACAATTCAGCGCCGCCGCACCGGCTGCCGGCGCTATGGTGGGCTCCGCGCCCGCCGTGCTGGCGCAAGCGGGAACCGGCGAGAAGATCGTGGTGGCCGTGATCGGCGTGGGCACCCGGGGCTTCTATCTGATGCAGAAGTTCCAGCAGATCGACGGAGTTGAGATTCACACCGTTTGCGACCTCTACGAGGGGAACTTGCAGCGGGCCCGGGAGCACGCCAAGAACGACCGTTTGCAAACGAGCAAGGACTGGGAGCAGGTGGTGGCCGATCCCGCCATCGACGCCGTCGTCATTGCGACACCGGACTTCTGGCACGCCCCGATGGTCACCGGCGCCGCCGAACACAAGAAGGATGTCTATGTCGAGAAGGGCTGGTGTGTGAGCCTGGACCAGGCCAAGGCGATGCGCAAGGCGGTGCTGGAAAACCGGATTGTCATGCAGCTTGGCCATCAGTACAACAGCACGCCGACCTTTCACAAGGCCCGCGAGATTTACCGCTCCGGCCGGCTGGGCAAAGTGACCAATATCCGCCTTTACATCGACCGGACCCGCGCCTGGCCCGAATGGCAGTTTTTCCAGGACTACAACATCATCGAGATGCCGAAGGACGCCGGACCGGACACGATCGACTGGGCGCGGTTCATTAAAGGGGCGCCGGTCAAACGGCCCTTCGACGCCGAGCGTTTCTTCCTCTGGCGCAAGTGGCTGGAATACGGCACCGGAATCGCCGGCGACCTGATGAGCCACCTCTGGGATTCGGCCAACATGGTGGCGGGCATGGGCATTCCGGAAAGCTGCGTCACCCAGGGCGGCGTGTACTTCTGGAAAGACGGCCGCGACGCTCCCGATACCTGGAACGTGATCTTCGACTATCCGCAGCGGGAGCTGATTGTCACTTTCAACTGCACTTTCAGCAACACCCACTACGGGGAGGTCGAGCAGTTCCTTGGCCGGGAGATGACGATGGAGGTTTCGCCCCGGTTCTGCCGCACCTTCGCGCCGGAGTGGAAGCCGGCGTTCAAGCAACTGCGGCAGAAGGCCAACGCCATGGCCCGGCAGGTCGGCATTGCCCCGCAGGACTTTCCGGTTCCGCCCGTCTACTCGATGAAAGAAGGGGAGCTGAAGGTCACCTCGCACTGGCAGAACTTCATCGACTGCGTCCGCAGCCGTGCCATGCCGCGCTGCGGCGTCTACCGCGCCTTCCAAGAGGCCGCCACCGTGCTCATGTCGATCGCTGCCTACAAGCGCGGGGCGAAGGTCCGCTGGGATCCGCAGGCCGAAGAGATTATCTGAGACTCGGTTCCCTCCGGCGCCGGGAGCGGCCGCCCGCAGCGGCGGCGAAGCGCCCGGGGGCCGGCGCTGCCGCCGGCCCCGTTTCGCGCCTTACAGCCGGGCGTTCGGGCCGCCCGCGTCGCTCTCTTTGATGATCTTCATCGCCGCGGCCACGAAGCCGCCGGCGTCGCTCAGGCTGGAAGGAATGATGAGCGTGTTGCCCGCCTTGGCCAGATTGCCGAACTGCTCGATGTACTGCTCGGCCACCCGCAGGTTCACCGCCTGGAGGCCGCCAGGCTCCCGGATGGCAGCAGCTACGCTGCGGATGCCTTCGGCAGTGGCGTTGGCGATGGTGAGGATCGCCTGGCCCTGGCCCTCGGCCTCGTTGATCTGCTGCATCTTCTTGGCCTCGGACTCCTTGATCACACGCTGCTTCTCTCCCTCGGCGGTGTTGATGGCCGAATCCCGCTGGCCTTCTGAAGTCAGCACCACGGCGCGCTTTTCGCGCTCGGCGCGCATTTGCTTCTCCATCGCGTTGAGCACGTCCTGCGGCGGCGTGATGTTCTTGATCTCGTAGCGCAGGACCTTTACACCCCAGGGATCCGACGCCTTGTCGAGCTCACTGACCACGGCGATGTTGATGTTGGTGCGCTCCTCGAACGTTTTGTCGAGATCGATTTTGCCGATCTCGCTGCGCAAGGTGGTTTGGGCGAGCTGGCTGATGGCGAAGATGTAGTCGGCGATCCCGTATGAGGCCCGTTCCGGGTTCATCACCTTCAGATACAGCACGCCATCGACGGCCACTTGCACGTTGTCGCGGGTGATGCAGATCTGCTCGGGAATGTCGATGGCGCGTTCCTTCAAGCTCAACCGGTAGCGAATGGAATCGACGAACGGCGTCAGGATGTGAAACCCCGCGTTCAGCGTCGCATGGTACTTGCCGAGCCGTTCCACCACGTAGGCGCTCTGCTGCGGGACCACCACGGCCGTCTTGGCCAGGACAATCACCGCGAACAGAACGAGGACAAAAATCGCAATAGTACTTCCAGAAACAGGCACAAATTACCTCCGGATCAATGGCGCGTCACTGGCGGACCCACAAGGTGAGGCCGTCGACGCGTTCGACGCGGCAGCGTTGCGATTCCGCGATGGGCGTGTCACCCACGTTGCGCGCGTTCCATGCCGTGCCGCGAAGTTCGGCCTTGCCGAACCCGTTGACGGCGATTTCTTCCAACGCCACGGCGGTTTCCCCTTCGAGTTGGTCTACTTCCACCTCGGCGTTTTTCCCTTCCAGTTTGAGCCGCAGCGGCTTGCGCAGCAAGATGAGACTGCCGAAGGAGAGGACCAGGAACAGGAGCAACTGTACGGACAAGGGGAACTGGATTCCGGCCAGTTCCACCAGTCCCAGGGCAATGGCTCCCAGTCCGAAAAAGAACTGGAAGAAGGCGCCCGGGGTCAGGAACTCGGTCAGCAGGAGCGCCAGTCCCACCAGGAACCAGATCCACCAAGTCATTACAAAGCCTTCCATGATTCCTCCTTCGGGCCACCCGCCGACTAACCGGCGCCGGGCTCCTGCCGGGCCGCCGCCAGCCACGAGCGGCCGGAAACCGCCGTGTTCATCTATCTGGTACGCAGCGGGGACGATTTATTTCCCTCAATCGTTGCCGGCCGCGTCGAACCCGCCCTTGAGAACCAGCTTGCGATGCTCTTTCAGGATGCAGCGGTCCATCACCACCAGCAGGCCGGCCGCCATCGCCCGCGCCGCTGCCCCGGGGTGAATGACGTCCTCTTGCATCCAAACGGCCCGCGCGCCGACACGAATGGCCGCTTCGACGATATCGGGGGTGAACTCGGACCGCCGGAATACATTCACAATATCGACCTTTTCCGGAACCGAATCCAGGTCCGCGTATGCTTTCTCACCGAGCACGCTCGTTTCCTTCGGGTTCACCGGGATGATGCGGTATCCCTGACGCTGCATGTATTCGCTGACGCTGTAGCTGGGCCGGTGCTTCTTGCTGGAAAGGCCCACCACGGCGATGGTGCGGCTGCTGCGGAGCAATTCGGCGACTTCGGGACTCACCGGGTTCGCCTCCTCTTCCGGCGGCCGGCTGGCTGGGCGGCGGCGCCGGCATCCAGTTCAAGTAACTGCCGGAAACGGTTCACTTCCCGGCGGGTGAGCAAGCGGTACTGGCCCGGCTGCAGCTCGCCGAGGGAAAGGAAACCGATGCGGGTGCGGCGGAGCTTTTCCACCAGGCGGCCGAAATGTTTGAACATGAGCCGGATCTGATTTTGCCGGCCCTCGGTCAGCCGGACCTCGTACCAGGGGTTGGCGGCCCGCCGCACGAGCCGCAATCCCGCCGGAGCCGTACGCCGGCCGTGCAGCGGCACCCCGGCGCGGAACTGCTCCATCTGCTCCGGCGACAGCGGACCGTTCACCTTGACCAGGTAGGTCTTCTCGAGGTGGGTCGCCGGGGCCATCGCCCGCGCCGCGAACTCGCCGTCGTTCGTCATGAGCAACAGGCCTTCGCTGTGATAGTCCAGGCGTCCCACGGGGTAGACGCGCTCCTTGACCTTCTTGACTAAATCCATCACCGTCTTCCGGCCCTGCGGGTCCAACACGGTCGTGACGTAGCCCTTCGGTTTGTTCACCGCCAGGTAGACGAGATTCCGCGCCGGCTTGATAAGCCGGTCATCCACCTTGATGTGATCCCGTTCCGGATCGGCCTTCGCACCGAGTTGGACAACCAGTTTGCCGTTCACCTTGACGCGGCCGGCCAGAATATACTCCTCGGCTTTTCTCCGGCTGGCGATGCCGGCGTGGGCCAGGATCTTCTGGAGGCGTTCTTCGGGCATTTATTCATCCGGCCCGGGATCCCCTTCGCTCTCGGCAGCGGGTTCGGTTGGGCCGGCCTCCCGCGCGGCGTCCGCGGACGGGGTTTCCTCCGGCCCGGTTTCTTCGGCGACGGGTCCGGCGGTCTCGCGGGGCGGTTCCTGGGGCGCTGGTTGCGATGCTGTCTCCTCACCTTCTGGCCGCCCGGCGGCCTCGGGCTCGGAATCCGCCATCGCCATTCGGGCCAGTTCCTCGAACTCCTTGAGTGTCGGCAGCTCGCTCAGGTTTTTCAAACCGAACTGGACCAGAAACTCCTTGGTGGTCTTGTAAAGGATGGGACGGCCCACCACCGGCTTGCGGCCGGCCGTCGTAATCAGCTTCCGGTCCAGCAAGGTCTTGAGCACCCCGGCGCCCTGCACGCCGCGGATCTCCATGATCTCCGGCGCGGTGATCGGCTGCTTGTAGGCGACCACCGCCAGAGTCTCCAGCGCTGCCATGGACAGCTTCAGCGGCGGTTTGAGCTTCTTGACGAAAGACCGGATGGCCTCGTGGTGCTCGGGCTTGGTCCCCATCTTGTAACCTTCGGCTACCTCGCGGATCGTGAGACCGTGCTCCGGTCTCTCGTACTCCCGGACCAGCTCGGCGAGCGCCTGCCGGACTTTCTCCAGTGGTTGTTCCAGCGCCGCGGCGATCTGGCGGGCGGTGAGCGGTTCGTCAGTGACGTAGACAGCGGCTTCGATGACCGCCCGCAGGCGGCTCTCTTCGGTTTCCGTGCTCTCCCGCGCCGACAGCAATTCCTCGGAGGCCGCCGCCTCGACGCTCTCCGCCGGTTGTCCGGCAGTTTGCTCTGGCTCCTCGCCGGTGGGGGCGGGAGCCGGGGTTTCCTTGAAATCCATCCCTGTCAGCTATAGCCTTCCTCGATCGCCGTGAACGCTTCCCCGGAAGCGACGAACTGATCGAATCCCTTGTGCTTGCGAATTGAGATTTCGCTGAAGGCGTCTTTCTGAACCACGGCGATTGCCTGCAGCTTCACCATCTCCAGAATGGCCAGGAACAGGCAGATCATCGCTGCCCGGCTCTCCTGCTTCTCGAACAGTTCCCTGACCGAAATCATTTCCCGCCGGCTCTTGTCACGCAGGAGCGACTTCAGGAACAGGATCATGTCCGGAACGTTCACCTGGTCCTGGTTCACCTGGTACAGGGGCCGTGAGCGAGCCCTTTCGAGAACCTCCTGCAGGGTCTTGATCAGGTCGAACAGCGTTACGGCCAGGCCGGCTCCGTCCTCGTCGGTGAACTCCTCGATTTGCGGGTTCGACCAGATCGCCTCCTCCACCAGGCGCTTCTGCTGGAGCATCTCGGCCGCGTTGCGAAACCGCTCGTGTTCGATCAGCCGGTTCACCAGCTCCTGGCGGGGGTCCTCTTCCTCTTCCAGTTTTTCCAGCTCCGGGTCCCGGGGCAGCAGCATCCTGGACTTGATGTGGATGAGCGTGGCCGCCATGTAGATGAATTCGGCGCCGAGCTCGATGTTCAGCTCCGCCGCCTGCTCGACATATTCCAGGTACTGGGCGGTAATCCGGGCGATCGGGATGTCGTGAATATCGATTTTCTGCTTGCGGATCAAATCCAGCAGCAGATCCAGTGGCCCGTCATACTGCTCCAGGTGAACGTTTAACGGCGATGACACTTCTTTTCAAAATACCATGGGCGCCGGCGGCGGGCTTACGGTCTTCCGGGACGGCCCCTCCGTTCCGGAGGACTGAAGATCAGAGTCACATCCGCGGTCCTGGTTTCGTCGTGGATCTGGATCCGGGACGATGTCTTTCCCAGATTGTCGAACACGCCTTGCTCGCGCACCTGGGACAGGAAGTATTCCGGGTAGGAACCGTCGAAAGTGTCGCCTTCCTTCATGCCCCAGATGCGCCGGATCTCATGTTCGCCGTTGAGATCCAGGCCCTGGATGGAGAGCTTGCCGAAGGTGAACAGCGGTCCGGGATTCACGTGAATCACCAGGTCAACCGTCCTGCGGTCATCGTGAATCTGGCGCTCGGCCCGGGAAGCCGCCCGCAGGTAGCCCTGTTTGCGGAGCACCGCGTTGACGCGCTCCAGCGCCAGGGGAACTTCGGCCAGGTTGGCCAGCCCGCCGCCGGTCAGCGCGGCTGCCTCCAGCAGTTTCCGGTTTAGCGACAGCGTGCCCTCGACGCGGACCCGGCCCAGCTCGTAGGTGGCGCCCTCGGCCACGGTGACCTTCACCTTGATGCCGCGGACGTCGCCGCCGGCGCGCTCGGTCTCGATTTTCGGGAACGCCACCCGCACCCGTCCCCTTGCCTCGTACAGCGGCCGGACACTGGCGTCCAGCAGTTGCCGGAAGCGGGTTTCCGTGTACCGGGAGCCGGTGGCTACCTCCAGGATTGCCTCCCGGAGCATCCCGGTGGGGATCACCTTGTTACCGGTGAAATCGACGTCGGCCACCACGGGCAAGGCGCCCGCCGGGTAGAACATGATGTAAAGCTGGTCCGGCTGGTCCGCGGTGATTTCGCCCTTCACCTGTTCCTTGCGGTTCTTCTCCGCCAGGCACTGTTCCAGGGCCGAGGCATAGCGGGTGATCAGTTCCCGGGTGCCGGGAATCTTGTTGGCGAACAGTGGATCAGCCCGCCGGAGACAGGCGCGCAGTTCCTGGTCCGGCACGCCCATGTTCGTGAACTGGATCGGATAACGTTGCTGAATTTCGGTGACCCGGAAGACCACCGCGTATCCGGCGCCTTGGCTGGAAGGCCCGAAGCGGAACGCGACGCTCTCGAAAACGCCGGTCTCGCGCAGGCGGTCGGTTGCTTTCCGGCACAGCGCTTCGAGCATCGGACGGCTGACCTGTTGCCCGGTTTCGAGGCCGATGAGCTGCAAGATCTGGGCGTCGGAGTAGTGCTGGTTTCCCTCCACGGCGATGCTTTCGACCGGCCACGTCGCGGGTTGCTGCGGTGAGGCGGCCGGCGCCGGTTTCCGGGCCGTTTGGGCCCAGGCCGCCAGGGCGAACAGCAAGATCAGGCTCGCGAACCGGCTCATGCGTCTCATTCTAGCCTCTCCTGTTGAGACGCGGCCGGAGGCTCGCAGGCTTCAGCCAGAGCAGGCTGAACTGAGCCTTGCAGTCTTCGCAAGATGTCTTGGCGCGGCACTGCCAGTGCGGTAGCGTTCAACCCCCGATGCTAGAATGAGTTCAATGCCCTACGACGTGGTGATCCTCGGCAGCGGTCCGGGGGGCTATTCGGCGGCCGTACGCGCCGGCCAGTACGGGTTGAAGACCGCCATCATCGAGAAGGACCCGAAGCTGGGAGGAACTTGTCTTCACGTCGGATGCGTGCCCGCCAAGGTGCTGCTTCACGCGGCCGAGCTGTTCGATGAGTTGCGCCAATCCAGCCGGCATGGCATTGCCAGTGACAATCCGCGGCTGGAGCTGCCGCTGGTGCTGGAGCGCAAGCAACAGATCGTCGACAAGCATGCCAAAGGCATCGAGTTCCTCATGAGGAAGAACAAGGTCGACTGGAAGAAGGGTTACGGGCGGATTCTCGGGCCGGGGCGGGTGGAAGTGGTTTCCGAGCAAGGAACCGAACAACTGGAAGCCAGTAACGTTATCATCGCCACCGGCTCGACGGCGCGAATGCTTCCCGGGCTGGAGCCGGTCGCCGGGCGGATTCTGACCAACATCGAGATTCTGGAGCTGGAAACGGTGCCGGAGAGTCTGGCCGTGGTCGGAGCGGGCGCCGTGGGGGTCGAGTTCGCCTCCGCCTTCCACCGGTTCGGCTCGCGGGTCACCATTCTTGAGATGCTGCCCCGGCTCGTCCCGGTCGAGGACGAGGAGGTTTCCCGTGAGCTGCGCCGCTCGTTTCGGAAGGCGGGCATCCGCTGCGAGACGGGCGCCAGGGTGGGCGAAATCCGCCGGACGGACACCGGCGTGGAGATCCCGGTCGTCCTTGGCAATCAAAAGGAAGAAACCATCGCGGCGGACGCCGTACTGGTGGCCGTGGGCCGCGCGCCTTGCACCGAGGGAATCGGGCTGGAAAACACCGGCGTGGAAACCGACCGGGGTTTCATCAAGGTCAACCAGTATCAGCAGACTACCGCGGCGGGCTTTTACGCCATCGGCGACGTGGTGGCCGGCACGCCGCAGTTGGCGCACGTGGCCGCCAGAGAAGGAATGGTGGCGGTCGGGCACATCGCCGGCAAGCCCGCGCCTCCCCTCGACAAGAACCGGATTCCCGGTGTCACCTATTGCCGGCCGGGTATCGGCAGCGTCGGGCTCACCGAAGCGCAGGCCCGGGCGGCGGGCTACCGGGTCAGAGTAGGGAAGTTTCCTTTCCAGGCCAACAGCAAGGCCTCCATCAGCGGCCAACACGACGGTTTCGTCAAGGTGGTTGCCGAAGACAAGTATGGGGAGATTCTCGGGGTCCATATCATTGGTCCCCAGGCTTACGAGCTGATCGGGGAAGCGGTGGCGGCCATCGAGGCCGAAGCCACCGTCGAGACGATGATGAACGTGATTCACGCGCATCCGACTCTTTACGAGGCGCTCGGCGAGGCTTTCAACGCGGTTTACGGGCTGGCGATCAATGCGTAAATGCGAAGTCAGCGACCTGGGCCGGATCGAATACCAGGAAGCCTTTGCGCTGCAGCAGGACCTGGTCCGGCGGCGGCGTGACGGCCGGATTCCGGACCAGCTCTTGCTGCTCGAGCACCCTCACGTGATCACCATGGGCCGCAACGGCCGCCCGGACAACATCCTGGCCGGTGAGGACGTGCTGGCGCGGGCCGGCATATCGGTTTGCCACACGGACCGCGGCGGCGATGTCACCTACCATGGTCCGGGCCAGGTGGTCGGCTACCCGATCCTGGACTTGCGCGACTGGAGGCGCGATGTGACTGCGTACGTGCGCGGTCTGGAGCAGGTGATCATCGACGCGCTGGCCGAGTTCGGCCTGCGCGCCGGCCGCGAACCGCGCATGACCGGCGTCTGGGTGAAGGGCCGCAAGATCGCCGCCATCGGTGTTCACCTGAGCCGGTGGGTGACCTCGCACGGCTTCGCGCTGAACGTCGATACCGATTTGAGCTACTTTCACTACATCGTGCCCTGCGGCCTGACCAGAGCGGTGACCTCGATGTCGCGGGAGGGGGCGCCGGCCGGGCGCGGTGAAGTGGTGGAGGCGCTGGCCCGGCACTTCGGCCGGGTCTTTGCGTGCCAGATGGAACCCGCAGCCTGGGTTACGGAGAAGGTTTGATGACTGACGTCGTGATGCCGCAGATGGGCGAGAGTATCACCGAGGGTACGCTGACCAAATGGCTGAAGAAGCTCGGCGACCCGGTGGAGAGAGATGAGCCGCTGTTCGAGATCTCGACCGACAAAGTGGATACCGAGATTCCTGCGCCTGCCGCCGGCCGGCTGAAGGAGGTGCTGGTCGCCGAAGGCCAGACGGTGGCCGTGGACACCGTCGTGGCCCGGATCGAGGAAACCGCGCAAGCCGGTGTGGAACAGCCGCCCCGGGCGGAAGCGCCTCCCGCCGAACCGGCGCCCGCGGCGGCGGAAGCACAACCCGCCCCGGCCGCACCGGCGGAGCCGGCGGCCGAGCCGGCGCCGAAGGCTGCCGTCAAGGGGCCTGTCTCGCCGCTGGTGCGCAGAATGGCCCGCGAGCATCGCATTGACCTGTCCGAGATCCAGGGCAGCGGCGCCGGGGGCCGGATCACGCGGCGCGACGTGGAAGCTTATCTGGCATCGCGAGTGGCGGCTGCGGCCGCTCCCGCTCCACCCCCCGCGGTGCCTCCGCCGCCGTCCTCGGAGCCCATCGTGAAGCAACAGCCCGCCCCGTCGGCCAAAACGCGCGTTGAGCCGATGAGCACCATGCGGC
This sequence comes from uncultured Solibacteraceae bacterium, assembly GCA_964644025.1. GTDB lineage: Bacteria > Acidobacteriota > Terriglobia > Bryobacterales > Bryobacteraceae > CAZXVW01. Next base: position 28,928 of record CAZXVW010000005.1, on the reverse strand, counting down.
GGAAAATCGCCGAACATATGGTGCTGAGCAAGCGGACTTCGCCGCATGTCACCACCGTTCACCGTGCTGACCTGACCGCCATTGCGCGCCTTCGCGACAGCCTCAAGGGGCCGTTCAAGGAACGCTACGGCTTCTCGCTCACTTACCTGCCGTTTGTTGTCAGGGCGTCGGCCCAGGCTCTGCGTGAGTTCCCGGCCGTGAACGCCTCGGTCGAGGGAACCAGCATTGTCTACCACAACGAGATCAACATCGGCATCGCGGTGGCGCTGGAGGACGGGCTGATTGTCCCGGTGATCCGCAATGCCGACAGCCTCAGCATCGTGGGCCTCCAGCGGGCCATCGCCGATCTCGCCGGGCGCGCCCGCTCGCGGCGTCTCACGCCGGACGAAGTGCAGGCGAGCACGTTTTCCATCACCAACTTCGGCGGTTTCGGCAGCCTGTTCGCCACGCCGGTGATCAACCAGCCCAACGTGGCGATCCTGGGCGTGGGCGCCGTTACCAAGGAGCCGGTGGTCATCCACGACGCCATCGCCATCCGCACCATGGTTTACCTGTCGCTGACCTTTGACCACCGCTTGATCGACGGCGCGCGCGCCGACCAGTTCACCGCGCGCGTCAAGCAAATCCTGGAGAACTGGTCCGAGCCGGTGCTGTGAGGCCGTGGGCATGCTACCGGAGAGGGACCGTTTCCCGCTAAGCGGCCAGTATGAATAGGAACCTGGACCGAATATTTCTCCGCTTTTCGGCTGAGAAACTGAACCAGTTCAGCAGCCGGATCATCGACTGCCTCGGCCGGCTGAGTTATGAGCAGATCTGGTGGCGGGGATCGAAGAATGAAAACGCCGCCGGCAACCTCGTGCTGCATCTTTGCGGCAACGTGCGCCAGTGGATCGGCGCCGGTGTGGCCGGCAAGGCCGATATCCGGGCGCGCGAGGAGGAATTCCGCGCTGCGGGCGGCCCCGGGGCGGAAGAGCTGGCCGGCCGGTTGCGGGCGGCGGTCGCCGAGGCCCTCGCCGTGCTCGATGGGCTGACCGCGGAGAGCCTGGGGCGCCGGATCACCGTGCAGGGCTACCAGGTGACGGTGCTCGAAGCCGTCTATCACGTCGTGGAACACTTCGCCCAGCACACCGGGCAGATTCTGTTTGCCACCAAACAGTTCACCCACCAGGACCTCGGCTACTACCGGCACCTGGCGGGCGGCTCCGCTCACCAGCGGGAGATCCCCTGAACGGGATCGCTCCGCCGGGCCGGTACAGCCCTCGTTGCCGCGGGCGGTTACTGTTTCCCGCCCCGGAGCGGCCAGATTTTCGACTCCGTCCGGGCGGTCTTCAAATAGTCTTCGATCTTCCGAACGATGTCGGGGTGCTCGCGCGCTACATCGTGCTGCTCCTCAATGTCGGTCGAGAGATCATAGAGTTCAAGCGGCGTCCCGGGTGCGTGCCGCACGGCCTTCCAGTTCCCCATCCGGACGGCCTGTTGGGTCGCCTTGTCCCGGTAGAATTCCCAGTAGAGGAAATCGTGCTGGCGCTGGTGCGCTTCGTCGCCCGAGAGCGCGGCGGCCATGGAGATTCCGTCGATCCCCGCCGGCGGTTTTACTCCGGTCAGTTCAGCGAAGGTGGGCAGGTAGTCCCAGAATGCGCAGAGGTGCTTGCTCACCGTGCCCGCCGGGATGTGGCCCGGCCAGCGCGCGATGAGCGGCACGCGGATGCCGCCTTCATACAAGTCGCGCTTGATACCCCGCAGTGGCCCGTTGCTGTCGAAGAAGTTGGGATCGTTGCCTCCTTCCCGGTGCGGGCCGTTATCGGAGGTGAACATCACCAGCGTGCGGTCCGCGAGGCCATCGGCTTCCAGTTTCTTGAGAAGGCTGCCGACGTCGCTGTCCAGGCGCGTGATCATTGCCGCCAGTCCCTTTTCCGGTTCCGGCCAGTCCTTGCCGGCGTAGATTCCGTAATCGGGGATCTCCATGCCGTTGCCGCGGGCTTCATTGTTGGCGTGCGGGAGGGTCGTCGTGTAGGCCAGGAAGAAGGGCCGGTCCTTGTTGCGATCGATGAAGGCCAATGCTTCTTCCCGCATCAGGTCCGGGGAATACTGGACTCGTTTCACCGCCACGCCGGCGCCATCAGGCCGTTTCGGCTCGGGGACGACATTCTTGAGCGGCACGCGTTCGGTGTTGCGGAACAAGAACTCGGGATAGTAGTTGTGGGCGTGGCGCTGGCACAGGTAACCGAAAAAATGATCGAAGCCTTGCCGGTTCGGCTCCCCCGTGGAACCCGGGCCGCCGAGACCCCACTTGCCGATCAGCCCGGTGCGGTAGCCGGCGTTTTTCAACACCTCGGCCACGGTCACCAGGTCGGCCGGCAGCGGCTCCTGGCCCATCGGCTTGATCTCCCTGTTGCCACGAACGTAGGCATGGCCGGTGTGGAAACCGGTCATGAGCGAGCAGCGCGACGGCGCGCAGACGGTCGAGCCGGCGTAGTGATCGGTGAAACGCATGCCCTCGCGGGCAAGCTGGTCGAGGACCGGCGTCTGGATCTGTTTCTGGCCGTAGCAGCCCAGGTCGCCGTAGCCGAGATCGTCGGCCACGATCAGCAGAATGTTGGGCTTGGCGGGAGCGGCCGGCGCGGCGGGCTTTTCCGCTTGCCGGCAGGAGGAACTGAACGTCAAGGCGAGAGCGGTTATAACCAGGATCGAATACTTCATGACTTCCGCAATTCTAACGCAGCAGCAGCAGCAGCGGTGGGCCGGCCGGGCGCCATCGGGCAGGGAAGCGGCGGCCGCCCTCAGCCGGTGACCAAGTATTCCTTCACCAGTTCCCTGGCTTCCTCGCTGCGATTGGCGCACAGCGCGACGAAGGTCACGCCTTCCATGCGGCGGATGATGCGGAGGCTGTGCAGGTCGATATTGGCCTCTTTGAAGCGGCGCGCCACCCGGGCCAGGGCGCCGGGCTCGTCGGGGAGGCGAATCACCAGGGCGTCCTCGGTCACCGCGTCGATACCCGCATCGCGCAGGCTCTGCAGCGCGTCGTTATAACGGTCGACCGTGAGCTGAATTACCGCCGTGCCGTGGACCTCTTCCCCGGCGATCGTTTCGATGTTGATCCCGCGGTCAGCCAGCGTCTCGGAGATGTCGGCCAACAGCCCCGGGCGGTTCTTGGTTACCACTACGATTTCTTTCATTCCCATGAGGGCTGCTTTTCCTCCGGCGCCGCCCGCTTCCGGGCCATGGCGATGTCAGCCACCAACTCGTCGATCTGATCTTTGGTGATTGTCTGCATCAGGATGATGTGCGCCCGGTCGCCATGCACGGCGATCTGCCATTTCTCCAGCACCGCGGCCGGCGGCCGGGGAAACACGACCGTGATGGCCAGCGGATTGCGCCAAGCCTCGACGCCGATCTCCCGCAACTTCGCAATGGCGTAGTCAGCTTTCCGCTGGCAGGCGGCTACTTCCCGCCGGAAACCTTCCTTGCCCATTGTCCGGATCGCGTACCACAGAATCAGGGGCGTGATTCCGTTTCGTGACCCGGTCAGCGTGGTGTCCAGCGTTCCCACGTATTCCACCGACCGGGCGATTCGGTTCACATGACGCTTCTTAGCCAGCACTACTCCGCAGGGGATCGGCGAGCCGATGAACTTATGGCCGCTGATCGAAATGCTGTCGATGCCGGCACGAAAATCGTACACCGGGGCTCCCTCCAGAAACGGCAGCGTCATTCCCGAGAAAGCGGCGTCACAGTGGATGTAGGAGCGTGGAATCGCCAGCCCTTCGAGTATCCTCCGGATCCGCGCGACGTCGTCGATGCCTTCGGTCATCGTCGTGCCGATGTTGGCGAAAATGATCGGCGGCACGTCGCGGTGAATCCGGATCGTCTCATACAGGTCGTCGTAGTCTATCTCCCCGCTGGGCTGGGCTTTGATCATGATGTGTCTCATGTTCAGCACGCGGAGATTTTTCGAGACGCTGTAGTGAGTCTCTTCGGCGCAATACACCATCCCGTCGGGAAACAGCTCGCGAGCCAGGAACAGCCCGTAAATGTTGCCTTCCGTGCCGCCGTTAGTCACGTATCCCCAGTAGTCCTCCGGCGGAACATGCGTCAACTCGGCGAACCAGGCGAGCACCTCGCGCTCGATCTCCCGGGTATGCACGCGGTAGGAACACGGGGCGAAAGGATCGCCGAGGTTATTCACTGGGTAGTGGAGGAACGGTGTCAGGGCGGAGTAGTCGAAATAGCCGCGGCATGGGTACCCGATGAATTTCGCAGCCTGTTCCCGGATGTAGGCGTGGACTTGCTCCAGTCGCTTCTGATCCTCGGGGGATAATTTGCCCGGCCTCACCTCCGCGGTGTCCGGGAACGCCCCCATCAGGTCAGTCGCGCGGCTCATCGCTGGTCACCCTGCTGTGATTCTACCAGCGTTTGACGGCCGCCGGGCGCGACGGTACGCGGCTGTGCCGGGGCTGCCAGCGCGCCGCCGCTACCGGAGTTTGCCGCGGTGTCTCTTCCTGGAGGCAATGTGCCGGAGGGCTCGCTCCAGGTGATCCATTCCAATGGGCTGGTCAGCGGCCGCCGCCAGAAACGCGGCTGCCAGGACAGCATCGCGGATCTCTCCTCCGGTCACTTCATGCCGCCGGGCCAGCGCCGCCAGGTTCAGCTCTTCGGCGCGCTCGGCCTCGGCCGGGAACATGCCTTCCCAAATCCACAGCCGTTCTTCTTCGCCCGGAACGGGGAACTCCAGGTGGAAGCGCAACTGGCGCGCAATTGCGTCATCGAGGCGGCCCCGCTCACCGGCCGCGAGAATGGCCACGCCTTCATAATCCAGGATGCGGTCCAGCAGCTCGCCGGCCAGAGGCCCCCCGGGCTGCTCTGCCCGCCTGGACGCCGCACGCGGCCCTCCGCCGCCGAACAACGCCTCGGCTTCGTCGAACAACAGCACCGCCGGGTCCTGGCCGGCAACGGCGAATAGCTCTCCGAGGGAATCCTCCGTGGCCGGTAGAAACTTCGCCGCGATCACCGCCAGATCCACCCGGTATAATTGCATGCCCAACTCGCTCGCCAGGCATTGCGCCGCCATGGTCTTCCCCGTGCCCGCCGCACCCGTGAACACGGCCGAGACTCCGCGGCCCATTGGCGCGCGGCTGGCGAAGCCCCAGGTTTCCAGTACCTTCTTGCGATGCCGCACCCAGGCGGCCATCAGTTCCAGTTCGAGCCGCAATGCTTCCGGCACTACCAGATCCTGCATCCGGTATGGCAACGGCATTTTTCGTGCAAACAGTTCCATGCGCTCACCCGCTCTCTTCCACCATACGCTTTGTCCGGACGGCCGCGCCTGACCGGGATGGTCCCGCCGTGAACCGCCGCTGCATCATTGCTCCGGGCCCCGACCCCATGCTCAGTGCCGCGCGGGGGACGGTTTATCGCCGGCCCCCGTGACGCAGCGCCGGAGCTTTTCCACGAGTTTGTGCTCCACCGTGTGATCAATCTTTACCCCGGCATCGAAAGCGTCACCGCAGAGATCGCGGCACCATCGAACCTCGCCGAAAGCCAGCACCTCGCCGAAGTGCACCCGCACCCTGGCGCCGGGGACAAGGGGTTCGGAGAGGCGCAGCCGCAATCCGGATTTTGAAATGTTCATCATCCGGGCTTCCAAGTGACGGCGTCCCTGCGAACCGAACTCGGTGACCTCGGCCCGCGCCTCGGTAGGATAGCGTGGTTCCTTCCGCCGTTCCGCGGTTTCGTCGGTCACGGAACCTCGTCTGCCAGCCGTGACATCGATGTCCCGGTGATCATCCCGCATTGGCTATCCCATCGCCGCTGTCCCGCCCGGCAGCCTTCAGTACGGTTTCGCGTGCGGCGCTCGTGGCATCTGAACCCGGTGGGGGCTACATAATTTCCATCGGTAGCCTAAGGGAGAAACTGTAGAGCCCCTGACACGGCTGGTTGCGGCAGCAGGGAAGGGACCAGGAAGCGGGCCGCAGCCCTCTCAGGGGAATCCCTTACGCCGGTCTTAGGTAAAGAATTTACTTTGTTTGTGAATACCCTCATGTTAGGCTATGGGTACTAGAACCCGTAAGCGGAAGGTGCTACCAAGAAGCGCAATCCGCTGGTTCCGCGACCCGGACCCCCATGGGGGTTTGGAGGCGGGCGCCGGGCAATAACAGGAGACGCCAAGGAGGCTTGCGAATGGCTGGCAACGACACCCGGGACCGGTTCCTGTGCTCGGAACTGGTGACGGCTCGTTGGGAAGATGTATTCGGCCGGAAGTGCGAGGAAGTGGTCAACCTGGAACAGATCTGGCGCTCCGGGGCGGAGCTGCTGTTCTCGCGCCCGGTACGGGCCGGAACACCGTTGCGTTTCGCCGCCGGGCGTGCTTCGTTTTCCGGGAAGGTGACGCGCTGCACGGCTGACTTTCTCGGCTACCTGGTCGAGTTGGAATTCACAGCCGGCTGCGAGTGGTCCCGGAAAGAATACGAACCCGAGCACTTCTTTGACCCGCGGAGCCTGCTGCCGCGCGAAGAGCTGAAGCAGAAGAACGCCCGGTTATTAGAAGACTGCGCCAAGCGCTTGCCGCAGCCGGTGAGGTGAGACTTACCTGGTGGGTTCGCTGTTGACGGCGCATCCTGGGTGGGGTTGAAACTGTTTCCAGCTTTTGGTTCACTGGTCGCGTTGGAACAATTTTCATGAGATATGTGACGAGCTTGCTGTTACTGGTGTTTTTGGGGGCCGCCTCGGCGGCCGCTGCCGATTCGGCCTCGCTTGCGCCCGCCGAGCGGGCGGCCGGCTTCCACCTGCTGTTTGACGGCGTATCGACGGCCGGCTGGCACCTGTTGAAACCGGAGTCGGCCAAGGGCCGGTGGGTGGTCAAGGATGGGTGTCTGACCCCGGAAGGACGCCCGCGCGAACTCGGCACGGACGCCATGTACGGGAATTTCGATTTGCGGTTTGAGTGGAAAATCGCGCCCGGCGGCAACAGCGGGGTCCTGTACCGGGTGGCGAAAGGATACCACCCTCCGGTGTCTGGTCCGGAGTATCAGATTCTGGATAATGACCGCCACCCGGTTCGCAACCTTCCGGAGCGCCGGGCGGGCGCCGACTACGGCCTTTATCCCCCCATCAGGGAGGTCTGCAAGCCCGCCGGCGAATGGAACAGCGGCCGCATCGTGGTCCAGGGCAATCACGTCGAGCACTGGCTCAACGGTGTCAAGGTGGTGGAATACGAGCTGCACAGCGCCGACTGGCGCGCCCGGGTGGCCAAGAGCAAGTTCGCCAAGCGCCCCGAGTACGGCGCCGCCAGGCAGGGCATGATTGTACTCCAGGACCACGGTTCTCCGGTATGGTTCCGCAACATCCGGATCCGCGAGTTGCCGTAACGTTCCGCACGGCGCGCCGGATCCACGGGCCGCGATCCCGCCACCGGGCAAGAAGCCGGGAAAACGAACCATGAAGAAGCCAGCCAAAGTCGTTGCGTTTAACGGAAGCCCGCGCGAAGACGGGAACACTTCGATCCTGCTCCGCTATGTTCTTGCGGAACTGGAAAGCGAAGGGATCGTCACCGAACTGGTCCAGGTTGGAGGGCGCAAGATCGCCGGCTGCATTGCGTGCGAGGAATGCAAGCGGAACAAGGACCGCCAGTGCTCGGTGACCGACGACATTCTCAACGAGTGCCTCGACAAGATGGTGGCGGCCGATGGCATCCTGCTGGGATCGCCCACTTACTTCACCGACGTGACGGCCGAAATGAAGGCGCTCATCGACCGCGCCGGCTACGTGGCGCGCGCCAATGACGGGTTGCTGCGCCGCAAGGTGGGCGCGGCCGTCATCGCCGTGCGCCGGGCCGGTTCGCTGCACGCCTTCGACTCGATCAACCACTTCTTTCTGATCAGCGAGATGATCGTCCCCGGCTCCAGCTATTGGAACCTGGGTATTGGCCGGGAGCCGGGAGACGTAAGGAAGGACAAGGAAGGCATCGGAACGATGAAAACGCTCGGGCGGAACATGGCCTGGCTGTTGAAGAGATTGCATCCGAAGCGGTGACGGGATGCGAGATCCTGAACCGTCCTCGCTATTGTCTGCGAACCGGCCTCCGAACCGGCCTTTACTCCGGCCCCCTGATTCTGAGACAATAAAGCTCAGTTTCTCGTGTTAGCTCGTCCACCTTACGGAACCATCCCGCCGGTGGGCGGGTGTCTAGGAGATTTACAGAGTGAGAGAAAAAGGTGTTGTGAAGTGGTTTAACCCCGCCAAGGGCTATGGATTCATCCAGCGCGAAAGCGGGGAGGATGTATTTGTCCATTTTTCCGCGGTCCAGATGGACGGCTACCGGACGCTGGACCAGGGAATGGAAGTGGAATTTGACGTCAAGCAGGGGCCCAAGGGACTGCAAGCCGAAAACGTATCGCGGCTCTAGCCGAACCGGGATTCCTGGCTGCCCGTGAGGGACGGCCTTTACGGTTTCCTTCCTCTACGAAGTTCCGGTAACCTCCGATCGATTGCTTTCGTTGTCTGGAGGAAAGGGAGTCGTGTGTCTGGCCGTCACGGGAATAGCGCCCGCCGGTTTGCTACACTTGCTCGTGTTGGAGGCATTGGGAATGAAGAAGGCTTTTTGGTGGATCCTGCTCTTCGCCGTGTGCGGGAGCATTTCGCTGGCGGCCCAGGACGGCTGGATCAGCATGTTTGACGGCAAGACCCTCGATGGGTGGAAGGCGGCGGACAACCCGCAAAGCTGGAAGGTCGAGAATGGCACCATTGTCGGTCACGGTCCGCGCAGTCACTTGTTTTGGATGAAGCGGCAGTGCGGCGACTGCGAGTTCATGGCCGAGGTGAAGATCGGCGACGGCAGCAACTCGGGAATGTATTTCCGCGCCGCTTACGGTCCGGGCTGGCCCAAGGGCTACGAGGCGCAGGTCAACAGCACTCACAAGGACTGGAAGCGAACGGGCAGCCTGTACAATTTCGTCAACGTCAAGGAACAGCTCGTGCCGCCGGACACCTGGTTCACCCAGCACATTATTGCCAGGGGTAACCACATCATCATCAAGGTGAATGGCAAGACGGTGGTCGACTACATCGACGAGAAGAACACGTACACGAAAGGCTACCTGGCCTTGCAGCAGCATGACCCGGGCAGCACGGTTCACTACCGCAACCTCAAGATGAAACCACTCGACTAAGCCGGGGAGAAGGAGTCCCGGTTCCTGGCTGCCGGAGCACTGCCGTCTTCGGAAGCAAGAGCGGGGTTTGTCCCCGGCTGCAACCGGTACACCAGATAGCGTGCGTTCCGGAAGGCGGGCTGCCGGCCGGGCAGCCGGTGGGGCGGTTGCACGACGATGTAATCGATGCCCAGGGAACCGTACCGCCGGGCAGCCGAGGGGTCGAACGGTCCGCTCATCGTCTCGCGGTACCGCTGCCACCATTGCCGGGCGAAATGCTCCACCATGTTCACCTGGCCGCCGCTTTTCCAATCGACGTAGACCGCGCGAAGCGCCTGGGCGCGGAAGATGCCGGGCTGGTGGCCCCTGCCGGCGTCGGGAAACAGGAAGACTGCGTCAACGGCGGTGTTGGCGCGGGCCCAGGCGGATAGTTCGTCCAGCTCGGGGTGATGCATGTTTCGCTCCGTCACCACATGGCCAAAATACGGCACCAGCAGGAACGGCGCGACCAGCGCGGCGCTCCAGGCGGCCCAGCCCGGTTTTCGCCATCGGGGCAGGCCCCAGGCGGCGGTGACGGCTGCCGCCGCCAGCAGCAGCACGAGCGCCACGCGGCGGCCGATGGCGGGATCGGACAGATCAGGCAGCAGGATTTCCGACACCCGCGCCTGGACGGGAATCGCAAAAGCCAGCACACCCCAACCCAGGCTTTCTCCGAGGCGCGCCACGGGTTTTCCCCCGGCTGTTGAAGCCGCGCGGAGAGCGGCGGTGGCGGCAACAATGACCGCAGCCAGCGGGACAAAGAGCACGGCCCGGGCCGGCTGGAACTTGGCCATCAGGCTCCAGTGGCCCACGTCCAGCAACAGGTAGGAGGCGCCCAGGCTCAGCATCCCCGCCAGCGGCAAACCCGCCAGGAAAAAGCACAGCGGCGAAGGGATGTCTTTGCGCAAACGGAACAATCCGGCGCCGATGACGGCCGACAGCAGCAGGTAGTGCCCGATCCAGTCGCCGATCCACAACGATACCCAGGTGTATGGGGCTCGCATCTTCATGATCGGGATGACGTCCGGGTCGATGCGCGCGAACCAGGATTGCGGCTCGGGGTCTCCCGGCTGGAGCCGGGCGAGCAGAAAAAGAACCCCGGCGGCCAGGACTACCGGCAGAGCCGCGGCCAGCCGGTGGCGGCGGAGATCACGGCTTCCGAATACAGCCAATCCGCCATAAACTCCCCAGAAGGGAATTGTCGTCGGCGGATGATAAAGAAACGCCACGGCTCCCGCGATGCCCGCTGCCCGGTAACGCCGGTGAGCGAGCAGACCGGCGGCCAGCAAAACGAGCCCCAGCGCCGAACCCCGTGGCTTCGGTTCGTACTCCACCGTCAGCATGGCCGGCCCGGAAACGGTCGCCCCCAGGCCGTAAACGGCTGCCACCAGCAGGGCGAGGCGGCGGGAAAGCCCCATGGCGCCGGCGATGAGAAAAACCCCGAAGATGCCCAGCGCGCGGGCCAGCAACTGGTCTGCGGTGAGAATCCGGTGGAAGTCCCACCCGGTGATGCGCCGGCCCGCTAGCGCCAGCTCATCGTAGATCGTGTAAGCGACGTGGGGGTGAGTGGCTACCGGGTCCTGGGCCAGGGCGTGCGGGTTCCAGAGATGTTCCAGGATCGGTACGTAGATTTGCGTATCCTGCTGCAGCCACGTGTGGCCGGGGAAGAACGTGAAACCCAACAGGGTGATGAGGATCGTGGCTGCGGCCAGGACAAGGTAGCGGGTTCTCATGGTTGCCGTGCGGCGATTCTCCGGCGCACCGGTACCGCCGGTCAAGGCAGCGGCGTCTGGCGGTGGATGAGATGGAGAAAATTCCCGTCGAGGTCACCGAAGAAAACCAGCCGGTTCCCCTCGATTTCGAAAGGCTCCGTGTAGAAATGAACGCCCATCGACTTCAGTTTCTCGTAGGCGGCATCGAAGTCGTCCGGAATCACGGCCAGATGGCGGATGCCAGGGTCCGAGAGCGTCTGCGGTGCGCGCTCTCCTTCCGCGGGAATGATTTCCAGCATGGCGCCATTGGGCGCCTTGACGAAGTAGTTGCCGCCGTATATGTAATTGATTCGGAACCCGAGTACGTCGACGTACCACTGGGCCAGCTTCTTCGGGTCGGGGGAAGCGATGGCGGTATGCTCGATTCCTTGGAACATAGCTGGATTTTAGCAGGAATGGCACGCCGGCACAGCGGCCTGCCGGTGGGGCCGCTGCCGAGAGGCGCCTCCGGATGCGAGGCTGGCAGCGGTCCAACAGGGCGGCTACCCGGCCTGCGGTTGACCGGCGCGGGCGTTCGGCGGGGATTCGGGCCGAGACTCGAGTGAACTCATCAGACGGTCGAGTTCGTCCTCCCGGACGGGCACCCGGAGCACGGCCGTATCTTCACCGGGATGATCGGCCGGGAGTGTGCCTTCCATGCCTTTCGAGACGAGCACGAAGGCCCCGGTGCGGCTGAGCATACGCTCCCTAAGCTCAACCCAGTTCGCGCCCGGAACCGAGGCGGCGCAGAAGACGGCGTCAAACCGCAGACGCTGGGTGAGGTCAACGGCCTGTTCACCGTTGGCCACCGGCACCACTCGATGGCCCCGGCCGCTCAGCAGCGCCGTCAGGCGGCGCCGGAGAGATTGTTCCTCCTCGACCAGCAAGAGCGTGAGCGGGCGCTTCGGTTTTCCGGCGACACGGCGCCGCGCAGCCATCGCCGGCGCGGCGGCCGGGGCGGGTGGGAGTTCCACTTCGAACCGGCACTGATCCTTACCTTCCCGCGTGAAACGGATGTCGCCACCATGGCTCTGGATGATGCCCCGGCATACGGACAGGCCCAGGCCGCCGGCCTCGCCGCTGGCGTGGTCGCGGAACGGATCCCCGGCAGGAGGGCCGGAACAGGGAGCCGGATAAGCGACTTCTACCAGCGTCCGCTGCCCGAGCACCCCGGTAGCCACGGTCAGGTGCTTCACCTCCAGATCCGCCATGGATTGCTCGGCGTGCACCAACAGTGTCAGGAAGACTTGTTCGAGCTGGGCGCGCGAGGCCAGTACATACAGCGGATCCGGTGAGAGTCGCTGGGTGAAACGGACACCCTGCATCTCCCATTCCCGCGCGCGAAACCGCGTCAAGCCGGTAACCAGCTCGTTCAGTTCTACGCGGCCGGCTTGCGTCTCTCCCTTGCCGGAGAAGGAAACCAGGCGGGAGACGATCTCCGCGGCGCGTTTGGCCTCGGCCGCGATCGCCTCCAGGTCGTCTTTCCAAGGGCCTGTCTCGCAGCAGGCTTTCAGCCGTGCGGCGCGGCTGGCTATCGAATCCAGGGGGGCTTCGAGTTCATTAACGACGCCGGAAACCAGTTGCCCGGCCGCCGCCAGTTTCTCGCTCCGGAACAACTGCTCGCGGATGGATTGTTGTTCCAGCAGCTTCAGCGAAATGGCGATCTGGTTTCCCAGGTGCTGCGCGGCTGCCCGCTGGTCCACGCTGAAGCGGCGGATGCCGTCGGCATACTCGATCTCCAGTACGCCGAGGACCTCGTCTTCGGTGTGTACGGGAACCAGCATGACCGATGTGGGAGAAGATTCCGACCTCTTGTACAGAGGGCTCCGGCGCGTGTCGCTAATGGCGAACAGGGTTCGGTTCCGGAAACACAACGGCGCGCCTTTTTCGCCGTCAACCGGCAGTGAGACGGGTTTTGCCTCCGGGGACGGCGTCTGCAGCTCCAGGGCGTTTGTCCGCCGGTTGAATACATAAAGGCGAATGCCGGAGACGCGGGAGATACGGGGCAGGGTTGCCGAAAGCTGACGCGCGATCTCAGCCGGTGAGCGGGCGGACAGAATCGCCTGGCTGAGCGAGTACAGTTCCCGGACGCCGCGGCGCTGCTCGGCCAGCCACCGTTCGCGGATCCACCACAGCAGAAAGCCGGCCCCGGCGCAGACGATGACGGTCAGGGCGATCTCCGGGGGGACGGAGATTCCCACGCTGAACATCCGACGGGACGCCCGGGGAGCTGCCGTGGTCCCGGCGCCGGCGAGCGTCCAGGCGGAAAACACCGGGGGAATAATCATACCGCAAGTGGAAACTGCGCGAGCCATGCTTCCAGCTTCGAATCCAAGAAGTCTCTAATAATCAAATCACAATCGGCGAGATCCGGGCTGGTGGTGGTGAGACCGACGACCCGGGCGCCGGCCCCCCGCGCCGCCTGGATTCCGGTTGGGGAATCTTCAAAAACCACGCAATTTTCCGGCCGCACCTTGAGCAGCTCGGCCGCCAGCAGGTAGATGGCCGGATCTGGTTTCGGCCGTTGGACCTGCTGGCCGCTGATCGCGACCTGGAAATATGGGCGCAGGCCCGCTTCATCGAGAACGAATTCCACGTTCGCTGGTTCGGCATTTGACGCCAGGGCTTTTCGGAGGCTGCCGAACCTGCTCAGGAAGACGGTAAGTCCGGGGACAAGAAACTCCCGCAGCCGTGGCCGCATTAGCTCGCGGTACAGCTTCTCCTTTTCCGCCCCGTGGGCCAGGACCTCCTCCACGTCGAGGTTCTCGCCGAAGAAAGCGCGTACCACTTCCGTGTTGTGTTTGCCATGCATTTTGGCATCGATCGTGGTGCGGTCGGCGCGGATCCCGTAACGGCGAAGATAGATTTCCCAGGCCTCGGTGTGCAACGGCATGGAATGGACGATTACCCCGTCCATGTCGAAAACGAACGCCATCTCACTGGAAGAAAAACCAGCCGGCTTCATCTGTCGGGATGATAACATGAGCGACTCGATTTGTTCAGGTTATCCGGGCGCCCGCTGCGCCGGGCGGCCATCGGTTGGACGTTGGCACGGGAGCCGGCGGGCGCTGCCGGAAGCGGCGCCCTCGACTGAGCTACAATCCTGGGGGATGGACGTTTACGAGGAATTGGTGCGGCTCCGCCGGCACGGTGAAAAGTGTGCGCTGGCCACCATCATTGAGGTGAACGGCTCCATACCCGGCTATCAGAGTGCCAAGATGCTGGTGCGGCAGGACGGCTCCATACTGGGAACCATCGGGGGCGGATGCGTGGAAGCGGCTGTGTTGACCGCCGCCCGCCAGGTCATCCAGACCGGGAAGCCGAAGCGATTGGAGTTTGACCTGGACCAGGATGCGGCCTCTGAGAACGGTCTGATTTGCGGGGGACAGTTCAACGTGTATGTCGAACCGATCTTGCCCCAGCCGCGGGCGTTTATTTTCGGAGCCGGCCACATCTCGAAAAGCCTCTCCAAGGCGGCGGATATGGCCGGTTTCGCCACCGTCGTCGTGGACGACCGGGCCAGCTTCGCCAATCGCGAGCGTTTTCCGGAGGCCGAAGCCGTCCACGCCGGCGTTTACGAGGAAGTCTTCGCCAAGCTGGAGGTGAACGCGTCGAGCTACGTCATCATCGTGACGCGGGGCCACCGTGACGATCTGCGCGTGCTGCGATGGGCGGTAACGACCCCGGCCCGCTACCTGGCCATGATCGGCAGCAAGCGAAAGGTGATCGCCCTGGTCAAGGAACTCGAAAAGGAGGGAGTTCCGCGCAAGGCGTTCGAGAGGCTCACGGCCCCGATGGGCCTCGACATCGGGGCGGTGACACCGGAGGAGATCGCGATCTCGGTGGTCGCGGAGATGATTGCGGTGCGCCGGCAACCGGATTCCAAGTGGCGGGAACTTTCCAAGTCGATCTTCACGAATCCAGCGCTGGCGCACCTGGTGAAATGAGCCGCCCGTGGGAGGGGGTGTAACAACATGAGTATTGCTGGACTGATTCTGGCCGGGGGAGCGTCCCGCCGCATGGGTGCGCCGAAACCCTTGTTGAAACTCGACGGAGAAACGTTCCTCGATCGTCTCATTTCGGTCTTTCGGCCTTGCTGTGACCCGGTGATGGTCGTGCTGGGGTTCGACGCGGATCGGATCCGGGCGGGTCTCCGCCGGGCTTCGGAGGCCCGTTTCGTAGTGAATCCGGAGCCGGAGCGCGGGCAGTTGAGCTCCATGCAATGCGGTTTACGCGAGATGCCGCCAGAGGTCGAAGCGGCAGTATTCACGCCGGTGGACTATCCCCGCGTGCGGCCGGCGACGGTGCGGCGGCTGGTGGAAGCTTTCCAGCAGCAGCGTGGGACCTGCGTCGTTGTTGTGCCGACGTGCGAAGGGCTCCGGGGGCACCCCGTCTGCATCGCCCGTGAGATCTTTCCGGAGTTTCTCGCCTTGCCCGCCGAATCCCAGGCGCGTGACGTCATTCACCGGTACGCTGGACGGACCCGTTACGTCGAGGTCGGCGACTCGGGCATCCTCCGGGACGTCGACGACCCTCAGGCTTACCGAGAGTTGCAAGGGCCGGATGCACAATCGTGACCGTGCGCCGCTCAGGCATGTCAACCGCCCGGCCACGATGAAAAGCGTGGTTTCGGGGTGCCGTTCATGAGCAGCGTTGTTGCCAGGACGCGGCTGCGAACACTCCGCCGCGCCGCCTTGTTGCTGGCGGGGCTGGTACTGCTGATCGGTTTGGTGGCGCCGTTGAGGCGCGTGGACCGTTTCGCCGCGCCCGTTCGCGCGGCCCTGGAGCGCTCGCTTGACCGGAAGGTGGAAGTGAACGGCCCGGTGCGCTTGCACCTGTTCCCGGCCCCGCGAATCTCCCTGGAAAACGTGATCATTCACGAGGATCCCGCGGTCAGCGCGGAGCCGTTCGCTTACGTCTCCTCGCTGGAGGCCGGCTTCCGCTTGGCCAGTCTGGTGCGCGGGCGGCTGGCGTTTTCCGGCCTGCGGCTGGTTCGTCCGAGTGTCAACCTGGTGAAACGCACCGACGGCCCCTGGAACTACCCGCCGTTGTTTGACCGTGCCTTCGGAAGCTCGGGGCCCCGCGACTGGCCTTTCCAGCGGATCGAGATCCGTTCCGGCAGGCTGAACTTCAAGTTCGGCGACACGAAATCCGTCTTCTACCTGGCCGACGCGGATGTGGACGTGGCTCCGGCGGCGGATGCCGGCGTCGTCACTGTCCGCTTTCGCGGAAAACCGGCCCGCACGGACCGGGCGGCGCAAGGCTTCGGCAGGATTAGCGGGACCGGCCGGGTGACGTTCTCGCGCGCCCAGGAGAACCAGGTCCATCTCGTAGTGCGGCTGGAGCGGAGTGCTATCGCGGAGTTACTGACGCTGGTGCAGGGGCGCCGGGTGGGAGTCGGAGGGTTCATCGCCTCCCGGGCTGAATTGAACGGGCCGGTTTCCGATGTGGCGATTACCGGGAGCCTCGAGCTGGTTGACATCGACCAGCGATTTCTGTTCCCGAGCCGCACCGGAGCGTGGTCGTTGGATTATAGGGGGCGTCTCAACCTCACGGGCCAGGCGCTGGAGCTGGCCACGCGAAGCGAGGGCCAACAACGCCCGGTGG
Source organism: uncultured Solibacteraceae bacterium (assembly GCA_964644025.1). GTDB lineage: Bacteria > Acidobacteriota > Terriglobia > Bryobacterales > Bryobacteraceae > CAZXVW01. The sequence goes on along the minus strand of CAZXVW010000005.1, from coordinate 12,388 downwards.
GAGTGCGTTTTCAAATCCTCAACTACTTGCGCCAGCCGCGGTGGGCGGTGGCGGTAACCGCGGACAGGCTGCCGCTGGAAACCTTGCCCGAACTGGCGCGCGAGATGGGCGTGGAAGCGCTGCGGGGGCTGACGGTTCATGGCACAGCGTCCGGCGCACTGAGCTGGGGGCCGCAGCAGGGAGCCCGGGGCCAGCTCGCGATGCGGGACCTGGCCGTCGGGACCGACGGCGCCGGTGAGGTTCGCTGCCCGGAAGCCACGCTCACGCTGGGCCGGGACGTTCTCCGGCTCTCTCCCGCCACTGTCCTCCTGGAGCGGAAGGATCGGGTGCGCGTCGCGGCTGAGTACGCGATCCCGGCCCGCAGGCTCGATGTGCGCGCTGAAGCAAGCCTGGCGTCGATTCCCCGCTTTCTGGCGGCGTGGCGGAGCCTGACCGGCGCGTCCCCGGCCCCGTTACTGGAGACCATGTCCGCCGGTGCCTGGAGTGGTTGGCTGCGCTATGCACGGCAGGGGCGGGGGCAGGGGACCTGGTCGGCAGACTTGACGCTCAAGGGCGCCCGGACATTGGTTGCCGGTTTCTCCGAACCGCTGGATCTGACCTCGGCTCACCTCCGCCTTGCGGCCGGCCAGTGGTCGCTGGAAACGTTGCGGGGCCGGATAGGAAACATCCGGTTCCAGGGAAGCTGTGATTACGATGCCCGGACGCCACGGCTGCATCAGTTTCACATCACGGTTCCGAAGGCGGATGTTTTGGAGCTGGAACGGGTCCTGATGCCCACACTGGCGTGGGCGCGGCGCGGGTTCCTGGCGCGAACGCTCCGCCTGCGCCCCGCGCCGCTGCCTGGATGGTTGAAAACGCGCCGGGCTCGGGGCACGGTGCAAATCCGGGAGCTGGACGCCGGCGCCGTCCGGTTCGAGGGCCTCCAGGCCCAGCTCCGGTGGAATGGAACGGATATTGAGATTGCGCCTCTCAAGTCGAACTTCGAAGCAGGGGCGGTGGAGGGACGAGTAGCGGTGGACCTGGGCGAGGGTGCCCCGCGCTACGTGGCGGAAGCTCACCTCACCGGACTGGCTTACGCCGGCGGTGTGTTCACCGTTGACGGCCGGCTCCACACCACCGGCATGGGGGCGGCGGTCGTACGCAACGCTCGCGCGGAAGGCAAGTTTTCCGTCCGCGGCCTGCGAGTGGCGCCGGACGACGTGCTGTCGCACGTCCGTGGTAGTTTTTCCCTGGTGATGTCGCGTGGGATCCCCCGGCTTACCTTCCCCGAGGTGGAGTTCACTCGCCGCGGTACCGTCTACCGCGGGCGTGGCGAGACTACGCTGACCGGCAAGGCCGTTCTGGATGTGAAGGCCGGGGCGGATGCATTTCGCATGGAAGGAACCCTCGTACCGTTACGCCTGGCGCTGAAGCCCAGCCGCGCAAGTACGCTAGAATGACGGTTTGGAAGGCTCTGCGGAAAATTCCTCCCCGCCCAACGGAGCGCCGGATCTCCACCCGGCGGGCGGAGCGGCGGCAAGCGCTGCGATGGCTTCAAGCAGCGCCGCACCAGCGCCGGGAGCCGCTTCTTCCCGCCTGATCCAGGCGATCGAAGAATCCCGTGAAGCGGCCCGCGAGCAACTGCGGGCGGCGTGGGAGCTTCACGTGGCGCGCGTGGAGGAGGAACTCGAAAAGGGCTGGCGCGAAAACATCGCCTCGGTACTGGAAGAGCGTTTCTCGGAGCTGGCGGACCTGGTCGGACGGGAAGTGGAGCGCCGGGTCGGCGAGCGCCTCGCCGGCGAGGTCCAGGCCGCTGCCGCCGCGCGGGAAGCCGAAGCGAAGCGAAAGCTCGGCGAACAGCTCAACCAGGCGGCGCGGCGGCTTTGGACGGCAGAGGGCGCCGAAGCGGTGGGCGCCGCATTGCTGGATTCGGCCGCGGCATTCGCTGCCGCCGCGGCGCTGTTTCTGGTGCGCGGGAACAGCCTGCGGTTGCTGGCCGCCGTTCGGCGAGGCGAAGCCGGGCCGGAGCCGCTGGGCGACATCGAGCTCCCGCTTTCTTCGGCGCCGGCTTTCCGCCGCGTGGTGGACTCGGTCGAGCCGAGAGTGGCCGTGCACGGTGCGGGGGAGATTTCCGCGGCTGTGGCCGGGGCGTTACCGGCCGCGCCCGGCAGCAAGGTGACGTTGCTGCCGGTGGCCCTCCGGGGCAAGGTGGTGGCGGTGCTCTACGTGGAATCCGGCCGGGATCCCGCCGACATCAATGTCCTGGAGTTGCTGACGACGCTGGCTGCGGCGGCGCTGGAGACTAAGATCTCCGAAGCGGGAGCCGGCGAAGGCGGCCGGGTCTCGCTGGCAGGCGACGAACTGGAGAAGGCGCCGGCGCTCGCGGCCTGGAACTCGCTTTCCGAGGAAGATCAGGAACTGCATCTTCGCGCCCGCCGGTTCGCCCGCGTGCAAGTGGCCGAGATGACCCTGTACCAGTCGCGGGCGGTCGCCGCGGGGCGCTCGCAGAAGAATCTCTACTCCCGGCTGAAAGACGAAATCGACGCCGCGCGCCAGGCCTACCAGACGCAGTTCGTCAAGCCTTGCGCGTCCATGATCGACTATTTTCATTTGGAGTTGGTTCGCACGCTCGCCAATGATGATGAATCCCTGCTGGGACCGGAATACCCGGGGCCGCTGGTTTAGGCCCGCTTGGCTGATCCTTGTTTTTCTGCTCGCGCTTCCCTCCGTTGCGCAAACGCTCGACGTGCTGGTCCGCGCCTACCGCAAGCGCCCTTCCGCGGCCGGCCGCACCGCCTTGCTGCGTTACGCGAACGCTCATCCGAAGGATCTCTCCGGCGCCCTGGCGTTGTTGGTCGTGGGTGCCACCGAGGCGGAAGGGGATCATCCCGCGGAAGCCATTCCGCTGCTGGAAGCCGCCAAGGCGCGGCTGAGCAAGATCTCCGACTACCCCGCCTATTACCTGGCCGAGGCCCTGCACGGTGCCAAGAAATACGGAGAGGCCATTACCCAATTGGAAACTGTCCTCCGTGCTCCACCAGCGTCACCACTACGCACGCGGGCGATCCTGCTGGCCGGCCAGATCTACCTGGACAGCGGTACGCCGGCACAGGGTGTGAAGCTGTTGCGGGAGAACCTCGCCCCGCTGCCGCAGCCGGAGGGGATTCATCTGCTGGCGCAGTGTCTGGAGGCGGCCGGGGAACCGGCGGCAGCCGCCGCAGCATACCAGCGAATCTATTACGAGTATCCGATGGCCCGGGAAGCCCGGGATGCCGCCACCGCCCTTGCGCGGCTGAGACGCCGCTTGAGATCAGGTTACCCGCCGGTTCTGGCCCAGGCGATGTTCACGCGGGTGGAGCGGCTGATCCGGGCGGGACAGCACCTGACGGCGCGAAAGGAGTTGCAGCGGATGACCACGACGCTGGGCGGCGCGGACCGTGAACGGGCCCGGGTTTGGCTGGGCAAGGCGCGCTACATCCGCCACCACGACACGATCGCCTACCGGTGGCTCCGGTCTTTGAAGGTCATTGACCCGGATGTTGACGCTGAGCGGCTTTACTACCTGCTGGCCAGCGCGCGGCGGCTGGGCCGGAAGACGGAGGTCGCGCGGATCCTGCAACAACTCAAACAGAAGCACCCGGCCTCGCGGTGGCGCCTGGAAGCGCTGGTTTCCGCCGGCAATCAATACCTCCTGCTGAACCAGCCGGAGAAGTACGAGCCGATCTACCGGGCTTGCGCCGATGCGTTTCCCGCGGCTCCGGAAGCGGCTTACTGCGACTGGAAGGTGGCCTGGAGCCATTACGTGCGGCGGCGGCCCGACGCCGCGGAACTGCTCCGGGCGCACTTGAAAAAGTTTCCTGCCTCGGAGAAAGCCAGCGCCGCGCTGTATTTCCTGGGCCGGCTGGCCGAGCGGGCCGGCGACAAGGCGGCCGCGCGAACTTACTACTACGAGATCAAACGCGAGTATCCCAACTTTTACTACGCCGGCCGCGCACGGGACCGGCTGCGGGCCGGCGAAGTTGAGGCCGCCGGCGAATCCGCGGAGGTGAACCGGTTTCTGGCCGGCATCAACTTCCCACCGCGCCGGCACAAGAAGAACTTCCAGCCGACGCCGGCCACCGAGCTGCGGCTGGAACGGGCCCGGCTGCTGCTTTCGGCGGGCCTGGATGATTGGGGGGAAAGGGAGTTGGAGTTCGGCGCGCGCACCGACGGCGACGCGGCCGTGCTGGCGATGGAACTGGCCCGGTCCGCGGCCGGCCGCGGACAGCACGGCCAGAGCATCCGTTATATCAAGGCGCTGGCGGCAGGTTACCTGTCGATGCCTCTGGAAGCGGCGCCGGAGAAGTTCTGGCGGCTCGCTTTTCCTCTCCCTTACCGAGACCAGCTCGAAAAATACGCGCGCCGCCGTGACCTGGATCTGTACTTCCTGGCGGCGCTGGTGCGGCAGGAATCGGAATTCGATCCGCGCGCTGTCTCCCGGGCCCGAGCCTACGGGCTGACGCAAATTCTCCCGGCCACCGGCCGGCAGTTGAGCCGCAAGCTCGGGATCCGTCACTACCGGACCTCGCTGTTGTACCAGCCTGACATCAATCTCAACATGGGAACCTATTACCTGCGCACCTTGATCGACGAACTGGACGGGCACACCGAGGCGGCCCTGGCCTCTTACAACGCGGGCAAGTCGCGCGCCAAGGCCTGGCTCGGGTGGGCCGATTACCGTGAGCCGGCCGAGTACGTCGAGACCGTCCCCTTCACCGAGACTCGCAACTACATCCAGACCGTGTTACGCAACGCCGATATTTACCGCCGGCTTTACGGCCCCGCCGGTGCGGTTCGCGCTTCCAACTGAGGCCATTGCCGGCTTCCCGCGCGCCCGGTTGGAAGCCCGTGTGCCACCGCGCTTTTTCAACCAGGCGCCCCAGCCGGTTTGAGTATGATGAAACAGCGGAGGCGTGATGCCATTTCTTCGATCGGGAATAATGATGATGTTGGTGGCGGTGACCCCGCCCGCCCTGGCGGACCGGATCACCGTTCCTCTCGATGGCGTCTGGCAAATCGCCGACAGCGTCGCGGCCGGCCGGATACCGGGCGGCTTCTCCCGCACGGTTCCCGTGCCCGGACTGGCGGACCTGGCCCGCCCGGCGTTTGCGAACGTGAACCGGTTCGACAGCGCCGCCGTGATTTCCAACCGCATCCGAAAAGGCAAGCTGCCGAAATCCGCCATGCCGGAAGGCGCCGGCATCTCCCACCAGAAGCGCAACTACTTCTGGTACCGGCGCAGCTTCCGCGTCCCCGCGCGGAAGGCCGTGGCGATGCTCCGGATCGGAAAGGCGCAGTTCGGCACGGCGGTGTGGGTGAACGGGCGCAAGGTGGGCGAGCACCTCGGCTGCTTCACCGCCGGCTACTTCAATGTGACCGCCGCCATCCGGTGGAACGCGGAGAACACGGTCACCGTGCGCGTCGGCGCGCACCCGGGCGTGCTGCCGCGGGCGATCCCGGCCGGTGACGATTTCGAGAAGAACCTTTGGACGCCGGGCATTTATGACCGCGTCTGCTTGCTGCTCAGCGATAACCCGGTGATCGAGACCATCCAGGTGGCGCCGCGCATCCGCTCTTCCGAAATCGTGGTGCAGACCAGGCTGCGAAATTACGGGGACGCCGGCTCGTTCCGGTTACGCCACACCGTCCGGACCTGGAAAGAAGGGCGGCAGGTGACTGATACCCCGCCGCGCGCTGTCGCCCTCGCCGCCGGAGAAGTGAAAACCATTACGCAGACGGTTCCGATACCGCGGGCGCACCTCTGGAGCCCCGAGGATCCGTTCCTCTACGTGCTGGAGACAAGCACCGGCGGCGACAGCGTCAGCACCCGGTTCGGCATGAGGGAGTTCCGGTTCGACACGCCCACCCGGCGCGCTTACCTGAACGGCAAGCTCTACTTCCTCCGCGGCTCGAATATCACGCTGCACCGGTTTTTTGAGGACCCGGAGCGGGGGGTGCTGCCGTGGAACGACCAATGGGTGCGGAAGCTGCTGGTCGAGATCCCGAAGAAAATGCACTGGAACACGTTCCGCTTCTGCATCGGTCCGGTGCCGGACCGGTGGCTCGATATCGCCGACGAAGCGGGCCTGCTCGTCCAGAACGAGTTTTTCATTTGGACAGGCCACCAAAGCTGGAGCGGATTGTTTCACCGGCACTTCAACGCCGATGTCCTGATCCGCCAGTACACGGAATGGATGCGGGACAACTGGAATCATCCGAGCGTGGTGATCTGGGACGCCAACAATGAATCCTATGACGATGTTTTCGCCGATCAGGTGATTCCTGCCGTCCGTGGCCTCGACCTTTCCCACCGTCCCTGGGAGAACAGCTACAACCTGCCGGCCGGGCCCGATGACCCGGTCGAAGACCATCCGTACCTGTTCAGCCAGAACCAGCGGGCCAAGCAGCCGGTGTTCCGCATGGAAATGCTGGAGAGGATGAATTCGCGCGGCCGGGCCACCATCACGCCGACGGGCCACGCGACCATCCTGAACGAGTACGGCTGGCTTTGGCTGAACCGGGATGGTACGCCGACCGAGCTCACCGGCAACGTATACCGCCAGCTATTGGGGGAAAATGCAACCCCGGAGCAGCGCTTTCGTCTCAACGCATATTACCTGGCCGGGCTGACCGAATTCTGGCGGGCGCACCGCAACTACGCCGGGGTGCTGCACTTCGTTTACCTCACCTCGAGTTACCCCGGCGCTTACACCTCGGATCATTTCCGTGACGTTAAGACGCTCCGTCTGGATCCCTACTTTGTGGACTATGTCGGCGAGGCGTTCAAGCCGGTGGGCGTCTACATCAACTTCTGGCGCAAGACGCTCCCGGCCGGCGCCGAGCACGAATTCCTCGTCATGGTGGTGAACGACAAGCCGGAACCCGTCACCGGCAAGCTGACACTGGCGCTGCACCGCGGCCAGGCGACGCTGGCGCAAAGCGAACAAGCGTTGGAGCTGCAGCCCCTCGGCCAGCGGACCTACAAGTTCCGGCTCCGCCTCCCCGCCTCGCCCGGAGCCTGCGAGTTGCGCGCGCTGGCCCAGCCGGCCGGGGGCGTCTCCACCGTGTCGCGCCGCAACGTCCGCCTCGAATAGCCAGGCGGCTGAATGGGGGAAGCGACGCCCGCGTGCGGTAGAATAAGGTTCTTTGGTTTGATTCGATGAGCAACATAGTGATCTTGGGCGCCCAGTGGGGCGATGAAGGAAAAGGCAAGATAGTTGACCTTTTCTCCGAGCGGTTCGACGTGGTGGTCCGCTATCAGGGAGGCCACAACGCCGGGCACACGGTCCGCGTGGGCGAGCAGAAATACATCTTGACGCTGGTTCCCAGCGGGATTCTCCGGGGCAAGTTCGCTGTTATCGGCAACGGGCTGGTGATCAAGCCCGCCGAGCTGATCCACCAGATCGAAATGCTGGAGGGCCTCGGCGTGGACGTGGAAACCCACCTGGCTGTCAGCAACCGGGCCCACGTGATTTTCCCCTTCCACCGCATGATGGAAAAGATGTCGGAGGCGCGGAAGGGGCGCACGGCGATCGGAACCACCTCGCGCGGCATCGGACCATGCTACGAAGACAAGATCGCCCGCCGCGGCATCCGCATGGCGGACCTGGTCGATGAAGACAGCCTGAAGCCCCTGTTCGAGTCGTTGGCCGAGGACAAGGCCACGCTGGCCCGCGCGTTCCATATCGAGGAAGACCTAAACTTCCCCGCCATCCTGGAAGAGTATCTGGCTTACGGCCGGCGTCTGAAGCCGATGGTGTGCGACACGGCGCAATTGCTGGCGCAGGCCAGAAAACAGGGAAAGAATATCCTGTTTGAAGGCGCGCAGGGCACCATGCTCGATATCGACCACGGCACCTATCCTTTCGTCACCTCCTCGAACGCGACCGCCGGTGGCGTCTGCACCGGCGCGGGCTTCCCCCCGACGGCGGTGGATGGCGTCGTTGGCGTTTCCAAGGCTTACATTACGCGCGTGGGCGCCGGACCGTTCCCCTCGGAGGCCGAAGAGGATTACGCCGACAAGATCCGCAACGCGGGCGGCGAGTTCGGCACCGTAACCGGCCGGCCGCGCCGCTGCGGATGGTTCGACGCTCCGCTGGTGCGTTACACCGCCATGCTGAACGGCTTCGACAGCCTGGCCATTACGAAGCTGGACGTGCTGGACGGATTGGATCAGGTCAAGGTCTGTGTCGAGTACCATCTGGACGGCAAGCCAGTGAACGAAATGCCGGCTACCCGCCACGGCATGGAACGGATCGAGCCTGTCTACGAGACGCTGCCGGGCTGGAAGAGTTCGACTTCCGGGGTGCGGCGTTACGAAGACTTACCTGAGAACGCACAGCGGTACCTGAAGTTCATCGAAGAGCAGACCGGTGTTGAGATCGGCGTGATCGGCGTCGGAGCCGAGCGCAGCCAGACCGTCCTGATCAAGGGCTCCCGGCTCGACGCGCTCATGGGTGGCTTCTGAGCCGGGATTACTTGTGGCGCCGCAGCGTTTTTAGCATACAATCACCTGTGTGAGCAGAGCCAACTATTTTTCCAGCCTGCGGCTTGTGCGCTTTGCGGCGGCCGCTATTGTATTGGCGGGATGTTCCGGCAGCCGTTCCTCGGCGCCGCGTGACGTCGAGGAATTCTTGCAGATGTACAACCAGGTGGACCAGCGTCTTTCCACGTTGGCCGCCGAGGCGGATTGGAAGGCGGCGACCGATGTCACCGAAGAACACACCGGGGAGCGAATCGGCGCCGACACGGCGCTCGCGGCGTTCCGGGGCAATACGTACGTCATCGAGAAAAGCCGTGACCTGTTGAAGCTCAAGGACCAGCTCACCGACCTCGAGTTCCGGCAACTGGACAAGATCCTGCTGAACGCGGCCGAATCGCCGGGGACCATCCCGGAGGTCGTCACTCGGCGCGTCGCGGCCGAAGCCCGGCTCGAGGCCGTGCTGGACGGCTTCACCTTTTGCCGCGAAAAAAGGGGCGCCGCCTGCATCGCGCCGATCACCCCCAACCAGATCGACGAGATTCTGCTGCGCTCGCGCGACCTCGCCGAACGGCGGAAGATCTGGGAAGTCTCCAAGCAGACCGGCCCGGCGCTGAAACCGGGGCTCGTGGAACTACGGGATTTGCGGAACCGCGTGGCAACCGAGCTGGGCTACTCTTCCTACTTTCAGCTCCAGGTGGCCGACTATGGCATGAGCGTAAAGGAAATGATGACGCTCATGGACGCCACGCTCCAGCAGGTCCGGCCGCTCTATGAACAGCTCCACCTCTACGCACGCCGGAAGCTGGCGGCCCGCTACGGACGCGAGATACCAGAGCAGATCCCGGCGCACTGGCTCGGCAACCGTTGGGGGCAGGAATGGCCCGGGCTGGTGGAACAGGCGAACCTGGACCCGCTGTTCCGCGGCAAGTCGCCGGAGTGGATCGTCAAGCAGGCGGAACGCTTCTACATCTCCCTCGGGATGAGACCGTTACCGGAAAGCTTCTGGAAAAAGTCCGACCTGTACCAGCTCCCGCCCGGAGCGAAGCGCCGCAAGAACACCCACGCCTCGGCCTGGCACATTGACCGGGACCAGGATGTGCGGTGCCTGATGAGCGTTGTGCCCAGCTATAGCTGGTTCGAGACCGCGCACCATGAACTGGGTCACGTCTACTATTTCCTCGCCTATTCCAACCCGAAAGTCCCGCCCGTGCTGCGGGAGGGCTTGAACCGGGCGTTTCACGAGGCCGTGGGGGACCTGATCGCGATTGCCGCGCGGCAGGAGCCGTATCTGCGGGAGATCGGCGTGCTGGAGAAAGGGCGGCAGACCGATCCGACGCAACTGCTGTTGGCGGAAGCGCTGAACAGCGCCGTCGTGTTCCTGCCCTGGTCGGCTGGCGTGATGACGCATTTCGAGCATGACCTGTACGAGAACAACCTGCCGGCGAACCAGTTCAACCGCCGGTGGTGGGAGCTGAAGCGGCGCTATCAGGGCATCGTGCCGCCGGCGCCGCGCGGCGAGCGATTCTGCGACGCCTGCACGAAGACGCATATCATCGACGACCCGGCCCAGTACTACGACTACGCCATCGCCGACGTGCTCAAGTACCAGTTGCACGACTATATCGCCCGCCATATCCTGCACCAGGACCCGCACCACTGCAACTATTACGGGAACAAGGAAGTCGGCCAGTGGCTCAACAGTATCCTCCGGCTGGGCGCCACCCGCGACTGGCGAGAGGTGCTGAAGGAGAAGACCGGCGAAGAGCTCAGCCCGCGGGCCATGCTCGACTACTTTCAGCCGCTGATGGCGTACCTGAAAAAGGAGAACAGCCGCTGAGGGCGCGCTGACGGGCGCGGAACGGTTGTCATTCCGAATTGTTCGCTACTGCGGGGGCGGCCTGCTGCCGGTTGCGGCAAGCCGTTCGGCTGCCAGTTCGGCCACGTCGGCCAGCCTTGGCGGTTTTTCCAATGCTTCGAAGGCCTCGCGAAACATGGTGTGGCAGAACGGGCAGGCGACGGCGACGGTCGCGGCACCGGTGGCCGCGAGCTGCCGGGCCCGCTCCCGGTTGATCCGGTCGCCTTTCTCCTCGCCCAGGAACAGCAGCCCGCCCCCGGCTCCGCAACAGAACGAGCGTTGCCGGCTCCGCTCCGCTTCCAGCAGGTCCCGCCCATTCGCCAGCACGGCCCGGGGCGCCTCGTAGACATTGCGGTAGCGGCCCAGGTAGCAAGGATCGTGGAAAACAACGGACTCGCCGTCACCCGCCGGCAGCCGTTCGGTGTATCTGGCCAGCAGTTCGGTGTGATGCTCAATCGGTGGCGCCAGGCCGAATTCCCGCCAGTCTTCCGAAATCGTTCGCACGCAATGAGGACAGATCGAGACGAGCCGCTTCACCTTGTATTTCTCCATTTGCTCCAGGTTGTACCTCGCCAGCTCCTCGAACGCCAGGTCGTTGCCAAGCCGCCGGGCGGCGTCTCCGGTGCACCTTTCCCGCCGCAGCACGCCGAAGCCGATGCCGAGGTGGCCCAGTAGAGCCGCCAGGGCGGCGATCACCCGGCGGCCTTGCGGATCGTAAGCGCCCAGGCAGCCGAGCCACAGACAATACTGCTGCGAGCCGTCGTAGAGGGGCAGGCCGGCTTGCTGGATGAACTTGTCCCGTTCGGCCGCGGCGATGCCCAGCGGGTTGCCATGGCGTTCGAGGTTCAGGAAGAGCTGGTTGCCGTGATGATCCTCCCACTTCCCCGTATTGACCGCGCCGCGGCGAAGGCCGATGATCACGGGCAAATGTTGCACGCCTACCGGGCATTGGAACTCGCAGGCGCCGCAGGTGGTGCACTGAAACACGGCCTCGCTGCTGAGATGCCGTCCCAGCAAGGCGTGTGTTGAGCCGGCCCCGTTCTCATTCAGGAAATCCCGCAGCCCCAGTACAAGCTGTTTCGGATTCAGCTTCTTCCCGGTGTTGCAGGCCGGGCAGTGCTCCATGCACCGGCCGCATTCCACGCACGTGTACGCCTGCAGCGCGGTGATCCAGGTGACGTCGGCGCCGGCGTCGAGCCCGAAGTCTTCCTCGCCCGCGAGTGGCGGAATCCGGCTGAAGCTGCGCCGGCCCAGAAAAACCGTGAGCGGAGCCAGCGCCAGGTGCAGGTGCTTGCTGTGCGGGATCAGGGGTAGGAACGCGAGCAGGCAGAGCGTGTGGACCCACCAGACGGCGCGCGCCGCGCCGCCCGAGCCGCCAAGGAAAAACCCGCCCAGGTAAGTGACCATCAGGGCGAAGATCAGCAAGGCGACCAGGCCGGATTCGGCAGAGACCTCCCCCAGCCATTGCGGCCGGAACAGGAAGCGGCGCACCGCCAGTCCGGTGATGGCAACCGCCACGGCCGCCGCGATCACCGCCAGCGTAGCGAAATAGAACCGGCCCGCCGGCGAGTCGCGCGGGATGAGATCCGCGCCGAAGCCGGCGGCGAGATGATCCACCGTTACCAGTGCAAAGGCGCAGAAACCCCAGAACACAACCGCGTGCGCCAGGCCGGGGAGCGGACGCTGGCGGATCACCCGGCCCTGCAACAGTACCTTGCCGACCAGGTCCCGGAGCCGGGGGCCGAGCGGACAAAGCTGGTAGCCGGGCTCGTTCCGGGAGCCGCGGATCACGCCCAGGATGCGCCGGAAGCGCCGCCACGCCGCCCCCGCCGAAATGACCAGGAGGACGGTGAACAAGACAACCTCAGCCGGCGACGCCTTTCCCATGAGCAGTTCGTATTGACTGTAACACGGCCGGAGCCGCCGAACCGGTCGCCAACAACCGAGGGCAGGACGCTTGTTCACTGGTCAGTCGCGTTTTGATTCGAAGAGGGACAGTCCGCCAGTGTCCACTCCGCTGCGCTCCGGGACAC
>CAZXVW010000004.1:48681-49794 GCA_964644025.1 uncultured Solibacteraceae bacterium | reverse complement strand
CAATTTGGCCTTATGTCGTTCTGAATCAGTTGGTTATGCTGTGGAAAACCAGTGACCTCCGGCCTCCTCCGGCTGGTGTTGGGACTCAACAGACCAGCAAACCGAGCCATCCCGGCCACCGACCACCGACCAGCGACCAGCGACCACGAACCACCGACCAGCGACCAAGGACCAGCGACTAGCGACCAAGGACCACCGGCCAGCGACTACGTCCCTCCGCCGGTCTCCGGCGCCGGGCGTGCCAGCCGGTTCCTTCGCTGAATGCTGGCCAGTACCCGCTGGTACTCGTCCAGCAACATCTGCCGTGACCTGGCCGCGGTCTGGGGATCGAGACCGGGCAGGGACATCTTCCGGCACGTCTCCACTATTCGTTCCAGGCTGGCGAGTCTTGCGCGGCACTCCTCGCAAGTCTCGATGTGCCGGGCTAGTTCTTCGCACAAGGCCTCGGCCATCCGGTGGTCCAGGTACTCGGAGAGCTGTTCGGCCAGCTTGCGGCAACGCGGCGGCAGTTCTCTTTTCGGCCGGCCGCGAACCGGCCCCTTGCTGCCGGCCAGCTCTTCCCGCAGCAGCATCCGCGCCCGGTGCAGCCGCACGCGCACCGTGCCTTCCCGGAGACTCAGCACGCGGGCGGTCTCGGAAGTGGAGAAGCCCTCCATGTCATGGAGCACCAGAACCACTCGCAAGGGAACGGGAAGCTTCAATACTGCCTGGCGAAGAAGCTCTTCAGACTCCTGGCGCATGGCCGAAGCCTCTGGCGTCTCACCGGCGGCCACGACGAGCGGCGAGCTTCCACCACGCTCCCCGGTGGCCTCCTCCAGGGGAACCTCCACTCGCGGGGCGTACCTGCTTTTCCGCCGGCTCATGAGGCAGCGCGTTCTGGCTGTCTTGTACAGCCACACGGCCAGTGCTTCCGGGCAATCGAACCGCTCCAAGTACGGGATCACGCGCAGCAGCGTCTCCTGCATCGTGTCCTCGGCGTCGGCGCGGTTGCCGCAGAGCTTGAGGCTGAAAGAAAATACCGTCCCCTGCAGGTATAACAACGCGCGCTCGGTGGTTTCCGGCCCGCTCCTCCGCAGCGTTTCCAGGGCCTTTACGAGATCGCTCCGCATCGGG
>CAZXVW010000004.1:0-48581 GCA_964644025.1 uncultured Solibacteraceae bacterium | reverse complement strand
GCCCTTCCAGTGTAACAATCGAGCCACGGCGGCGGCCGGCGGGCGGTAACGCTCGTTGCTGCGGCGCCTCCCGGGACCGGGCGCGCCGGGCTCAGTTCCAGGGAGCCGCCCGTTTGACACGGGCCGGGCGGTCCTGGAAAATAAAAAGCGTAAGCCTCTTTCCCGCGGATGTGGCGGAACTGGCAGACGCGCATGGTTCAGGTCCATGTGGCCTTCGGGCCGTGGAGGTTCAAGTCCTCTCATCCGCACCATTTCTCTGATTGCCTGTTGTTAAGCCCTCGCCCCAAGACGGCCGGCTTCGCCGCGCCGGCGGCCGCCTGAGCAACCCCTGCGCGTGTGCGCGCTTTGTTCTGAACGGCCGAAGGCGGTGTGTTATACTTTCCTAAGGGCGCGTCCCCAACGAAAACCACTCTTATTTCAGACCGACGGAGTCAGCATGTCCCTAGTCTGCCAGGTAACAGGAAAACGGCCGGTCGCCGGGAACCGGGTCTCCCACGCTCACAACAAGACCCGGCGGGTCTTCAAACCGAACATCCAGACCAAGCGTTTCTGGCTGCCCAGCGAGAACCGTTACATCAAGCTCAAGGTGAGCGCCAAGGGGATCAAGATCATCACCAAGAGGGGAATCGAGCGGGTGGTCGCCGACCTGCGAAAGAAGGGGGTTAAGCTCTGATGGCCGCCAACCGCATCAAGATCCGTCTGGTTTCCACCGCTGGGACGGGACATTTCTACACCACCACCAAGAATCCCAAGAAGCGGCAGGATAAACTGCAACTGAAGAAGTACGATCCAGTCGCCCGCAAACACGTCCTGTACAAGGAATCCAAGATCTAAGGGCTCCCTCCGAAGCAGAGGGCGGGTGCGGAAGGCTGAGCTGTCTTCAGGCGATCGGGCCGGAGCCTCCACGCTCTTCTTGCCCGGAGCAGAACAGAAAAAGGGCGCCCTGGTTCGGGCGCCCTAACTTTTCGCCAGGTCGGTTCCTAGAAGATGAACTTGATCAGGAACCGGCCCTGGAATCCGGGGTTGAAGATGGCGTCCTTGCCGTAGCGCGGATCCAGCGCCCGCTGGCCATCGGGACTGGCGAGCACCTTCGCCTTCCAGTCGAATCCCTTCGACAGGTCGGTGTCGTAGAGATACATTCCGGAGGTTTCGTACGTCTCTTCACGGTTGTACCGGTCGAAGATGAACATGCTCGTCTTCTGGTTGAACAGGTTCATCATGTTGAACTCGAGCCGGAGCCGCTTGCCTTCGGCCACTTTGAACTCGTGGGCCACCATGAGGTCGGTCTGGCTGAACACCGGCGTCCGGCCCATGTCGCCGCGCCCTTCCACGTAAAACGGGATCGGGCTGACGGTGACGGCCTGGGTGGTGACCGGCGTGCCGCTCATCACGCGGAAGAACGTGCCGACTTCGGTGCCCCATTTGAACTGCTTGGCGCCGTAGAACTTGAACACGTGCGGACGGTCAGTAGGCAGGCGGCCGAGCAGGCCCACGTTGCCGTGAGCGTCCCACATGGCCTCGTCCAGATCGAAGTACCGGTTGGCGTTGCCGCCGGGCCGGTAATGCTCGGCGCCGAAAACCTGGTTGGCGCCGAAGCCGAAGCCGAGCGTCGGCGGCCGGATCTCGTCGGTGCTTTGCAGGCCGGAGTAGTTGCCCCAGAGCTTGCTGTAGACGTAGCTGGCGCTGGCCAGCCATCCGCCGGCAAAACGCCGGGTCAAGGACAGCTCCATGGCGTCATAGACGCGCTCCGCCTTCGGCATCGGGAAGCCGCAAGCGCCGCTGGGCAATTCGATCACGCACGTGGGACCGACCGAGGGCGCGATCGTGTTCTTGCCCTCGCCCGGGTTGCCGTAACGGTACACTTCGTTGCCGGCCTCGTCGAGCGCGCCCATATCCTCGATGGTCCGGTTCAGGTGATTGCGCGTGTATCGCCCCGAGAAGACCATTTGCGGCCGGATCTCGTACTCCACGCCGAAATTCAGCAGGTCCGTGCTCATCGGCTTGACCTCCGGATCCAGGTACTCGAAGCCGGGGATGCGATAGTCACGATACTCGCCGCCCGGCCACAGGTTCCGGCCGGGCATGTTGGTCACGTCGATGCTGTAGATATCGGTCGTATCGAGCGAGCGGTAGTAGACGTGCCACACGTCGCCGCCGAAGGTGCCGCGGGCCAGGTCGTACTTGGTCCAGTCATAGAAACGGCCCCAGCTTCCGAACACCTTCATCTTGCCGTTGCCGAATACATCGAAACTGGCGCCAATACGCGGCGACAGCTTGTCGCCGAAGCCGAACTCGAACGCATACTCCTGGATGTCCCGCCGGAAAGAGGGAATGATTTCCTTCTCGGAACGGAGTCCTACGTTGATGGTCAGCCGCGGGTGAATCTTCCAGGCGTCCTGAATATACAGGTGCGTGATATTGGCTCCGGTGGAACCGCGGGTGGCGGCATCGTCGACCCGGTAGTATCCGTACGTGCCGCGCTCACCCGTGGTGAACGCACGATCCCAGTAAATCAAGACCCGGCCTAACGGTCCGACCCAGGAATCGAACACGCTGTTGACATTTTTCTGGGTCCCGACGCCGGCCTTGAGGTTATGCTGGCCCAGCAGGTTGAAGAACTGGCTGTAGTCGGCCTGCACGTAGGTGCGCGTGGTGGTGTCGTGGACGACCTGGGCCGCGCTCGGAGTGCTGTAGCCAAACGGCAGTTGCAGTTCCGGCGGTACGCCCTCCAGGCCGACCGAGGAGCTTCTCCACCAGTAGTATTTCTGGTAGGGGATGCCTACTTCCTTGTAGTTCAGGTAGTAGCGGCCGCCCTTGACGCTCAGCAGCGAGGTGTTGGTCAGCGTAATATCCACGCTGCCGGTATAGCTCTGCTCAGGCTGATTGTAGCCGCGAGTCGAGGACGCCTTCGCGTTTTCCAGGCTTTGCGTGCTTACGTTCGGCTTCATTCCATCGTAGGCGTACAAGGAGCCGGTCATATATTGCGGCGTGTACAGCCAGGTGAAATTCGTCCGGACCCGGTCGCTGGGGTTGAACGAGAGCTTGTTGAACATGCTCATCTGGTGAGCCTTGCGGCTCATCGAGCCCGGCGTTTCGCCATTGTCGAACAGGTAATTCCTGGTACGGCGCTGCCAGCGGGGGGATACGGAAGTGAAGAAGAACAGCTTGTTCTTGATGAGCGGGCCGCCCAGCGAGCCGCCGAACTCGTGGTAGTCCCGTTTCTGCTTGTCGTCCTGGACGTACTTTACTGTCTGCTCGTCCACCGGGTCGAGCTGCAGCCGCTTCGTCGGACCCGCGCTGATGCGGTTGCCGTAGTAATAGTAGTGGATCTCGCCGTGGAAGTCGTTGCCGCCGGACTTGGTGACCGCGCTGATCACACCGCCCAGCGCGCCGCCGTACTCCGCGTCAAGTCCGGCCGTCTTCACTTGCACTTCCTGGATGTACTCGAAGACGGCGTTCTGGCGGGCGCGCCCGTCAATCAGGCTGGTGGTGGAGACACCGTCGATGTAATAGTTGTTCTCGGCGGCGCTGGCCCCGTTGACTTGGTAGCCGCCTTCGATCTGACCGGTGTTGACCGAAGGCGAGAAGATCGCGATGGCCTGGAAGCTTCGGGGCTTGGGCAGGCGGGCGAGCTCCTCGGCCGGAACGTTTTGGGCGATCATCGTCCGGCTGGTGTCGATGAGCGGCGCCGCCTCGGTTACCTGGACCACTTCTTGCAGTTGCCCGACTTCCATCGTCACGTTCAACTGCACGGTCCTACCGACCAGCACCATAACGTCGGGAATCTCCGCCTTCGCGAAGCCGGTGGCTTCAAAGGTGGCGCTGTAACGGCCCGGCTGCAGATTCCGGGCCAGATAGACGCCGGAGGCGCCCGATTGGACCGCGACCGTGGCGTCGGTATCCTTGTTGACGAGGGTTACGGTAACGCCCGGGATGACGGCGCCCGAGGTGTCGGTTACGGTTCCGGTGATGCCGCCGGTGGTCTCCTGAGCGAGACCGACACCAAGGGGCATCAACATCAGTACAATGATGAGCAGGACGACTCCCGGTGCGAGAGATCCGCCCCGCCATCCAAATGGGTCTCGGTTCATAAAATCCTCCATGGTTTGGGTTTGCTGTTTGTCGTCTAACAAAGAAATTGAATCCGCTGACGGCCCAGGCGCGCAATGAAAGGCCTAGGCTCGTTGTTCATCTGCTTTCCTGCTCGGTGCTCTGACCCCTGCGGGCATCCGGTGGCGGGCCACCAGCCGCCTTCGACCGGCTCATCCCCCGCCGCAGCTTCATTGCCTTACGCTGCTTCTTTGTCTATGAAGTACTTACGAGGTACTTGCTCAACTTCGCAGTCTAGCACAATTCCGCCGCCGTTGTGCCACCTAATCTTAAACAAAGATTTCGTTCTGGGAACACGCGCGTCATGTTGTTTCTTCCAGGGGCACCTGCCGGATCGTGACGCCCGCTTCCCGAAACAGCGTTTCCACCATCTGGAAGTGCTCGTCGTAGTATTCGCTGGAATAGCGCCTCATGCGTTCCCGGGAAATCACCACCTCTCGGATCCCGGCCTGCACAATGCCGCGGGCGCAATCCATGCACGGCATGATCTCCACGTAGATTGAGCACCCTTCGGTCGAGGTTCCCGCCCGGGCGGCGTTATAGATGGCGTTACGCTCGGCGTGCTCCATCCAGAGGTATTTGGCGGGCCTCTGGCTCCGCTCCGGGGCGTCGTCGCGGATCCCCCGGGGAAAGGAATTGTAGCCGGTGGACCGGATCTCATGGGAGGGGCCCACGATGACGCAGCCGATCTGGGTGTTGGGGTCCTTGCTCCGGGCCGCCACCATCCGGCAAATGCCCAGGTAGTAGGCGTCCCAGCTTGGCACCTTTCGGGGCGCCGCTTGCTCGGAGCTCATGAGGCGGCCGCCTCCCGTTCCCGGCTGATCAGTTCGTGGGTGAACTGCTCCAGCATCCGGTGCAACTCGGCAGCCCGGTCCGGCTCGGCTTCGGCCAGGTTGTGCTGCTCGGTGGGATCTTCCCGCAGGTTGTACAGCTCGGGCTTGTCCTTGACCAGCTTGCTCCCCCTCGCTTTCCGGGCATTCGGCAGGAAGTAGTGGTAGCTCCACTCATCGTGCCGGATTGTGAGATCGCCCATGTGGTAGCAGGAGACGGCAAAATCGCGGATCTTCTCCTGCTGGCCCATCAGCAGCGGCGTCAAGCTTTTCCCTGTCATCGCCCCGGGAACGGGAATGCCAAGGAAGTCGAGGATAGTAGGCGTGATATCAGTTTGCTGGGTGTAGCTGTCCACGCGCCGGACGGCTTTGCTGCTCGGATGGTAGATCATGAGGAAGGTGCGGGCCAGCTCTTCGTAAGGCCACGGCCGCGCCTTGCGGACAATGCCGTGTTCGCCGAACGGCTCGCCGTGGTCGGTGGTGATGACGATGAGCGTGTCATCGAGCATCCCGAGCCGCTTCACCTCGTCGAGGAAATGGCCCACGCAGGCGTCCATGAAGGCCACTACGCCGGCGTAGAG
Organism: uncultured Solibacteraceae bacterium; assembly: GCA_964644025.1. Classification (GTDB taxonomy): domain Bacteria; phylum Acidobacteriota; class Terriglobia; order Bryobacterales; family Bryobacteraceae; genus CAZXVW01. The sequence goes on along the minus strand of CAZXVW010000004.1, from coordinate 43,060 downwards.
CAAGGCCACGTTTTTCATCTCCTCGCTGGTGAGGTAACCCTCCACGTCGCCGGGCGTCGGCAGAATCAGTTTCTTGCCCCGGAAGTCTGGAGCAACCATTTTCAGGTAGCGGTCCGGCGGGTCCCAGGGCTCATGGGGACAGAAGTTGTCGATCCACAGGAAAAGGTTCTCGCGCTTCTTCTGCCGCTTGATCCAGTCGAGCGCCTTGCCGAAGACGCGCGGGGTGAAGTGATCGTCCTCGGTCTTCCAGTCGTAGCGGTTTCGCAGGTAAGTGCGCAACTGGTTGGCTTCGGCCGGATTGTTGGTCCGGGGCTTGAACAGGTAGTTCGTCATGTCTGGTTCGATGGCCGGATCCCGGACGAACGGATCGCTCTCCTGGCCGCGAATCCAGTAGACCTCGTCGAAACCCCGGCCGAAGCCGTAGGAAGGCTTGTGCAGGTGATAGGTGTCCGAGACCAGGCATGAGCGATATCCCTCGCTCCAGAGGATTTCGGCCAGCAGCGGGTGGTCTTCCGGGTACAGCACCTGCCAGCCGCGGAACGGGTAGGTGAACTTACCGGTGAACAGGCTGGTACGCACCGGGACGGTGGGCAGCCCTTCGGGGTAGGAATGGGTGAACAGCGTGCATTGCTTGGCGAACTTGTCCAGGTTCGGGGTCGGCGCCCGGGTGCCGCCGAACGCTCCGATGTGATCGAGCCGGAAGCTGTCGAGCACGATGACGATGGCGTTTTTCGCGCGCCAGTCGGTGCGAAACGGGCCGCGCCAGTTGGGCGGCCGGAACACCTTGCCGGGCAGGCGGGGGCGGACGGCCGAGAGCGGGTCGTCGATCAAAGGGGTCAAGGCGCCGCCGGCCGGCTTGGGCGGCGCCTTCTCCGTGCTGCATCCGGCGCTGGCGCCTGCCGCCGACAGGGCCGCCACCGTGGCGGCTCCGTTGCTGAGAAGCTCTCTTCGGGTTCTGGCCTTCTTCATTGCACCGATATCGTACCATTGATGGAGCGAGATTCTCGAATGCGAGCCATCCGGGTCCAGAACCTACGGATCGTGCTGGGCGGCCGGCTTTTGCTGGATGAGTTTTCGCTCAGCCTGGACCGTGGCGAGCGCGGTACGATCACCGGGGCCTCCGGCAGCGGCAAATCGTCGCTGATCAAGTGCCTGCTCGGCTTCCTGCGGCCGGCCGCGGGCGAGGTGGAGGTTCTGGGGCGGCGCCTGGACGCCGCTTCCGTCTGGCGGCTCCGGCGGCAGATGGCGTGGGTGCCCCAGGAGCCGGATCTCGGGCAGGGAACGGCGCGCGAGGCGCTCGAGCGCCCGTTCTCCTACCGGGTGAACCGTCGGCTGGCGGGCCGGCTGGAGCGCGTTCCGGAACTGCTGGAGCGATTCTTGCTGGAGCCCGGCGTGCTCGAGCGCCCGGTGGCGAAGCTCTCCGGTGGGGAGAAGCAGCGGGTGGCGCTGATCGCGGCGCTGCTGTTGGAGCGCCCGGTTCTGCTGCTGGATGAAGTCTCCTCGGCGCTCGATCCCGCCAGCCGCACCGCCGTGGCGGATTATTTGGCCCGGCAGGAGGGGGTCACCATGCTCTCGGTTTCGCACGATCCGGACAAGTTCCATCTTGGCGGGCCGGTGGTGGAGCTCCGGCCTCCGGGGAGTGGCCATGGAACTGCTTGAGATCTCCACGCTTCACCTGGGCTTGGCCTGCCTGCTGGCGCTGGTTCCGCTGGCGATCCTGCTCTGGTACCGGTTGCCCATGATCGGCCGGACGCTGGCGGCGCTGGTCCGGATGGCGGTGCAGCTTCTGTTCGTCGGCCTCTATCTCAGCGTGGTCTTCGAGCTGGACCGGCCGTGGCTGACGTTGCTCTGGCTGGTGGCCATGATTGGGGTCGCCGACCTGTCGGTGGCGCGAGGTTGCGGGTTGCGGTTCGCGAAGGCGGGCCCCATCCTGTTCGCGGCATTGCTGGCCGGGTCGCTGCTGCCGATGCTGTATTTCACGGGGGTGATTCTGGCGCGCCCGAACATGTTTGAGGCACAGTATGCCATCCCGCTCGGCGGCATGGTGCTGGGCAACTGTTTGCGCGCGGACATCGTCGGGCTGAGCCGTTTCTTGGATTCGCTGCGGAAGCAGGAGAAACCGTTTCTGCAGGCCCTGGCCCAGGGCGCCACGCTCGCCGAGGCGGTCCGGCCCCACGTAAGAGACGCCCTGCAGGCGGCGCTGGCGCCCACGGTGGCCACCATCGCCACCATCGGGCTGGTCTCGCTGCCGGGGATGATGACCGGTGTCATCCTGGCGGGGGCCGATCCGATGAGCGCGGTGAAATACCAGATGGTGATCATGCTGGCCATTTTCTCCGGCACCGCGCTGACGCTCGTGCTGGCGCTGCGGCTGGCGCTGCGGACGGCTTTCACGGCGTACGGCCTGCTGGACGAATCGGTGTTTCGGGAGGAGGGCGGGCTCGGCTGAGCCGCTGGCCGACGGGTGCCCGGATTCCGGGTATCCGGACCGTTTGACATCAGGCGGCGGGGTGACATATTCTCCAAGTGGACTTTCGCAGTGGAGGATTTATGAGTGATCTTAGCCGACGCGGCTTTCTCGGGGCGACGGCGGCCGGGGTGGCCGCAGCCGCAGGAGCCGCCGGCGCTCAGGCGCCGAAGAAACGACCGAACGTGCTGTATTTCTTCCCGGACCAGGTCCGCGCCCAGGCCGTGGGCTGCTACGGGGGGAAGAACATTCCGACCCCGAACATTGACCGCCTAGCCAGCCAGGGCGTGCGATTCACCAACGCGCTGTCCACTTACCCGCTGTGCACGCCCTATCGCGCCATGCTGCAAACGGGCCGCTGGCCGGCGCTGTCCTGCGGGATCATGAACTGGGTCAATCTCCCGCCGACCGGCGAGTCGATGGCCAACGCCTTCGACCGTGCGGGCTATGACACCGGCTTTATCGGGAAATGGCACCTGGCGGCGGGGCAGCGGAAGGGAACGCTGAAACGCGGCGTGCCACCACCGCCGCAGAAGGAGAGCGAGTTCGTGCCTCCGGGGCCGCTGCGGCATGGTTACCAGCACTGGGAGGCCTTCAACTTCCATGTCAGCTTCGCTCATGCCTGGTACTATCGCGACACGCCCGAGCGTCTTTACATGCCGAAGTACGAGACGGACTCGGAGACCGACATGGCGATCGAGTACATGAAGCGCCACAAGGATTCCGACAAGCCTTTCTTCCTGGTGGTGGCGCCGCATCCGCCGCATCCGCCCTGGCGGAAAGACCACGTGCCGCCCGCCAGCCTGGCCGAGACGCCGGAAAAGCTGTACTGGCGGCCCAATGTGAAGGGCCGGCTGGATTCTCCGCAACGAGATCCGCGCTGCTACTACGCGATGATCGACAACGTCGATGACAACGTGGGCCGGCTGCTGGATTTTCTCGATACCTCAGGCCTCGCGGAGAACACAATCGTTGTCTTCAGCTCCGATCACGGAGAGATGCTGGCCAGCCAGGGCCGTTACAACAAGATGGTGCCGTACGCCGAGGCCGTCGATATTCCGTTGATCATCCGCTGGCCGGGCCATATCCGGCCGGGGGTGACCTCGGATGTGCTCTACACGCCGATGGATCAGTTCCCGACGCTGGCCGGGCTGTGCGGCGTCGAAGTGCCGGACATCGTCAACGGCATGGACTTGTCGGCGCGCGTGCTCGGCCGGAAAGGACCCGAGCGGGACGCGGCGCTGATGATGAACTTCGTTTCTCATTGGGATTATCCGGAGACGATGACCGAGTGGCCGGAGTGGCGCGGCATCCGCACCAAGGAGTTCACCTACGTGAAGTGGCTCACCGGCGCCGAAGAACTTTACGACAACATCGTGGACCCGTACCAGATGAGGAACCTGTGCGACGGCCGCAGCGAGCCAGCCATTCTGCGGCGGCTGCGTTCCCGGTTGAAAGACCTGCTGCACGAGGCGCACGATGAATTCCTGCCGGGAAACCGGTACGCGGAATGGATGACGGTGGACCGGGACTTCGTCCGTAATGCCGACGGCCCGTTGCCGCGGGCCTAGAGGCGCCCGGCGGCCGGCGTGCGAGAGGAGGTCTTGACGGCGCTATAATCGAGGGAAGCCGCCTCGATGAAATCTGACGACAGCGCCACAATCCCGCTCGAGGCGCCTCAACAAACGGCGGCGGCCAGCGCGGGCGTCGCCACGCTGGTTCTGCTCTCCCTGGGTCACTGTTCGGTGGACCTCTATTCGGGAGCGCTCGGCGCGCTGCAGCCGGTCTTCGTCGACCGCCTCGGCTTATCGCTCACCCAGGCCGGCATCGTCGCGGGCGTGTTCGTGGTCACCTCCTCGATGATCCAGCCGGCTTACGGGTACCTCTCCGACCGGCTGCGGACGCGGCTGCTGGCGGCGCTGGCGCCGGGCGTCAGCGGCATCGCGATCTCGCTGCTGGGACTGACGCCCGCCTACGGCTGGCTGCTGGCGTTGGTGGCGCTGGCCGGCTCCGGCGTGGCGGCGTTCCACCCGCAGGCTTCCGCGACGGTGGCCTTCAGCACGGCCACCCGCCGGGGCGGCTGGATGGCGATTTTTCTCAGCTCCGGGACGCTGGGCATGGCCATCGGGCCGGCTTACATCTCCGGGGTGCTTGGCTGGCTCGGCCTGACGCGGATGTACTGGGCCGCGTTGCCGGGCGTGCTGGTTTCCCTGTTTCTGCTGGCTACGCTGCCCAGACCACCGGCGCCGGCTGGTGCGGCGGGGGGAAAGATCGATTGGGAACTGGTCCGGCCGCTGGGGAAGCCGCTGGCGGTGTTGTACTCGCTGGTGGTCATCCGGTCGGTCCTGCAGATCGCTTTCGCCCAGTTCCTGCCGCTTTATCTGTACCGGGAGCGGGGGTTTTCGCTCCCCGAGGCCAGCTACGGGTTGACGCTGTTTCTGGCTGCCGGGGCCGCCGGCACGTTTACCGGGGGGCACTTGGCCGACCGGCTCGGCGGCCGCCGGGTCATCCTGATTTCCATGGCAGCCTGTCTGCCGTTCCTGCTTCTGTTCTTCCTGGGCAGCGGCGCGGCGGCGATGTTCGGACTGGCGTTGGGCGGGTTTCTGCTGTTGTTTACCAACCCGGTCATCGTGGTGATGGGACAAGAAATGGTTCCCTCGCAGGCCGGCACCGTCTCGGCGCTGATGATGGGGTTCGGCTGGGGGACGGCCGGAACGCTCTTTGTCCCGCTGATCGGATGGACAGCGGATCTTTTTTCGCTCCACCGGGTCATGCTGGCGCTGCTGGTGTTCCCGGTGCTTGGGTTGCTGCTGGCCCTGAAGCTGAAACGATGAATACGGTGCGAAAAGCGGTGTGCCTGCTCAGCGGAGGGCTGGACTCGTCCACATGCCTGGCTTATGCCCGCCGCCAGGGCTTCGCCTGTTATGCTCTCTCGTTCGACTACGGGCAGCGCCATAAGGTGGAGCTGGAAGCCGCCCGGCGGGTGGCCGCGGCGCTCGGCGCCGTGCGCCACCTGGTGGTCCCGGTTGATTTGCGCTCCCTTGGCGGGTCGGCGTTAACGGCGGACATCGAGGTCCCGAAGGATCGTCCCGCAGCGGAGATGGCCACCGGCATCCCGGTGACCTACGTGCCGGCGCGCAACACCGTGTTTCTCTCCTTCGCCCTGGCCTGGGCCGAGGTGCTGGAAGCGGAAGACATTTTCATCGGCGTCAACGCCATCGACTATTCCGGCTATCCCGACTGCCGTCCCGAATACATTGAGGCGTACGAGCGGATGGCCAACCTGGCCATCCGGGCGGCGGTGGAGGGCAAGAGCCGGATCCGGATTCACGCGCCGCTGATCCGGATGTCGAAGGCGGAGATCATCCGCCTGGGCGCCGAACTGGGTGTCGATTTCCGTCTCACGCACAGTTGCTACGATCCGGATCCGGCCGGCCGGCCGTGCGGTGCGTGTGATTCCTGCCGGCTCCGCCGCAAGGGCTTTGCTGAGGCGGGCATCCCGGATCCGCTCGACTATCCGCGATGAAGATCGCCGAGATGTTCTACTCGATTCAGGGCGAGGGAATGCTCGCCGGCGTGCCCTCGGTGTTCATCCGCACCAGCGGTTGCAACCTGCGCTGCCGGTGGTGCGACACCCCATATGCCGCCTGGGAGGGGGAGGGCGAAGAACTGGGGCTGGAGGCGATTCTGGGCTTCGTGGGCGCCCATGCGTGTGCCTACGTGGTCGTAACCGGCGGCGAGCCGATGATCGCCCGGGGAATTGTTCCTCTGACCGAACGGCTCCGGCGCATGGGCCGGCACGTCACCGTGGAGACGGCCGGGACCGTATTTGCGCCGGTCGCCTGCAACCTGATGAGTATCAGTCCGAAACTCTCTAATTCGACCCCCACCGGTCCGGGCGAGCAGCGCCGGGTGGCCCGGCATGAGCGGCTCCGGCTTCAGCCTGCCGTGCTGCGGCGGCTGATGGACGCCTACGAGTATCAACTGAAGTTCGTGGTCACCGAGCCGGGCGATCTGGGCGAGATCCGGACGCTGGTACGGGAACTGAAGGCTGACCCGCGGCGGGTCTTGCTGATGGCGGAGGGCACCGAAGCGAGCCAGTTGCGCGAGCGGGGGCGCTGGCTGGTGGAGCTGTGCAAGCAAGAGGGCTTCCGTTACAGTCCCCGGCTGCAGATCGAGCTTTACGGTCATCGGCGCGGGGTCTGAGGGCGGCAACGCTGCCGGAACAGTTGGCCCGGGGAGGCGGTGGGCCAGGGGCTCCGGTCATCCTGGACAGATGAATCGCGGGGGGCAGAGCAAGGAGACGGCGCGTTTACCCCGCTTAGCCTATTGAAAAACAGAGCAGCCGCCGATACTAAGGTAAGTCCATGTCCCGGGATGTGGACACAGGCTGATCCCGGGAGCAATCTTCGGTGATGGCTAAAAAGAACTTCATTACTCTGTTGGGGATCGCTTTTGTGGTGGCGATCATCGCGACCGGCCTGTTCTATGGCCTGGTGGTGGGAAAGCTGGACGAAAGCGCGGCGGCCAGCCAACGCTCGATCGTTGTGGCCGGACGCGACCTGAAACCAGGCACGGTCCTGACGCCCTCGGACGTGAAGCTGGCGCCGCGTTCGAGCGTGGACGGGCTGGTGGAAGGGTTCGATGCGGTTTCCGAGGTGGCCGGGCTGGTGGTGGTGGCCCCGGTGGCGGCCGGCGAGCCGCTGGTGCGCGAGGTGGTGGCGTCGCCCACGTCGGCGCACGGGGCGGCCGCGGGCGTGCGGCCGGGGATGCGGGCGGTATCGATCCACGTGACCGATTCGACGGGCGTGATCCGGTTGCTGAAACCGGGGCATCGGGTGGATGCCCAGGTAGTATATACCCGGGGAGACCGGCCGGGCGAAGCGACGAGTTTGCGTACGGTGCTGCAGGATCTCGAGGTATTGCGGGTGGAACCGGAACCAGAGGCCTCCGAAGGGCGCCCGGTACTGCCGGTGGTGACGCTGTTGACCAGACCCGAGGAGGCTGACGTGCTGGCCCTGGCCGATGCGGCGGCCCGGATCCGGCTGCTGCTGCGCCATCCGCTGGATGAGGAACTGACCGAACGCCCGAGCATTTCGCTGGTGAACGTGCTTCGGAGTCCTCCGAAGCAGCGGCGCCGGGACGCGGGCGCCGCGGACGCGGATTCGGCGGCCGGGCGGGTAAAGACCACCGCTGCGCGGCGGGACCGGCGTTAGGCGCGGCCTTCCGGGAGCGACGACAATGATGCTCACCATCCTGCTGTTCTTCCTGGCCACGTTCGGAATGGTGTCAGCGGGCGTGGTCGGCTACTATTTCCTTGTCGAGCGACATGCTCTGGCCGGCGAGAAGGGACAGCGCCCGGAGGGGGGGATTGAATGGGTGGAACCATCCGAGTTGCTGAAAACGGATTCGCTGAGCACGATTTCATTCTGGGACAAACTCCTCGCGCGGTTTGATTACGTCGAGATCATGAAGGCCAATCTGGCCCATGCCGGGTTGAACTGGACGGTAGGGCGGCTGACACTGCTGATGCTGCTGGTGGCGGCGGTGACGCTGGCCATTCTCGCGCAGTGGGTGGGGGCGCCGTGGTGGGTCTGGCTGCCGGGCGGGGCGCTAGCCGGACTGGCCCCGTACTTCTACATCCTGCGGTTATCGAGGAAGCGCCTGGAGAAGTTCGAGACGCAGTTCCCCGAAGCGCTGGAATCGCTCGCCCGCGCGCTCCGGGCCGGGCATCCGCTGGCCGCCGGTTTGCAAATGCTGGCGCTGGAGGGGGAGGAGCCGTTAGCCGGCGAGATGCGGACCTTGGTCGAGGAGCGGTCGCTGGGAAGCTCCTGGGACGAGGCACTGGACAACCTTGCCCGGAGGGTACCGCTGGTAGAGGTGAGCACCTTCGTTGCGGCCGTGAAACTGCAGAACCGGACCGGGGGCAAGCTCAGCGAGGTACTGGGGCGGCTTTCGGAGACCATGAGGGAGGCAGGGGCCCTGAGGGGTGAGATCCGGGCCATCGCGGCCCACGGCCGAATGACCGGGCGGGTGCTGACGGTGCTGCCGCTGGTGATCGCCGGCATCATGGCAGTCGTCAACCCGATGTACCTGGCGCTGTTGTGGACCCGTCCGGAGGGACAGGCCATGATCGGCGCCGCCGTTCTGTGTCTGGTCGCGGCGCACTTTGTGATTCGGAAGCTGGTGGATATCCGGATATGAGCGGCGAATTCTTCCTGTTGGCGACGCTGTTCGTGGTGGTGATGGGTTCCATCGTCAGCGTGGGCTACGTGGTGCTGGTGCGCTCCGGCGGTACTGGAAAGGCCCGCGGCGGAGGGGCTAATCTGGGCATTGCTCCAGAAGCCGAGCTGCGGCCGGCCACCCGGGCGCTGCTGGCCCGGACGCTGCAGGCGGTCGGCGAATCGCTGCCAGCCTCGCGGCGCGATAACGAACCGCTGCGCCAGCGGCTTTCCATGGCCGGGTACCGGTGGCCGACGGCGCCGATCATTTTCCGGGGAATCCGGCTGGCCTCGGTGCTCGGCTGCGCCGGTGTCATGGGGTGGAGTCTCCTGTTGCTGAAGGGGGACACGCAAGCGGTGCTGGTTCCGGCCCTCTGTGCGGCTGGTTTCGGCTACATGCTCCCGGACCGCATCCTCGCGGCCCGCGTCCGTGCCCGGGGCCGGCGAATCCGAAGCGGGCTGCCGGCGGCCGTGGACCTGATGGTCCTGACTCTGGAGGCCGGTCAACCGCTGGATCAGGCGATGCACGACGTCGCTCACGCTCTGTCCCGCTCCTATCCGGATGTCTGCGAGGAGTTTCTGTTTTTCCACCTCGAGGTGCACGCGGGCAAGAGCCGGCATGAAGCGCTGCGGCACCTGGCCGAGCGGAGCCCGGACGCCGAACTGAAGAAACTGGCGGCGTTATTGCTCGACGGGGACCGCTACGGAACCAGCCTGGGGCCAGCCCTGCGCACCCATGCCCGGTATCTGCGGAGGAGGATCCGCCAGCAGGCGCAAGAACGCGCGCGCAAACTGAGCGTCAAATTGACGCTGCCGACCTTCTTTCTGATCTTCCCCGCCGTGCTGGTGGTCACTCTCGGCCCGGCTTACTTGCAGTTGAAAGACAGCCTGGGACGACTGCTCAGTGGTTTTTAGGCGGCAAGCTCCCACCGCCGCCCGCGCCTGAGATCCTACGCAGCCGCGCTATAATTGCCGCAAAGCTATGCGACACGTAGTGATCCTGGGCATTGCTGTTGTGACGGTCGTTGCGTCCTGTTGCGGCGGCCGGAAGCCCGTTGCCGGCGGCGAGGCGGTGGTGTGGCATACAGTTCGTATTCCGTTTGACGGGCCGCGCACCTCCGAGAACGCGACTCCGAACCCATTCCGTGATTATCGTCTGAACGTTGCGTTCACTCACGCGGCCACTGGGACCACCTACGTAGTGCCTGGCTTCTACGCGGCCGACGGCGACGCCGCCGAGACCTCGGCCGAGGCGGGCAACAAGTGGTGCGTGCGCTTCACCCCGGACCGCGAAGGCGAGTGGAAGTTCGCGGCCTCATTCCGCACCGGCAAGGATGTGGCCATGAGCCTGGATCCGGACGCCGGAAAGCCGGCGGCGTTTGACGGTGCGTCGGGTTCCTTCCAGGTTGCTGCTCTCCCCGAGGCTGACGGGGATGCCCGGTCCAAGGGCCGCCTGGAGTACGTGGGCGGACATTACTGGCGCCGGGCAGCGAGCGGTGAGTATTTTCTCAAGGGCGGCGCCGACAGCCCGGAGAACTTCCTGGCCTATTACGAGTTCGATGGCACCTTCGATGCCGGGGCCAGGTTCAACGAGGGCGCCAACCGCGGCGGTAAGTTCTTGCATCATTACGAGCCGCACGCGCGGGACTTCAAGCCGGGCGATCCCACCTGGCAGAACGGCAAGGGCCGCAATATCATCGGCGCGCTGAACTACCTGGCCTCGAAGGGCGGCGACAGCGTCTACTTCCTCACCTATAACATTGACGGCGGCGATGGGAAAGACACCTGGATGTGGACGACGCCCGAAGTGCGGGACCGCTACGATTGCAGCAAGCTGGACCAGTGGGAGATCGTCTTCTCTCACATGGACAAGCTGGGCATCCAGTTGCACGTGATCACCCAGGAGGCTGAGAACGACCGGAAGCTCGGCGGCAGCCCTGATCTGAACCCGGTGCGCAAGCTTTACTACCGGGAACTGGTGGCCCGTTTCAGCCACCACTTGGCCGTGCTGTGGAACCTGGGGGAAGAGAACAACGCGCCGGTCGAGGCCCGGAAGGAAATCGCCCGCTACATCCGGGCGCTGGATCCGTATGACCACCCCATCGTGGTGCACACGCATAACAACAAGGCCCGGCGCGAGTACGCGGAGATCCTTGGCGACGCGAATTTCGACGGCACCTCCATTCAGGGCTCCATGCGAAGTTACAACGCCGACGCCGTCTACTTCCGCCAAGCCTCGGCGAAAGCCGGGCACAAATGGGCCGTCTACGGGGACGAGCAGCCGCCGGCCAAGGTGGGCGTCATGCCGGATGCCGACGACCCGGATCACGACGTCCCGCGCAAGTACGCGCTGTGGGGGAACCTGATGGGCGGGGGCGCGGGCGTGGAATGGTATTTCGGCTATTCCTACTCCCACATGGATCTCAACTGCGAGGACTGGCGGTCGCGCGAGAAGATGTGGGACCAGACCCGTTACGCGCTCACTTTCTTCCGCGAGAACCTTCCGTTCTGGGAGATGGAGCCGGATAACAACCTGGCCCGCGGGGGCAAGGAACTTCGTGTCTTCGCCAGGCCCGGCCGGATCTACGCCGTCTACCTCACCAACGGGGGAACGGCGGAGGTGAAACTGGCCGAGGGGACCTACGCGGTGAAATGGTACAATCCCCGCGCCGGCGGCCCGCTGGCCGAAGGCAGCGTCACCACCTTGGCCGGTCCGGGGTGGAAATCGATTGGGTACCCGCCTTCGGACCGGGACAGGGACTGGGCCGTGCTCATCAAGAGGCAGTAAAGGGCGCAGGCGGCTCCCTCACTTGCGCGGGGGCAACCAATGGCTCGCGCCGGGCGGCGTTAGCGGCGGAGCAAGGGGAAGCCGTGCATTTCCCGGTACAGGCGGTCGTCGTACTGCTGGGTCGATTTGAACCGCTCGTAGCGGCCGTCGCCAGCAACCGGTTCGGCCAGGGCAAGGATTCTCGCCTTTTCGGCGGCGGAAAGTGGTTTGAACTCCCGGGCGGTGCGGATGTCGGCCATCATTTGCTCCGCGCTCACCCAGCCGCGGACCACGCAGGTGATCGGCAGGTTCAGGGCGAAGCGCAAGCAGTCGGCCGGGGTGAGGCTGGTGTTGGCCGGGATGATGCCCTGGCTGACGTTGCCGCCGCCGAGGCTTTTCATCCCGATGACGCCGACGTTGCGGTTCAGGCACACCGGCACCACTTCCTTTTGAAAGCTCCGGTAGAAATAGTCCATGACGTTGATGGGCATCTGGGCGGTGGCCCAGTCGTAACCCTTGTTCAGCATCTTCAGGTGGATCCGGGGATCCTTGTGGCCGGTGAAGCCGATGAAGCGGACCTTGCCTTCCTTCTGCGCTTCGAGCGCCGCTTTCAAGCCGCCGCGATCAAAGACCCAGTCGGGGTCATTATCATAGTTGATCTCGTGAAACTGCCAGAGGTCCAGGTAATCGGTCTGAAGCCTGCGGAGGCTATCTTCCAGGCACTTTCGGGCGAACTTGTAATCGCGGCCGGAGTTCTTGGTCATGAGAAAGACTTTCCGACGCTTGCCGCCCTTGAGCGCCTTGCCCATAACCTCCTCGGAGTAGCCTCCGTTGTATGTCCAGGCGTTGTCGAAGAAAGTCACACCCTCGTCGATGGCCGCGTGCATAACGCGAATCGCTTCCTTTTCATCCTTCTTCCTGCCCAGGATGCCGATGTGGGCCCCGCCCAGGCCGAGGACGGAAACCTGCTGATCGGTGCGGCCGAGCTTACGGGTGGGAACCCCGTCGCCCGGTTGCTGCGCCATTGCCTCGGCGGCGAGTGTGGTTAGCGCTGCGCCGCCGAAACTGGTACGAAAGAACTGCCGCCGGGAACTCGCCATGGATGCCTCCTCAAAGATAGAATGTACCGTGTTTATGCATACCCGCCGCAACTTTTTGTATTCGGCTTTGCTGGGTGCAGCCGGGCTGGGCTGCCGGACACCACGCTACAGCAAGCCAAACATCGTGCTGATCATGGCCGACGATCTCGGCTACGAAACGCTGGGGTGCAATGGCGGAACCTCCTATCGGACGCCGGTTCTGGATGGTCTCGCCGGGACCGGAATCCGCTTCACGCAGGCTTACGCGGAGCCGCTGTGCACGCCGACGCGCGTGCAACTGATGACGGGCAAGTACAATTTCCGCAACTGGCGGGCCTTCGGCATCCTGGACCCGCGAGAGCGCACCTTCGGCCATATGATGCGCGAGGCCGGCTACCGCACCTGCATCTCCGGCAAGTGGCAACTCTACAGTTACAACCCGCCGGACTTCATGCCCGAATGGCGCGGCCGGGGTATGCGGCCCGAGGACTCCGGCTTTGATGAGTACTGCTTGTGGCACGCCGGGCACACCGAAGACAAAGGCTCTCGCTACGCCGACCCGGTCATTCTCCAGAACGGCAAGTATCGCCAGGATACGAAAGGCAAGTACGGCCCGGACCTCTACACGGCCTACATCACGGATTTCATCGAGCGCAACGCCGGGCGGCGGTTCTTTGTCTACTACCCGATGGCGCTCACCCACGGTCCTTTCAACCCCACCCCGCACAGCCCGGAATGGAGGACCGGCAACCGGCTGGAAAACAACCCGCGATTCTTCAAGGACATGGTTGAGTACATGGACTTCACCATCGGGCGGATCGTGAACCGGCTGGACACGCTCGGCCTGCGCGAGCGGACGCTGATCCTGTTTTACGGCGATAACGGCACGCCGCTGCAAATTACCTCGCGCATGGGGGACCGCGTGGTGCGGGGAGGGAAAGGCGAAATGACCGACGCGGGCACGCACGTTCCCCTGATCGCCAACTGGCCGGGCGTCACCCCGCCGGGAGAGGTTCTCGATGACCTGGTGGACTCGACGGATTTTTACCCGACGCTGGCCGAGCTTGCCGGCGCGGATTTGGCGCGGGAGGGCGAAATCGACGGCCGGAGCTTCGCGCCCCGGCTGCGCGGCGAGGCGGGCCGGCCGCGCCAGTGGGTCTACTGCGATCACAACCCGCATCCCGGCTGGGCGAAGGAACGCTTTACTGAGCAACGCTGGGCGCGCAACGCCCGTTACAAGCTTTACGGCGACGGGCGTTTCTATGACGTAGCGAACGATGTGCTCGAGCAACGTCCGATTCCCTTGGGCGGGCTGACACCAGAAGTGCGGGAAGTCCGGGGGCGCCTGCAAGCCGTGCTGGACCGTTACCCGCCGATCCCTACCAAACCGGACACCCGGCCGTGACCGCCCATGGCGGGGCGTGAGGCAAGAGGCGGGAACGAGCGTGCGGCTCGTTCGCCGTCACCGTATGCGACCGCCGGTGGGCCTTGTATTCGGCCGGCAAAATCCAGTAGGTTTGTAGAGCGAGTGACCCATGCCTAAAAGCACCCGGCGCGCGCTGCTCAAGGCGGCCGCCCTTGCCCCGGCCCCCGCGTTTGCGCAGACGCCCCGACGTCCCAATTTCCTGATGGTCCTGACCGACGACCACAGCGTTCCCCACGCCGGCTGTTACGGCGACAAGATGATTCGCACGCCCAACATCGACCGGTTTGCCGCCGAGGGAATGCGTTTCGATCGCGCCTATACGACCGCGCCGCAATGCAGCCCCAGCCGGGCTTCCATCTTCACCGGCTTGTCCCCGCAAAGGATCTGCATGACGCGGCTGGCCACGCCGCTGCCGCCGGAGCACAGGATCTTCCCGGAAATCCTGAGCCGCAACGGCTATTTCACCGGCGTGGCGGGCCGATGGCACCACATGGATGGGCGCCGCGTGCCGCGCCCCTGGATCGGCAAGATTTACGACCGGCACCACCTGCGAACGATGAACCGGCGAGTGGACTTTGTCCGCACCAGCGCACAGGGGCAAATGCTGGAGGTGATCAACGCGTTCCTCGACCAGAAGCCGAAGCAGAAGCCGTTCTTCCTCTCGTTCTGCTTCAATGACTCCCACCGCCGCTGGGACAAGAACGAGTTCTCCGCCGCTTACGATCCGGCCCGGATCCCCGTGCCGGCTTACCTGCCGGACCTGCCCGAAGTTCGCGAGGACCTCACCCGCTATTACGGGGAGCTGACGCGGGCCGATGGGAATTTCGGCAGGATCCTGGACCTGCTGGAAAAACGGGGGCTGAGCGAGAACACGATAGTGGTTTTCATGGGGGACAACGGTTACGCGATGCCGCACGGCAAGGGAACGCTCTACCAGCCAGGGTGGCATGTGCCGCTGATCATCCGGTGGCCGGGCCGCGTCAAGCCGGGCCGCGTCACCGGCGAGCTTGTCTCCGGCGTCGACTTTGCGGCGACGTTTCTGGAGGCGGCGGGCATCCGGCCGCCCGCGGGGACCGAAAGCCACAGCTTCCTGAACTTGCTGCTGGGAAGACCTTACCAGGGCCGCAAGTGCGTGTTCGGCTCCCGCGGCTGGCACGGCAACCTGGACCCGATCCGCTCGGTTTGCACGAACCGGTACTCGCTCATTTACAACTGCCGGCCGGAGCTCCCGTACCGCCCGATTTCCGATTTTGCCGGCAAGCCCATCTGGACCGCCATGAAAGCGGCCCACCAGCAAGGCCGGCTCGCGCCCGAGCTCTCCGAGGCGTACTTCCGCCCCACGCGCCCTGTTTACGAGCTGTTTGACCTGAGGAAGGACCCCGGCGAGCTGCACAACCTGGCCGGCAAGCCGGAATACCGGGACGTGGAATTTGAACTGAAGTCGATGCTGAACGAGTGGATGGAAGCCACCTACGACTTTCTTCCGCCCCCGTTCGTGGCTTCGCAGGACCTCGACAAGGATCCGTTATGAGCATCATGAAACGACTCTTAGCTGTTCTCGTATTTCTCGGCGGCATTTCCGCCTTCGCGAAAGACCTTCCGAACATCGTGATCATTGTCGCCGACGATCTTGGCTGGCACGACGTCAGCTTTCACGGCGGCGAAATCCGCACGCCGCAGATTGACCGCCTGGCGAGCGAGGGAGCGCAGCTCGAGCGCTTCTACGTGGCCCCGATCTGCTCGCCCACCCGCGCCGGCCTGATGACGGGCCGCTACCCGATCCGCTACGGATTAATGCGCTCTGTCGTCCCGCCGTGGCGCAAAGGCGGACTGGACGTGGCCGAAGTCACCTTGGCCGAGGTGCTGGCTCATGCCGGCTATACGCACCGGGGTATTTTCGGCAAGTGGCACCTGGGGCACTCTTCCATCAAATACCACCCGCTGCGCCGCGGCTTCACCGAGTTCATTGGGCATTACAACGGCGCCATCGACTACTTCACGCACGAACGCGAGGGGGAACTGGACTGGCACCACAACTACGAAGCCGATCACGAGAAAGGCTATTCGACCGATCTCATCGCCGCTCATGCCGCCGCGTTCATCAAGAAACGCGCCGCCGGACCCGATCCTTTTCTCTGCTATGTTCCGTTCAACGCGCCGCACAGCCCTTACCAGGCGAAGCCGGATGACATGGACCCGTACCGGCTGCTGGAGGCCGTCCCCGGCGACTGGCGTGGTCCGGCGGCCCGGCGGCGGGAGAACCGCCGGATTCTCGGCGGCATGATCGCCGCCCTGGACCGCGGCGTCGGCCGCATCCTGGACGCTATCGATAAGGCCGGCGTCCGCGACAATACACTGGTTCTGTTCTTTAGCGACAACGGCGGCGTCGGTGGCATCGGGGACAACCGCCCGCTGCGCGGGGCCAAAGCCACGGTTTTCGAGGGCGGCATCCACGTGGCGGCCGCGGTCCGGTGGCCGGGCGTGATCGCCGCCGGGGGCAAGATCACCGCTCCGATGGCCAACATCGACGTGCTGCCCACGTTGATGCGAATCACCGGGATCAAGAACCATGGCGGCAAGCCCTTCGATGGTCTGGATGTCTTCGATGTCTTGACGGGCAAAAAGACGGCGCTCGACCGCGAGATCTATTCCTACATCGGGCAGAGCGGGGAGGATAACGAGCAGATCACCTGCATTACGCCGGAGTGGAAACTGGTGGTGATCGGCCCGAACGTGAACGACGCGACGGCGGATGATTCCCGGCGGCAGAAGCTGCTGTTCCGCATCGCCGACGATCCGTACGAGAAGAACGATGTTTCGGCGGATCACCCGGACGTGGTCGAGCAGTTGATGCGAAAGGTGAAAGCCTTTCGCGCCCTGCAGCCGGCCGGCGGCGTCCCGCCATATAACGAGGGCAGGAAAGGATTCAAAGCGCCGAAGGAGTGGAGTTTCCCCGACGCGTGAGGGGAGGAAGCCGGCCCGGAAACGCGGCGCGCGGCCGGGGCGGAACAGTCCCATTTCTTATTCGACGCCGTTGAGGACCGGAAATCCAGCGAAGGAAGGAGACATCATGCCAAGCAGGTCACGACGCGATTTTCTCGCCGCCACGGCGGCATTGACTGGCGCCGTGAGTGTGCAGAACCTCCCGGCGGCGGTCCAGCGCAACAGCTCGCCGTACGGCCGGCCAAAGCTGAAGATCACCGATATTCGCACGGCGGAGGTGCGTGTTCACGGCCACCAGACGCACGTCCGCGTTTACACCGATGAAGGACTTTTCGGCGAGGGAGAAGCAACCGACGCCGCCGTCGGCGCGGCGTCGATTATTCAGCGGCAGATCCGCCGGTTCCTGATCGGACAGGATCCGCTGAACGTCGACTATCTCTGGGAACGCGCGCGGACCGGCGGGATCTTTGCCGGCGCCCAGGCCGGCCAGTACGTGACGGCGCTGACCGGAGTGGAGATCGCGCTATGGGACCTGGCGGGCAAGGCGCTCGGCTTGCCGATCTACCAGTTGCTGGGCGGCAAGATGCGCGACAAGATCCGCATCTATTGCGACACGGCCCGGCATGATCCGGAGGATCCGAAGGTGAAGGAATCACTGCAGTGGGTGGTGGACCAGGGTTTCACGGCGGCGAAAATTGACACCGACTATGCCCGGAACCCCTATCGCTGGGACGGCGTGAACTGGACGGCGAATAATCTCGAAATCGACTACATGGTCGAGCGGGTACGCTTTGTCCGGGAATTCTTTCCGCGCAAGGTTGCCCTGGGCGTCGACGGTCACGGGCGCTTTGACCTGCCGACGGCCAAACGCCTGGCGAAGGAATTTGAGCAATTCGAGCTGGCGTGGTTCGAGGAGCCAGTGCCGGCCGAAAATGTCGAGGCGATGCGCGAGGTTCGCGAATCCGCCGCGACGCCGATCGCCTGCGGGGAAAACCGCTATCTCCGCCACGGCTTCCGCGACATTCTCGAGCAGCACGCCGCCGACATCCTGCAGCCCGACCTGCAGAAGTGTGGTGGCTTGCTCGAAGGGCGTAAGATCGCCGATCTGGCGCACACCTACTACGTTCCTGTTTCCCCCCACTGCGTGGTCTCGCCGATCGGCACGATGGCCTCCTGTCATGTTTGCGCGGCCGTGCCGAACTTCCTGGCGCTCGAGTGGCACTGGATGGGCAACGTGGACCTCTGGCGCAACTGGGTCCAGGAAGGCGAGATCATCCACAACGGTTTCGTCGCCCTGCCGGACCGGCCGGGAATCGGCGTCACGATGAACGAAGAGACGGCCAAGTCGCGGCAGGTTCCGGGTACGCCGTGGTTCGAGCCGTGGCCGTATGGATGAGGCGGGCGCCGGGGGACGCGCGCCGCTGCCGCCCGGAACGTTATTGCGCGCCGCCGAACGGCGCGAACTGCCGGAGGAACCGGGCGCTTTGCTGCAGCGAGGCCTGGCGCAAAGCGAGGCTCCCCTCGTAGGCGCGGTCCTCGACCTCGATGCAAACCGCTCCCTGGTAGCCGGTCTCGGTGAGAACGGAGAAGAAACGCCCCCAGTTCACCTCGCCCAGCCCCGGGAGCTTCGGCGTGTGATAGCTGAGCGGGGTGGCCAGGATTCCCACGTCGTCGAGGCGCTCCCGGTCCAGCCGCACATCCTTGGCATGCACGTGGAAGATGCGGCCGGCGAACTCGCGCAGCGGCTTCAGGTAATCCATGTGTTGCCAGATCATGTGTGAAGGATCGAAGTTCAGCCCGAAGTTTTCCTCGGGGATGTCCTGGAACATGCGGCGCCAGATGGCGGGACTGATGGCCAGATTCTTGCCGCCCGGCCATTCGTCCTTGGTGAACAGCATCGGACAGTTCTCGATGGCGATGCGGACGCCTTGTTCGCCCGCGTAGGCCACCAGCAGCCGGAAGACCTCCAGAAACCGGGCCCAGTTGTCATCGATCGAGCGCGTCCAGTCGCGGCCGGCAAAGGTGGTGACCGTATCCACGCCGAGCAGCCGCGCGGCATCGATCACGCGCCGGAGGTGGATGACGGCGGCTTCCGCTTCCCGGGGGTCCGGCGCCAGCGGGTTCGGGTAATAGCCGAGGCCGCTGATCTCGACGCCGGCGGATTTCATGAGCTGCTGGATACGGGCGGCTTCGTCCGGGCCGAGCGCGGTCACGTCAATGTGGGTGACGCCGGCGTACCGGCGTTCCGCCTTGCCGGGAGGCCAGCACATCAGCTCGACGCAGTCAAAACCGTTCGCGGCGGCGAAGGCCGTTACTTCTTCCAGGGTCTGATCCGCCAGGATGGCGCTTACGAATCCAAGTTTCATCGGCGATGCCCTCCTCGTTCTAGTTTGCAGCATTCGGGCGAAGCTGTGGGCCTGGGACCCGCTGCCGCTTGGTACGCTGTAGGGTAACCCGGCCGAGCGCGGCCCACGCCGCCGGCCCGGCGATGGTGTTTGGAAGGAGTAGCGCAAGCATGGACTATACCTATGAAGATATCGCCAAGATGATTGACCATTCCCTGGTGAATCCCACCCTGACGGACGAGGAACTGGAGAAAGGCTTCCGGATTGCGCTGGACTACGACGTGGCCAGTGTGTGCGTGTTGCCATGCTCGCT
Organism: uncultured Solibacteraceae bacterium; assembly: GCA_964644025.1. Taxonomy (GTDB): domain Bacteria; phylum Acidobacteriota; class Terriglobia; order Bryobacterales; family Bryobacteraceae; genus CAZXVW01. The sequence goes on along the minus strand of CAZXVW010000004.1, from coordinate 23,499 downwards.
GCGGCGGTGCGCCGAGGTCCTGGCGGGCAGCGCCGTGAAGCCCACGACGACGGTTGGATTCCCGCACGGGACTCACACGACCGCCATCAAGGTAGCCGAGGCCGAGCGGGCACTGGCCGATGGCGCCCGCGAACTTGACATGGTGGTCAACATCAGCAAGGTGCTCAGCCGGGATTGGGGCTACGTCCGCCACGATATCCGGGCGGTGGTGGACCGGGCCCACGCCGCCGGGCAAAAAGTGAAGGTCATTTTCGAGAACTGCTACCTCGAGGACGAACACAAGATCCGCCTGTGCGAAATCTGCAGCGAGGTGAACGCCGACTGGGTGAAGACCTCGACCGGGTACGGTACCGGCGGAGCGACCGACGAAGACCTGAAGTTGATGCGGAAACACGCGGCGCCCCACGTGCAGGTCAAGGCTGCCGGCGGCGTGCGGACTCTGGACGCACTGTTGCGCGTGCGCGCCCTGGGCGTGACCCGCGTGGGAGCCTCGCGGACGGTGACTATCCTGGACGAGTGCAAGCGTCGGCTGGGCCTGGCGGCTGCTGGCTGAGCGGCTTCCGGGCGATGGCGATGAGGGAAGTTGGTTTCCAGGGGAGGAAACCGTCAACGCGGCGCCAAAGCCAGACCAGGCGGTCGAACAGCCGGAGTGAGAGGCGGCTGACGCGGGACCGCCGAAGGATCTTCCCGGCCACGAACCAGGCGGGCCGCGAGACGCGGTTGAAATCGATGATCCGTTCTACATCGAAGCCAGCTTGGGTTAGCCGGTTGCTCAGTTCCTGCTGGGAATAGCGGCGGCAGTGCCGCAGCACGACGTCGAGCTGGCCATACAGCCGTGGTCCTTCCGGTACCAGGATGATCGCCCGCCCGCCCGGCGCCAGGGCGCTGAAGATGTTGCCGAGCGCGGCGAGGTCGTCGTCGACGTGCTCGAGGACGTTGAGGCAGACCACCGTGTCCAGGGCGCCCTGGAACTGGCGGAAGTCTTCGGCGCGGGTGAGATCGCAGACGCGGGTCTCCAGGTTCACGTGATGCCGGAGGCGCATTTCGAGGCGCCGCAGGTGTTCCGCGTCGATATCGGTGGCGACGTACCGGTCACAGCGGCGGGCGAGGTGCCGCGTGAGGTTGCCCATCCCAGCGCCGATTTCCAGCACTTTGCGCCCGACGTACGGGCGGATGGTTTCCGTCATCCACCGGTTGAAGCGCGGGGTAACTGAAAAGGCGTCGAGCGTCTCGGCGCCCGGATCTATGTACAGGTCCGCCGTAATCCAGTACCGGAGGATTACCAGCACCGTTTCGAAGGCGTCCCGCAGGCCGATCTTCTTGCCGTCTTCATAAGTGCGGCCCTCGTAGCTCACCGGCACCTCGTAAATGCGGGCCTGGCGTTTGGCGAACTTGAGCGTGAGTTCGGGCTCGATGCCGAACCGGTTGCTGCGGATCGGGATGGAGCGGAGCAGGGAAGTGCGGAAAGCCTTGTAACCGGTCTCCATATCGGTTAGGTTGAGGTCGGCCGCGATGTTGGCCAGGGTGGTCAGGAAATGGTTGGCCACGCTGTGCCAGTAGTAGAGGACCCGCCGGCGGCTGGTGGCGGCGAACCGGGAACCGTAGACCACGTCGGCGGCGCCGGAGAGCAGCGGCTCCAGCATTCGCGGGTAGTCGCGCGGATCGTACTCGAGATCGGCGTCCTGGATGATGCAGTACTCGCCGCGGGCTTGCTGGACTGCCCGCCGAATGGCGGCGCCTTTGCCCTGGTTTCTTGGGAGCCGGATCAGGCGGATTGTTTGCGGATGCCGCTTCCGGACGCGTTCAGCGATCGCGGCCGAGCTGTCGGTGGAGCCGTCGTCGACCACGATGATTTCCCGGTCCAGGTTCTCCGGCAAGGGCGCGGCCATCACGCGGGTCAAGATCTCCTCGATGAATTCCTCCTCGTTGTACAGGGGCACCAGGATCGAGAGCAGACCGGAGCGCATCGTGTCAGTCCGTCATCATCGTATAGCAACCCCGGGGCACGGGAACCAGCGAGCCGCCGGCGGGCGCGCGTTCAGAATCCCAGCCGCCGGGCGGCGGCGCGTAATGTGTCGGCCGAGCGGCGCAAGGCGGCCAGTTCCGTCTCCCTGAGGCGCACGTTAATGGCGGCGCCCATGCCGTGGCGGCCGGTGATCCGCGGCACGGAAAGGCAGACATCGCCGATGCCGTAATAGTCCGCCACCAGTCCGCTGACGGTGAGCACCCGCTGTTCGTCCCGGAAGATGGCCTCGAGGATGCGGGCCACGGCGAGCCCGATAGCCCAGTTGGTGGCCCCCTTGGCACGGATCACCTGGGCGGCCGCGTCGCGGACGTTGTGGAAGATCGCTTCGCGCTCGGCGTCGTCGAGCGGCTCCTGGCCCGGCGGAGCGAAACGATCCAGGGGGACGCCGGCCACCTGCGCGGTGGACCACAGCGGCACTTCGCTGTCGCCGTGCTCGCCCACGATGTAGGCGTGAACATTCGCTACGGCCACGCCCAGCCGCCGGGCCAGCAGCGACCGGAAGCGCGAGGTGTCCAGCACCGTGCCCGAGCCGATAACGCGGGCCGGCGGCAGCGACGAGAGCTGAAGCGTGATGTAAGTCAGCACGTCGACCGGGTTGGAGACGATGAGGAGAATCGCCTCCGGTTCGGCGGCCAGCACGCGGGGGATCATCTCGCGGAAGATGTTCGCATTCGCCTCGGCCAGATCCAGCCGTGTCTGACCCGGCTTCTGCTTCGCCCCCGCGGCGATGATGATGACGCGGGCGCCGCGGCAGGCCTCCAGCGGTCCGGAGGTCACGCGCACCGCCGGCAGGAACATCGAGCCGTGCATCAGGTCCTTGGCCTCGGCTTCGGCCTTCTCGGCAACCACGTCGATGAGGACCACTTCATGGGTCAGCCCGCGCAGCATGGCCGCGTAAGCAATCGTGGCGCCCACCGATCCGGCTCCGATGATGGCCAGGCGGTTGCGAACCGGCGCCGTCGTTGTTAGCTCAGGTGTCATGCTTTTATCCTAACCGTTACAATTACGGATGATGCATCGGATTATTCTGCCTTTCCTGCTGAGTACGGCGCTGGCCTGGGCGGCCGGGCCGCCGCGAGACGCGTTTCCTTTCGACTATGACCTGCATGACTTTCCGAACGGGCTGCGGCTGATCACCGTACCGACGGACTTCCCCAACGTGGTGGCGCTGTACATCGTCGTGCAGACCGGCTCCCGAAACGAGGTCGAGCCGGGCAAGACTGGCTTCGCCCACCTGTTCGAGCATATGATGTTTCGCGGCACGGAGAAGTATCCGCCCGCGAAATACGAAGCGGTATTGAAGCAGGCGGGTGCGGCCTCGAACGCGTACACCACCGATGACCGGACCGTTTACCACACCACCTTCTCCAAGGAGGACCTGGAGACGATCCTGGCCATGGAAGCCGACCGCTTCCAGCATCTGAAATACTCGCCGGCCACTTTCAAGACCGAGACGCTGGCGGTGCTGGGCGAATACAACAAGAACAGCGCCGCGCCCACCCAGAAGCTCTTCGAGGTCCTCCGGGACACCGCGTTCGATAAGCACACCTACAAGCACACGACCATGGGCTTCCTTCGCGACATCAAGGACATGCCCAACCAGTACGACTACAGCCTGCAGTTTTTCCACCGCTGGTACCGGCCGGAGTATACGACGATTATCGTCGCCGGTGACGTCAAGCCCGAGCAGACCCAGGCCCTCGTTGCGAAGTACTGGGGGGACTGGAAGCGGGGAAATTACAAGGTCCGGATCCCGGCTGAGCCTCCACAGAAGGGGCCGCGATCGAAGCACATCGATTGGCCCACGCCCACCTTGCCCTGGCTGGCGGTGGCTTTCAAGGGCGCCGCGTACTCGGATACCGCCATCGATCAGGTGACGTTGGACGTCATCAGCTTTCTCGGTTTCTCGGAAAGCTCGCCGTTGTACAAGAAGCTCGTGATTACCGAGCAGAAGGTGGACATCTTCGGAGTGGACAATCCTGACCGGGTGGACCCGCAGTTGTTCACCGTGATCGCACGGGTGAAGAAGCAGGAGGATATGGATTACGTCCGCGACGCCATCCTGGCCCAGTGCAAGGAGTTTCAGGACAAGTCCGTCGACCGCGCGCGCCTGGAGGCCGTCAAGAAGCACCTCCGGTACTCCTTCGCGCTGGCCATGGACAACAGCGAGGCGGTCGCGGCCATGCTGGCGCCCTACATCGGCTTGCGCCGCACGCCGGAAACCATCAACAGGGTTTACGCCCTGTATGAGAAGGTGACGCCGGCCGATGTCCGGCGCATCGCGCGCAAGTATTTCATCGCCGATGCGCGGACCATTGTGACGCTCACTGGAGGTGGCTCGAAATGAAACGGATTCTGTTTGGATTGCCCATGCTGATGGCTGCGATTTCCTTTGCTGCTCCCCGGGTAGTGGAACTGCCCGGAAAATCTCCCCTGGTCACCTTCCGCCTGGTGTTTCTGACCGGAGCCGCTTCCGATCCGGCGGATGAGCCGGGCCTGGCTTCACTGACAGCGTCCATGCTGTCGGAGGGCGGGACCCGGGAGATGTCCTACGACCAGATTGTCGACGCCATGTTCCCAATGGCCACTTCAGTAAAGAGCCAGGTGGACAAAGAGATGACCGTCTTTTCGGCGGTGACGCACGCCGACAACCTGGAGGCCTTCTACAAGATCTTCCGGGCTATGCTCCTCGACCCCGGCTGGCGGCCGGAAGATCTGAAACGCCTGCGCGATCAGACCATCAATTTCCTACGGGTCGGACTGCGCGGCAACAACGACGAGGAACTCGGCAAGGAGGTCCTGTACCAGGCGATTTACCAGGGTCATCCGTACGAGCACCATAATGCGGGCACGGTCTCCGGGCTGAAGCGGATCACGCTGGAGGACCTGAAGCGCTTCTACCGGGCCCACTATACGCAGGCGAACCTGATTATCGGGGTCGCCGGCGGCTACCCGCCGGATTTCCCGGCCCGCCTCAAGAAGGACTTCGCGGCACTGCCGGAGGGCGAGCCTGCCAACGTCAAACGGCCCGCGCCGAAGCCGGTTCGCGGCATTCACCTGCGGATGATTGAAAAGAACACCCGCTCAGTGGCGTTTTCCATCGGTTTTCCGATCGATGTGAAGCGGGGCCACCCGGATTATGTGCCCCTGCTGCTGGCCACCTCTTACTTCGGGCAGCACCGGAGCAGCGGCGGAAAGCTGTTCGAGACGATGCGCCAGCAGCGGGGCCTGAATTACGGCGATTACGCTTACATCGAGTACTTTCCGCGGGGCATGTTTCAGTTCGAACCGGATCCCAACCTGGCCCGGCCCCGGCAGATCTTCCAGATCTGGATCCGTCCCGTCGAGCCGCCGACGGCGATCTTCGCGCTTCGCCTCGCCTTCTATGAGCTCGACAAGCTGATCAAGGAGGGCCTTTCCGAGGAAGACTTCGAGCGGAGCCGCAGTTATTTATCGAAGTACGTGAACTTGCTGACCAAAACCGCCGATGCGCAGCTTGGCTACGCGATCGACAGTCTTTACTACGGCATCCCTGATTACAACCGCTACATCAAGCAACAACTGGCGAAGCTGACCCGCGCCGGCGTCAACCGCGCCATCCGGAAACACCTGCACACGGACAACCTCTGGGTGGTCGTGGTGGGCAAGAATTGCGAGGAACTCAAGAAAAAGCTTCTCTCGGGCGAGGCTTCGCCGATGAGGTACAACTCACCGAAGCCGAAGGAAATCCTGGAAGAGGACAAGATCGTCGAGAAGTGGAAGATCCCCGTCAAGGCCGACAATATCGAGATCATTCCGGTGGACCGCGTGTTCGAATAATGGTGGGCTGAAACCTGATCCTTGCTGTTCAGCGCGCCGTTTTTCGCATCAACAGGCAAGCCCAATCGTCGCGGGCGTCCCGGTCAATGAGCCCGAAGCCGGCGCTTTCAAAGCCGTGACGAAGGCGGGCAGATTCATCCGGTGAAAAGCCGCTGAGCACGGAGCGGCCGCCGGGTGCCAGGCAGCGGCGGATCTCGCCGGCCAGATTGAGCAGCACGGGCGCGCTGAGGTTGGCTGCCAGGAAATCGGCGGCCTCATCGGCGAGGGAAGGCGCCGAACCGGTAAACAGCAGGACCGGCACGTTGGCCCGCCGCAGGTTCGCGGCGGCGGATTCGGTGGCTTGCGGATCCGTGTCGCAAGCGATGATCCGGCGCGGACCAAGCAGCCAGGCGGCCTGAGAGAGGATGCCGGAGCCGGTCCCCAGGTCGAAGAAGGTATCAGCGGGGCGGAGGTGGTGCTCCATCGCTTCCAGGCACATCTGCGTGGTCGCGTGATAGCCGGTGCCGAGCGCCACGCCCGGATGAACTTCCAGGCGCAGGCGGCCGGGCGGCGTGGGATCGTCCCGCCAGTCCGGGACGATGAAGAAGCGCTCTCCCGCTTCCACGGGTTCCCAGGAGTCCATGACCACCCGGGCCCAGTTGGTCTCATCAGCGGGTTCCCAGCGGGGATTGTATGGGGCGAAGTTTCCTGGCGGAAGAGATTCCTCGAAAAACGCCTGGAGGCGGACGCCGCCGCCCGGCAGCTCCTGCTCGATGATCCCGCGGGTGCCGCGTTCGTTAAGCTCGGCAATTAAGACATCCTTCTCATCGCGCGGGCATTCGAGGATAAGGACGTTCATTGCGACCACCTGTCGCCACCCCCCGCCAGAGCCGCAGCCGGTTGACGGCCGCTGTTATCCCTGCACCCGCTTCTCCTTGCCGGCCCAGAAGGCTTCCTTGAGCTCCAGCTTGCGGATCTTGCCGGTTCCTCCCTTGGGCAAGGGTTCGGCGCGGAATTCAAAATGTTTCGGAATCTTGAACCGGGCGAGTTTCCCGGCCAGGAAATCCCGCACCCGGTCGGCCGTGAGCTGGTGGCCGGGCTTGGGAACGATGATGGCCGCGGGGACTTCGCCCCACTTCTCATCGGGCGCCGCCACGACCGCGCATTCCAGCACGTCGGGGTGGGCATAGATGGCGCTTTCCACTTCGACCGAGGAAATGTTCTCGCCGCCGCTGATGATGATCTCCTTCTTCCGGTCAACGATCTGGATGAAACCTTCTTCGTCCCAGACGGCCACGTCGCCGGTGTGCAGCCAGCCGCCGCTCATGACGGCGGCCGTCTGTTCGGGATCATTCCAGTAGCCTTCCATGATGTGATCGCCACGGATGATAATTTCGCCGATGGTCTTCATGTCGCGCGGCACGTCGTTCATCTCCGCGTCCACCACGCGGATCTCATTGCCGATCACCGGCCAGCCGGTCATGGACTGCCGCCGGTAACGCTCTGCTTCGGATTCGTATTCGATATCGCGTTTCGGAATCGCTCCCGCCACCACCGGCCCGGTCTCGGTCAGTCCATAGCCGGCGTAGACCTCGCAGCCGAAAGCCTTCTCCAGCCCCTCGATCAGCGCCGGCGAGGAAGCGGCGCCGCCGATCATGATTCGCCGGAGAGAGAAGGTCGCGTACCGGCTCCGCTCAGGGGAGTTCAGCAGGAGATTGGCCATTGCCGGCACGAGGTACATGTCCGTCGCTTTGTGTTCCTGGATCAGCCGGAACACCGTCGGTGGCTCGAACCGCCGCACCATTACCTGTTTCACTCCGAAGTAGGTGGAGGCCTGGGGATGGCCCCAGCCGTTGGCGTGGAACAACGGAATGGTGTGCAGATTGACCATCGTGTCCACGTTGATGTAAAGAGTGCTTACGGCCAGGGCGTGGAGGTAGAGTGTCCGGTGGCTCAACTGGGCCCCTTTCGGTTTACCCGTGCTGCCGCTGGTGTAAAACAGTTCGGCGATCGCGTTCTCATCGATGCGGTAAATGTCGGCGCGTTCCGGCCGGCCGGCGTCGATAATTTCCTCGTAGCAGAAATCGGCGGGCGGCGTGGTTTCGCCAATGGCGACGTAGTTCTCCACCGTGGGGCAGTGCGGCCGCAGCGCTTCCACCAGGGGCGCGAAGTCGGTTTCGAAGATCAACAGGCGCGCGCCGGCGTCGTTGAGAATGCCCGCGAGCTCCGCCGGGGTGAGACGCACGTTCATCGGCATCACGATGGCCCCGGCCTGCACGACGCCGAAGTAGCCTTCCAGCAGTTCGTGGTTGTTGAGGCTCAGGTAAGCAACACGGTCGCCGGGCTGAATACCGTGCGCTCTCAGTCCGGTGGCCAGGCGCTGGCAGCGCTCACCGAACTCGCCGTAGGTGAATTGCCGCCCGCCGCAGACCACGCCGGTCTTGTCGGCAAACAAGTCCATGGCCCGGTGCAAACAGCGAATTGGCGTCAGCGGTGTCTTCATGCTTTCCTCCGGTGGCAGGGAGCCCCTAACCGGGCATTTTACGATACGGCCGGGCGGCGGCGTGCCCGGACGAGTCTGCGTTATTCTGGATAACCCGTGCAACTCAGCCTCCGCCACGTGCTGTACGCCCTGATCGGCGCGGTGATCGTCTACATTGTCCGTGAGATCCGCCGGCGGCGCGTGCGCGTGCACCCCCGCTGGCCGGATCTCACCATGGAGGAGGCCTGGGAACTTTACGTGGCTGGGACGCGAAAGCATCCAGACCGGCGCATCATTCCGGCCGGCGTGACGTCCGGCCGGCTTCCCGCGGCGGTTCGCGAGGACGCGCGGAGAACCCTGCTGGAAATCGAGAAAGCCGCTTCCCGAGCACGGAACCCGCGCCTGCTGGTCCGCCGGGCCATTCTGGCGAACGCGACGCTAGCGCTGCTGCTGGAAACCATCGCCGGTTATGGCGCCGAGTCACGGCAGGCGCTCATCCGGGGCTACGAGGAGGGGATGGATTCACTGTTGCGGTCGGCGGTTCTCAGCAGCACGGTGAAGTGGGTCGTGCTGCGGCTCTACGCCCGCTGGAAGTTCGATGACGCCGTCCCGGATGACTGGTTTCATCTTTACCTGCACACGGCCCGCCCCTACATCGGAGAAAGGGTGCGCCTGGCACGCGAATTCGTGCTCAGCGCGGATGCCGGCACCGGCCGGTTTGCGGAAATCTACGACGCCTTGCTCGGCGAACTCCAGGAGAAGGCGCTGAAAGCGCGCCCGAAGAAGCGCTTCGCCCGTCCGGACTTGCCATGGGGAGAAGGGTGAAACACGCTGTTACGCGGCAGTGGAATCACCCGGCCTGGAAGGGTTTCGGAACCCGCCCGGCGCCCGCCGCATCCCACCTGATGGGAGGGTGTTGGCTCCCCGCGCCATTCGTGCTGGAGAACTGATGTCGGCCAAGCCTTATTTTTTCCGTCTTCTGTTGATACTGGTGGCGGCCCAGTTTGTCTTCGGCGCCGGGCTGGAGCAGGACACCGTTCGCGCCTTCGACCGTTACATCCACCGGACCGAAGCGCGCATTCAGAAGCAAGTCGACGGGCGAAACAGCTTTCTGTGGGTGGACGCCTCGCAAGACCGGCGGGCACGGGTGCGCTGCGGCGAAGTGATCAGCGGTCATTTCGGGGATTCGGCGATCATCAGCGTTCCCGGCGGCCTGGTTCATCATTGGGTCGGGGCGGTTTTCGTACCGGGCGGCACCCTTGGCCGGACACTGGCCCTGGTGGAAGACTATGACCACCACAACCGCTATTACGGGCCCGAAGTGGAAAGATCAAAACTGCTCCGCCGGAATGGGGATGAATTCCGGGTTTATTATCGTCTCCGCAAGAAGAAAATTGTCACGGTGGTGCTCGACACCGAGCACGAAGTGCGTTATTTCCGGCTTGATGAGAAACGCGCCTGGAGCCGCTCTTACAGTGTGAAGATCGCCGAGGTAGCCAGCCCCGGCAGGCCCGGTGAGCACGAGTTGCCGGAAGGCGGCGGCCACGGCTTCCTCTGGCGCCTGTATTCCTATTGGCGTTTCGAGCAACGGGACGGCGGCGTCTACATTGAATGCGAGGCCGTCTCGCTGACGCGCGGCATCCCGCTGGGTCTGGGCTGGATGGTGAAGCCCATCATCCGTGATCTGCCGCGGGAATCGCTTACCGCCACTTTGGTGAACACGAAGGCCGCCCTGGCGAAGGCGCCGCCGGAGACGGCGATACGCACCTTGAAGCCGGCGACCGGCCGGCAGTTTACCGGACCTGCGTCTTGAGCGTGGCGTCCGCGGAACCTAAACCGGCGGAGCTTGCGGACACGTGGACCTGGCCGGGCCGGCCCCGGATGGATCTGACGATCAGCAGGCACAGGCCGTTGAATGCCTTCCGGTGATCCGCCTGGAACGGCTCGACGGTGGCTGCGTTCCCGTTGCCCACCGCCGCGATTCGCCCGGCCCCGGTTACCTGGAACCGCACCAGGTTGCCGGCCAGCGGGCACAAATTGCCCTGGCTGTCTTCGATCCGGACCGTGACGAAGCATAGGTCCCGGCCATCGGCCCGAATTACGGCCCGGTCCGGAATCAGGCTGATGCGGGCCGGCTTTCCGGCGGTCCGCACTTCCGCCGTCCTCACCGGGACCGTGTTCTTGAAAGCGACTACCCGGAGCACGCCGGGCTGGTAAGGCACGTCCCACCGCAACCGGTACTTGCTGGCAAACGTGCCGGTTTCACTTACCAGTTGGTGGACCGGAAGGATCACCGGTTCGGCTCCGCGCTTTTTCCGGCCCAGCGAACGCCCGTTGAGGAACAGCTCTACCTCGTCGCAGTTGGTGTAGCAGAACACCGGGATCTTTTCACCCTCGTGTCCCGCCCAGTTCCAGTGAGGCAGCAAGTGCACCATCGGAGCGGTGGTCCAGACGCTCTGGTAGAGGTAGTAGCGGTCCTTCGGAAAACCGCAAAGATCGACGATGCCGAAATAGGAGCTGCGCGCCGGCCAGTCGGCGTTCCAGTACTTGTCCTTCGCCCCGCGCCGGCGGCCGTACGGGGTAGGCTCGCCCAGGTAATCGAAACCCGTCCAGACGAACTCGCCCAGCACGTTCGGCAGCTCATCCTGCGCTTGGAATTCCACGTCCGGAGGGTACGCCCAGGAAGGAGCGACGACATCGTAGCTGGAAACCTGAAGCGTCTCATGCTGCTCGTGGTCTTCCAGCGGCAGGTGATAGACGCCTCGCGAACTGGTGCAGGAAGCGGTCTCGGAACCCACGATGATCCAGTTGGGGTGAGCCTTGAGGATCTCCCGGTAATGGGTGGGTTTGTAATTGAAGCCTGGAACATCCACCTGGTCGGCCAGGTGGTTCTTGATGGCGCCGGTCCAGTTGTTGAACCCGGCGGTAACCGGGCGCGTGGGGTCTTCCCGGTGGCAGATATCCGTCAGGCGTTTGGCGATCTTCCAGCCGTCCGGTTTTCCTTGCTCGGGAATTTCGTTGCCGATACTCCAGAGGATCACGCTGGGGTGATTGCGGTCCCGCCGGACCATGTCGCGCAAGTCGGTCTCGCCCCACTGGTCGAAATACTTGGCCGAGCCGTTCGGCACTTTGGGGATCCGCCACATGTCGAAGGCCTCGTCCATGACCAGCAAGCCCAGGCGGTCGCAGTATTCCAGCAGTTCCGGCGAGGGCGGGTTGTGGCTGGTGCGGACAGCGTTGGCGCCCATGGACTTCATGATCTCGAGCTGCCGCTCGGTCGCCCGGCGGCTGACCGCCGCTCCCAGCGGACCCAGGTCATGGTGCAGACAAACGCCTTTGAGCTTCCGGTGGCGCGCGTTCAGCAGGAATCCTCTTTTCGCGTCGAACTCGATGGTGCGGATGCCGAACGGAGTGACGTAACGGTCCAGCACGTCTCCGGCGTCCTTGATCAGGCTGACCGCCCGGTAGAGGTACGGGCGGTCTATGTCCCAGCGCTTCGGGTTGCGTACGGTCACCCGTTGCGTGACGGTTTTTGCCCCGCGCGCCGGGATATCGAGGGCAGTGGAGGCCTGACCGGCTTCAGCGCCGCCGGCATCGAGGATCGATGTCGTGAGCGTGACCCGGGCCGGGCTTGCCCCGCGGTTCCGAATGCGGGTCCGGACGGCCACGACCGCTTGTTCTTCGGAGACCTCGGGCGTGGTGATGTATGTCCCCCAACGGGCCACGTGCACCGCGCCGGTCTCCACCACCCAGACGTTGCGATAAATCCCCGCGCCCGGATACCAGCGCGAGGAACGGTCTTCCGGCGCCAGGCGCACCGCCAGCACATTTTCTTGGCTGCCGAAGCGCAACAGCGGCGTCATGTCGAAGGCGAAGCCGATATAGCCATAAGGGCGTTCGCCGAGTTTTTCCCCGTTGAGCCAGACTTCGGCGTTGGACATCGCCCCGTCGAATTCGATGGTGAAGTACTTGCCTTTCGCTGCCGCCGGGAGTGTAAACCGCTTCCGGTACCAGCCGGTCCCATGAAACGGGAGCCCGCCACAGCGCGCGTCGTATTTTTTGTCAAAAGGCCCTTCGATCGCCCAGTCGTGCGGCAGCTCCACCACGCGCCACGCCGCGTCGTTGAAAGCGGGTTTTTCCGCTCCCGGTGCTTGCCCTTTGAAAAAGCGCCAACCGTCGTTAAAGGACAGGCGGCGTTGCCCGGGAGCGGCGACGCCGGTTGCCGTGGCGGCGGCCAGGCCACCGCCGGCCAGCAGGGCCACCAGGGCCAGGCGCCGGAGGCGGCCGGTATTTCTGGTGCGAATGGACTTTGCCTCATGGTGGGAGAGGGACGGTCTGGCTCTGGGCAACGATCCAGCGCCGGGGCGGTTCGGCAAGATTGGAAGCATGTCAGGTTTTCTCTCGACAGGAACTAATATAGACCGCCGGACCATGGCGGCGCAGCCACGCTGGCGGAGAACTTACCGGAGTTTGAACTTCTTCATTTTGTACCGGAGGGTGTCGCGGGTGATCTTGAGCAACTTCGCGGCCTGGGTCTGGTTGCCGCCGGTTTTCTCCAGCGCACGGAGAATCAGTTGCTTTTCATTTTCTTCCAGCGACAATCCTACATCTGAAAACCCGGGCGAAGGCAGGGCGGGCCGGCTGGTGGCCACGGACGCCGGCGCGGGGTTGATGGCCATCGGGAGGCTGCCGGGCCGGATCACGGAGGATTCCTCCAGGATCATCGCCCGCTCGATGGCGTTCCGGAGCTCGCGAACGTTGCCTGGCCAGTCGTGCGCCAACAGCATCCGCCGCGCTTCGTCGCTGAGGCCCTTGATCTGGCGCTTGAACTTGCGATTGTAATGATGGATGAAGAACTCGGCCAGGGGGAGGATGTCATCAGGGCGTTCCCGGAGGGAGGGAATCGTGATGTGGATCACGTTGAGCCGGAAGTACAGGTCCTGCCGGAACGCTCCCTCCTGCACAGCTTCCCGCAAGTTCTTGTTGGTGGCCGCCACCACCCGCAGATCCAGGTGGATGTCCTTCAAACCGCCCAGCCGCCGGAAACACTGCTCTTCGAGCACCCGCAGCAGCTTGGCCTGCAGTACCAGCGGAATCTCGCCGATCTCGTCCAGGAACAGCGTCCCCTTGTCGGCCAGTTCAAAGATGCCTCGCTTCTGCGAGCGGGCATCGGTGAACGCGCCCTTCTCGTAACCGAACAGCTCGCTTTCCAGCAACGTCTCCGGTATGGCGGCGCAGTTGATGGCGATGAACGGTTCCGCTTGCCGCAAGCTCTGATGATGCAGCGTCTTGGCAATGAGGTCCTTGCCGGTTCCGTTCTCGCCCTCGATCAATATGGTTGTGGCTTCGCTGGCCGCTACCCGCCGGACGAAATTCATTACGTCGCGCATGGATTGCGACTCGGCGATTACTTCCCGCTTCTCCGGTTCGATCTCGCCGGTGATCTCCTTGACCGTAACTACAACCCCGCCGACTTCCCCATTCGCCTTGTGAACCGGGGCGGTGCTGATCGCGGCCAGCCGCTCCCGTCCGTTCTCGGTATGAAGCCGCACGGTGCCGCTTGGTGCTCCTGAGGGATGGTCCAGTCCCGCCTGCACCCCGCAAGACGGGTCGCAGACGCTGCACCGGAAGACCTCCGCGCATTCCTTGCCGATCATTTCCTCGGCTTTCATCGCGAACATCTTCTCGGCCGCCCGGTTAACGCCGATGATCACGCGATCCGGGTTGTAAATCAGCAAAGCATCCGGGAGCTGATTGAAGACCTCCCTCAAAAGGTCCGTCTCACGCCATTCATCGGTCGCGGTTGGCATTCTTCGGCTGCTATGGCCCAGTTTGGATTCCAGATTCTGTGATCAGTATAGCAGCACTGCCCGGCAGCTTCCACGTGGTTGCGCAATTTGCCCCACCCAGCCGCGCGAATTCTCTCTGCTCCAGCGGTCGACCGGCACCGGGGTCCGTGGCGCTGGGATTCAATTTGAGACACCAAGGTCCGCTGGGAGTTTGCCAGCGGAGCCGGGGGGTTGCTCCACCGCTGCGGGCACTGAATTGGCGACCGAATTGCTGACTCGCTGCCGAGGCCGCCGTGGGCCGATGGGAATGTTCAAAGGTTGGCCGGACGAGGTTCGCGGCCGGGAGTGGCGAGTGCTGCTGTGCAGATGACCGGCAATGGCATTGATCCAGCTTGCTGTATCGGACGAGACTTATCGCCGGGCCTTGCGGGACCTGCTGGTGCGCAATGGTTCCGGGCCAGTGGGCTGCGTCGAGAAACCGGATTTGGAAGCGCCAGGAGTGCTAGTGCTCGATTTTGAGCATTTCTCCGCTCTTCCTTTGCCGATCGCGGAGCCGGAGCGCATCGTGTTGATTGCAGACGGCGGGCCGGGACAGATGCGTGCGGCCTGGGCCGCCGGTGTCAAGTCCGTGGTCTTGCGCAAGGACCCCGTGAGCACGGCGGCCCTGGCGGTTCTATCCGCCTGCTTGCACGTGAGCGTCCGCCGCGGCTGAGCGGGAACCGGCGCAGCCGTCGAACACCGGCACGGTGGAGCCGCGCCGGTTCTTTCCACCCACGCCGTTTCGTGGTATGTTGTTGAGTCCGGACTGTCCGATTGAACCGTATGAAGTCGGAGCGCCCGTTGATTGACCGGAGATAATACGTCTAGGAGGAAACGCCATGAACTTGGTGCCCTTTCTGGTGATATGGGGTGTTGTGTTTCTCGTGGGGGTGGCGCTGCTCGCCTACCGCAGGACCCTGACGCTTCATGAGGATGACACCATTCACGTTCTGGCCGGCGAAGAGAAATATATCGCTGAGCAAGCCGTACGGGCCAAGAAGTTGCAGAGAGTGGATTTATGGGGCAAGATCATCATCATTGTTCTGGTGGTCGGTGGCCTCGCGATCCTGGTCGCGTACGGGTATTTTCAGTTCTTGGCCAGCGGCCGGGCCCGGGTGGGTTGATTCAGCGGCGGCGGCTGGGGCGGCCGGCCCGCGCGGGACAATCAGGCGGTTCTGCCTCGCCGCCACGGACGACGCCCCCGGCCCGGCGTCCCGGGACGGCCCGCTGAACAGCGCCGGCAAGCCGGCGGGATAGAGAGCAGCAATGTTCTCGATGGAACGAATCCTGACACCGGTGGACTTCTCCGAACGCTCTGTGGGCGCCGCCCGCTATGCTGAGGCCCTGGCCCGGCATTTCGGCGCCGAGTCCACGCTTCTCCACGTTCTCCCGCCGCCACACTACGAATTCAGCTCCATGGAGGTTGGCGGCGCTCTCGTCAATGAGCTCTTTGAGGCGCGCACAGCCCAGGTCAAGAAGGAACTCGAGACATTCTTGGCCGGAGAGTGCCCCGGGTGGAACCCCCGGCGCGTGCTGCTCGAAGGGGATCCCGCGCGGGAAATCGTCGAATATGCTCGCGCCAACAACGTAGACCTGATCGTCATGCCGACACACGGCTACGGGCCGTTCCGGCGGTTCATCCTTGGCTCCGTCACCGCCAAGATCCTGCATGACGCCGACTGCCCGGTGTGGACGGGAGTGCACCTGGGGGAGGCTCCCGGGCAGTCCCGGATCGAGTTCAAGACGGTAATGGTCGCCGTCGATCTTGGCCTCCAGAGCGAAAAGGTCCTCTCCTGGGCTGCGGCGGTGGCGGACTCCTATGGGGCGCGCCTGATCCTGGTGCATAGCTTACACTGCGCAGAAGGCCCCTCGGGTGAACCCCAAGATCAGGACTGGCACCACCGCCTCACCAGCCAGGCCCGGGCCGAAATCGACAAGCTCCAGCAAACGGTTTCCTCGGCGGCCGAAGTCATGATCGAGAACGGCGACGCGCCGGAGGCCGTCTGTTGCGCCGCCAGACAGGTCCAAGCGGATCTGCTGGTGATCGGTCGTGGCTCGGCGGCCGGAGTGTTCGGCCGCCTGCGAGCGAACGCTTACTCGATCATCCGGCAATCGCCCTGCCCGGTGGTGAGTGTCTGAACCGGGCCGGCCGCCCGCAAGCGGTGTTTCCCGTAAAGGCTTTCCCCCAGGATGCCGATTCTAGAAGGAGTAGCCGGTAAGGGAGCTGCGGTGGAAATTGCGCGTTAAAAACGTTACAAAAAATACAATCCTGGCCGTGCGAGCCGGCGTCGCCGATACCAGCAAGAAGCGCCGCACGGGCCTGCTGAAGCATGACAGGCTGCCTGCCGGCGAGGGTCTCTGGATCGCTCCTTGCGAAGCCGTTCATACCTTCGGGATGAAGTTTGCGATCGACGTCTTGTTTCTCAGCAAGAAGCGGAAGGTGCTCAAGATTCGCCACCGTATGCCGCGCCGGCGGATATCGGCCTGTCTGCGTGCCCACTCGGTGCTGGAGTTGCCGGCGGGCACGGCCGCCCAAAGCAGGACCGAGCCGGGTGACCAGCTCGAATTTGAACGTTCCGCGTAACAGTTCCCGGAACAATTTTGCCTGCTCGTTCGTAATCATAGCCGAGGAGGAAGGGTATGTATTGCACGCGTTGCGGCCGCCAGTTGGGCGAGGGTGACCGTTTCTGTTCTGGATGCGGCGAGCCCACCAGCCAGGCGCGAACCGAGGGTGCCGTCTCGGGCAGGCGCCTGATGCGCTCCATGCGCGACAAGAAGATCGCGGGCGTTTGCGCGGGTTTCGCGGATTACCTGGAGGTGGACGTCACCTTGATGCGCATCGTCTGGCTCTGCGCGGCTCTGTTCACCGGCGTCGGCTTTATCGCCTACCTGATCTGCTGGATCGTGATGCCGAAGGATTACAGCCCGGCGCCAGCGGCTGTCCCCGAGACCCAACCGCCGCCGGAGCAAGCACCGGGAAATCCAACCCCGGGGGCCGAGCCGGAAGCCGGCTCCGGCCAGCATCCCGCGTAATCTCGCACGCGCGGAGATGCGCGGTCACGGCGAGCATCCCCTGGCGTCTCCGTCTGGAGCGCCGTGGCGGCGGTCACCGCGCGGGGAGAATCTCACCCCCCGGTTCGACCAGCAACGCCTGCGACCATCCCGCGTCCTGGACCTGACGGGGACGGGCCGTGAAGATCACCTGGTAGCTATCCTCCGGTCCCGGTCCGGGAATCTCCAGCCGCGGTTTCCTCTCCACCAGCGCCAGGTATTTCAGGGCCGTGTAGGCATCGGCTTCGGTGGGAATGGAAACGTCGAACTCCTGGGTCCGGAAGCGGACTCGCGCCTCGCGTTGCGCGGCCTGCCAGACCAGGAACGCACAGCACTCCACCGCGTGCTCGAACCAGCCGGCGTGCTCGGGCCGCGCCGCCAGGTCCAGGAAGATCTCCATCAGGGGCTCCTGTTCACGCGCGAACTCCCGCACCTGGAGTTCACCGGTGTGAGCAGTTGCCTTCCAGTCAACGTGCCGCGCACTCTCCAGCGCCTCATACGGGCGGATGCGGTAGAAGTCCTTTCCGTAACCTTGCTGGCGGGCTTCCAGCTCTGCGGCGATGGAGGAGAGCAGTTCCTCGAAGCCCGGTTGCGCCTCCAGTGACGGGTACACGAGAATGTCCCGGTGCAGCGTCACCCGCGCCCGCCGCTCGGTGAAGCCGAATGGGAAACGGCTGATGAATTCGAAGTCGTTCTCGCGGTAGGCGCCGCGCCGGGCGAATTCCACTTCCACGGTTTCGCTCAACCACGCGCCGGCCGGGATCACCGGGAAGTACAGCGTCGAGGAAAACACGCTCGCCCGCGCGCCGGAAAGATGAACGGAGAAGGACGGCATCCAGGTCTTCTCGTTGTGCACCAGGATCCGGGCGGGAACCTTGCGTCGCGCCGAAATATGTTCCGGCAGCTTGAAATCCAGCTCCAGCCCGGCCAGGCTGAGCCGGTTCACAAAACCGGAAATCAGCAGGGTGGCGAGCATCATCGCCAGGAGCAGGAACAGCAGGTTGTTGGCTGAAATAAAGGCGGCCAGGGCCACCAGCGTCATGGCGATCACAAACAGCGATCCCGCCCGGGTGACCCGCTGGCGGATCCGGGTCTCGAGGGCGGTTTCCAGTTTGCGCCACAGCCGGAAAGACATCCCGAATCCATGGTTGCACACTCGTTCCCGGCATGGTAGGCGCGGCTGCGGAGCGGCCCGCCGCGGCCAAACGGGTACAATGACACTGGAAGGAGTGCTTCAGTTGATGAAAACGCTACTGCTTACCGTCCTTGCCGCCTCCCTGCTCAGCGCCGGCCAGTGGAAACAGCTCTTCAACGGTCATGACCTGGACGGTTGGAAAATGGTTGGCCCCGGCCGTTTTTTGGTCGAGAACGGCGTGATGAAAACCGAGGGCGGGATGGGGCTGCTGTACTATACCCGCGAAAAGTTTGGTAATTGCACCATCCGCGTCGTCTTCAAGACCGCTTCGAAAAACGCCAACTCCGGCGTCTTCATCCGCTTGCCCGAACCGCCCCCGGACCCCTGGTACGCCGTGCACAACGGCTACGAGGTACAGATTGACGCCGGCGGCGACGACTGGCACTCGACCGGCGCCATTTATTCGATGGCCAAGGTCATCACCCGCAACCAGAAGCCGATGGGCCAGTGGAACACCATGGACATCATCCTCGACGGCCAGACTACCAGGGCTGTCTTGAACGGGAAGAAGGTGATGGAATTCCATGGCGGGGATCCCGTTCCCGAGCGGAAGCGGTGGTTTGAACCGGTGCGCGGCCCTCGCCCGGATAGCGGCTACATTGGCTTGCAAAACCACGACGCGCGCTCGCTGGTCTATTTCCGCCAGGTGAGCGTGAAGCGTAACTGATTCGCATTTCATTTCCCGGCCGCTGGCTCGGCCTGTCAGTCCGGACGCCCGCGCGTCCATGGGGGTGGTTCCTGGCTTCCTGTTACCCGCCGCTGATGGGAGGGCTCCTGCGCTCGGGCATGATTCTTTGATATGGGTATCCTGGGACGCAGGCTTTCCCACAAGGAGATGAGATGAACAAACTTACCAGGCGAGAGGCGTTGGCGGGTGCGGCCGGCAGTGTGTTGCTGGTGAAGCCCCAGACGGCGTTCGGCACCCAGGCCAATTCAGCGGTTACGTTCGGCATCATCGGCACCGGCGGCCGGGGCCGGTACGTAGGCTCCCACATGTCGCGGGACCCCAGGGCGCGGCTGGCGGCCATCTGCGATATTTACCCGGACCGGATCGACCTGGCGCAGAGCCAGGTGCCCGGCGCCGATCAGGCGAAAGTCTACAAGGACTACCGGGACCTGCTGGCCGATGACGGGGTCGACGCCGTGCTGATCACCACGCCGGTCTACCTGCATGCCGAGCACTTCGAGGCGGCGGTCAAGGCCAAGAAACACATCTACTGCGAGAAACCGGCCGGCCCGGATGTAGCCCACGTGAAGCGAATTGCCAGAGCAGGCGAGCAGGTGGATCCAACCCGCGTCGTCCAGTGGGGTTTTCAGCAGCGGTTCAGCCCCGAGTACCTGAAGGCGATGGAGTACGTCGACACCGGCCGCATCGGTGATGTGAAGCTGGTGCTGAGTTACTGGATTCTCGGCGCCCCTGCGCCCCAGGGTCCGAAGCGTCCGAAGGACAAGGATTGGACCCGGAAGTGGTACGCCTGGATGGAGCTGTCCGGCGGCCCGATCGTGGAGCAGGACTGCCACGGCGTCGATATGCTGAACTGGTTTCTCAAGGCGAGACCCGAAAAGGCGACCGGCCATGGCGGCCTCCGCTACCCGGTGTATTACGGGGACCGGACCACGGACCATCACGACATCATTTATGTCTACCCGGACGAGAAAGAAGGATGGCTGATCTCAATCAAGTACGCCTCGGCGTTTCGCTCGGTCAAGGAACAGATCTACGGTTCCAAGATGATGATCGAGACGGCGCGCACTTATTACAAGCTGCACGGCCCGAGGAAGGATTCCGGCTACCCGAACGCGGACTCGCTGGAAGACCGCAGCCTGATTGAGAAAGTCGACTCCAAGCGCGAAATCACCATCGATGCAGTGGAGCATTTCTACACCCGGATCGTGGAACAGAAGCCCTTCAACATGACCAATGTGGCGGTGGAGGCGACGGCGACCTCGCTGCTGGGGCGGATGGCTTACGAGTTCGAGCGTGAGGTGACCTGGGACGAAATGTGGCGCTCGGCTTGAGCCGCGGGATTGGCCGCGCCGCAACTGTTCTCCCCCCGCGGCGGTCGGGGAGCACGGCCGGCTAAGAGATCCGGAAAGGCAGCCCGCTGCGGGCTCCGGCCAGTTCATCGGCGAAAGACACCACCACGCCAAGATCGCGCCTGTCGGCCCCTGGCGGCCGGAAGCGGTGTCGCACCCGGAACTGAATTACCGCGCGCCTGGCGCCCGGGTCGGGAAACCTGCCGCGGAAGGTGTGCGACCCCGCCGAGGAGTAACGGCAGGAACCCGCCGGCGCGCCGTTCACCTCGCAGGTCAGCTCCACCGGCTCGCCGGCTGCGATCACCTCGTCGGGAATTGCAATCACCAGCGCAAACTCCTTCACGGTCCGGATGCGGGGCAACAGCACCTCGAATGAGAACTGCTTCGCTGTCCACCGGCACCTGCTCTCCTCCGGAGCATGCCAGCCCTCCAGCAACCGGATCTGCATGTCCGGGTAACGCTGGCGGCTCACCAGCAGCAGGAACATCCGCTCGTCAGCCTCCGCCTCCACCGGGTTGGAATCCTCCAGGCAGCCGGCATGTACCTGCTGCACCACGCTCCAGCCCGTGCGCTCGACCAGCCGCAGGAGCCCGGCCTCGGAGAAGATCCAGTAGTTGGTCGAGTCGTCATTCGTCTGCCGCGGATCGAGAAGGTACGCCACCGGCTCGGCGGCGATTCTGGCGCCGCCGCGGCCGGTAAGCTGCGCTACCCGGGTGCTCAGTATGCAGTAGGCCCCGCGCCGGGCCAGAAACTCCAGCACGTAAAACGGGTTCTTCAGGTGGTAGAGCGTGCCCAGGAACAGCACCAGCCCGTAGCGGGCGCGGGGCAGCTCGAAATACCAGTCGAGGTTCACCGAGTGAATGCTGACGCTTGAGTGCAGCAGCCCGGCGAGCCGGCGCGCGCCGTGAAGCTGGTTGTAGTTCATCTCCGCGTAGTCGATGGCGTCTACGGTCGCTCCCAGGGATTCGAGAAA
This sequence comes from uncultured Solibacteraceae bacterium, assembly GCA_964644025.1. Taxonomy (GTDB): domain Bacteria; phylum Acidobacteriota; class Terriglobia; order Bryobacterales; family Bryobacteraceae; genus CAZXVW01. Next base: position 2,109 of record CAZXVW010000004.1, on the reverse strand, counting down.
GAACGCCAGATCACCGTCCGCGCAGCCGACATCCAGGACTGGCTCGGAGGCCAGCAAGGGCGCCAGCAAGTGGAAATCTTTTTCCAGCAAACGCTCCAGGATGGAGACGGCGGTCAGCGACTCATAGGGGTACCAATCGAACTGCTCGAGCGGGTGCCGCTGTTTCAGAGCCGCGATCTTGTCCCGGAAGCGATTGGCCGCAGCCACGAAACCAGGCAGGTCGAGTTGTTCCAAGGTGCTCAACGCTCGCAGTCAAGGGCCGGCCCGGCGGCCGGTTCCGACATTCAGTGTAACAGGCGGGGGGAGAACGCCTCGCCGCCGTGGTGCCGGTTGACCGATAATAAGGGGCATGCGCTTCGCGGCGGCCGGCATCGTTTTCTCGTTCATTCTGCCCGGCCTGGGGTGCGGCCCCGGCACGCCGCCTTCGGTCCGGCCGGACCCGGCGCTGATGCGGCTGGTTCCCCCGGATACGCTGCTGCTCGCCGGCGCCCGGCTGGACCACGTTCGCGAAACGCCCTTCTACCGCGAACAGCTTGGCCCGCGAGGCGCGGCGGCGCTGGCTGGGTTGACGGGAACTGCCGGGATCGATCTGCGCCAGGACATCTCGGAGATTCTGGCGGCCTTCAACGGAACCGAGCTTGTCGTGATGAGCCGGGGAAGATTCTCCGAGCGGGAAATCGAGGCGCGGCTCGGCCGGCCGGTCGCCGGTCTTACAAGGGTTACCAGATCATCGGCAGCGACGACGCCGCTCTGGTGATGGTGGATGCGGCAACGGTGATCGCCGGACGGCCGGAGCGTCTGCGGGCCATCCTCGACCAGCAGGGACAATCAGCCGGACCGCCGCCGGCGCTCAAGCACATGCTCGGAACCGTTGAGCGCGCCAACCAGTTCTGGGTGATATCGTGTGGGGGATTCGGCCGGCGCATGGCGCCGCGATCCACAGGCTCGGACATTCTGAATGGAATCCTGACCAGGCTCAGCAACCTCAAGGTGACCGGCAGCGTCAGCGATGGCGTGGTTGTTGATGCCGAGGGCCAGTGCGCGACGCCGGAACAAGCCGAGACGCTGCAGTCAGCGCTGCGGATGATGATCGGCCTTGCCCGGCTGCGCGCCCGGGATCGGCCGGCCCTGACCGGCTTGCTGGACGGCATCGCGGTCAGCCGGCGCGAGCGGCTGGTTTGTGCGGACGCCCGCTGGCCCGGCAAACTGCTCGCACGGGTTCTCGCCGAGGCCGGTTCGCGGTGAGAATAAGGGTCCGGCAGGGCTGGAATTGGCCTGTTCCAGTTGCTCTGAACAGGCTGAATTGACACCTCCCGGCGGGATCAGGTAACCTAGAAACACAGCGAGTCTCCAACGGAGTACGTCTGTCTATGAGCACCCAGTTCCCGTCGGCCAAGACCATCGAGCGTACTTGGCACGTAATTGACGCCAAGGATCAAGTACTTGGCCGCGTGGCGAGCAAAGCGGCCACCCTGTTGATGGGGAAGCATAAGGCTTCCTACGCTCCTTTTCTGGATACCGGTGACCACGTGATCATCATCAACGCCGCCCAGGTGCGGCTCACCGGCAGGAAGGAGCAGCAGAAGGTTTATCGCCGCCACACCGGTTACCCCGGGGGGCTGGTGGAAACCACTGCGGAACAGATGCGCGCCAAACATCCGAATCGCATCGTGGAACTGGCCGTGGCCGGCATGCTGCCCAAGACCAAGTTGGGCAAGCGGATGATCCGGAAGTTAAAAGTGTACGCCGGTGACCGGCACCCGCATCAAGCGCAGAAACCGGTGGAGCTGAAAGCATAAGGATACGAGAGAATTCGAGTGGCAGCTACATTAATACAGTACACTGGCACCGGACGCAGGAAGAAAGCAGTCGCCCGCGTGTTTCTCCGCTCCGGTAACGGCCGGATTCGGGTGAACGGGCGGCCTCTGGAAGATTATTTCGTGCTGGAATCGTCGCGGACGATCGTCCGGCAGCCGTTACTGGCCACCGAGGTGGCCGACAAGTTCGACGTGCTGATCAACGCCCGTGGCGGCGGTTACACCGGTCAGGCCGCGGCGGCGCAGATGGGCATCGCCCGGGCTCTTTGCGAGTTCAATTCCGAGCTGCGCG
>CAZXVW010000003.1:0-61535 GCA_964644025.1 uncultured Solibacteraceae bacterium | reverse complement strand
GCTGCCGGCCATCCCGGCAGCGGCCGTTTTGCGTAGGGGGAAGGAGGGCGCGAGGGGAGCGGCTCATGGCTCTCATTGCTTTTGTCTTGCCGGCCCGCTGAAGTGAATCGTCGACTCGGCGGTGAATCGCTTGTAATCGCTGTAGCGGATCGTCATGCGCAGGCGCACGGGGCCGGTCCGGAAGCCCAGCACGTCGTCGGCGAAGGTGTAAACCGGAAACCACCAGCGGCCGCCGATCCTGGCGCGAATGGTGGTGAAGCGCGGGAACAGGTTCTCGGAGCCATCCTTGAAAATCGGGGGGACGGCTTGCCCCTCGCTCCGCACCACGGCGAGATCCTGTTTATGGATCCACAGGATTCCTTCGAAGAGACGCTGCCCCGGGAACACCTGGCGCGGCCGAACCTGAAGCACGTAGCACTCGTGGCCGTCGACCATCTCGGTGCCGCGGTAGCGCGTTTCATAAGCCCAAAGCCGGTCCTTGGTAAACAGGAACGGCTGGACCTCGCGGATATCCCGGAAATCCTCGCTGGTGAGAACTAGCCGGCGCAGGGTGGAGACCGGGCGTTTCAGGAACTGCTCGGTGCGCCCGGTCTCGGGCGAGAAGAGGATATCCCGGACCTCTTCGTAGTGCCCGCAGGGCAGGTTTTTCCGGTCGAACTCAGTGATGGACACCCGCTGGCGGTAAGTATAGTGGAGCCGCTCGGCGGCGCTGGCTGACTCCTGCTCCGCCACCAGGCGGGCCAGCTCGGCCGGCGGTTGGGCGTTTGCCGCGCCGGCGGCCGCCGGCGCGAGGCAGAGCAGGCTCCCGGCCGATGCTAAGATGAACGGGATGCGAAGCCTGCGGAACACGCTGATCGCCGTATGGGGTTTGGGAAGCATCGGAGGATACGTTTACTCCCAACAAAAGGATATCGCCCCCGGCACCGCCATGTGGGTGCTGGTGGCGATGCTCGTCGAGCTGTCCTTTTATTTCAGCCTGGGTTTTCCGGGATTCCGGAGGCGACTCGAAGAGCTGGGAGAGAAGCTTGGCCCGGCGATGGTCCTCAGCGCCGTGGTCCCGTACGCGGTCTACGCGGCGCCGCTCGGCCTGTTCCGCTGGCAATCGCTGGCCGTGCTCCTGCTGCTGGCGGCAGGGGCAAGTTACTGGTACCGGCTGCTGCCCCGGCACGCCGTTACGGACCTGGCATTCTTGTGCCTGATGGCGGGCGTGGTGCTCGGCAAGCTTTTTCATTGGGTTTACGCCCCGCCGGAGCCTCGGTTAGCGGTGGAGGTTCTCGGCCAGTTGATGTGGATCCGGCTCGGCGTGGTGGCGGTGCTGGTGGTGCGCAGGATGGAGGGCATCGGCTTCGGTCTGATTCCGAACCGGCGGGAATGGCGCATTGGAGTGAAGCATTACGGCCTGTTTCTGCCCGCCGGGCTGGCGCTCAGTTACGGGTTGGGTTTCGCCCGTTTCGATCCGGCGCCGGGTTGGTGGTGGCGGGTTGTCCCGACATTCCTGGGGATGCTCTGGGTGGTGGCGCTATCCGAGGAATTCTTTTTTCGCGGCATGCTACAGCAGTTGCTCTCCGAGTGGCTGGGGGTTCAGTGGGGCTTACTGCTGACAGCGGTGCTTTTCGGCGCCGTGCACCTTCCGTTTCGCGGGTTTCCGAACTGGGAATTCGCTTGTCTGGCCGGCGTGGCGGGGTGGGTTTACGGCCGCGCTTTTCTCCAGGGCCGCGGCATCCGGGCGGCGATGGTGACCCACGCCCTGGCGGCGACCACCTGGCAAACGCTGTTCCGGTAGGAGCGGGGAACGGTAACTCCGGCCGGCAGCCCTCGAATCAGAAGATCTTCTTGTTCAGCCGGGCCAGGTCGAACTTCGCGGTCTTCGCCACCGCCATGACGGCCATGACGCCGGCCTGCACCGGGTCGCTCACCACCAGATCGGCGGCTTCAGGTACGCTGCCCGCCATGTTCAGGCTGATCACCAACAGGCCTTGTTCCCGGACCTCGCGGACGGCCCGTTCGATTTCGCCCCCCATCAGCGACCCGGCCAGCACCAGGGCCTTGGCGCGTGGCAGGCGGGCCACGGCGCGGACGGCATCGGCCAGGGCTTGCTCGCCGACGAGCGGGATGGTATCGACGGAGATGTGCTCGCCCCGGATATTATGGCGGTCGGCTTCGGATACGGCGCCGATGGCCACCTGGCCAACCTGGGCGCCGCCGCCGACGATAATGATGCGCTTGCCGTAGATCTTCTGGAGGCTGCGCACCACGGTGGCCTTCTTCACCACCGGGAGGTCCTCCAGCTCGCGTGCCAGAGCGGCGGCCTCGCCCGGAAGCTCGACCTCGAAGTCCACCCGCGTCTCCGTGGGCGAGCTTTCCACGATCGCCACCGAGGAGATGTTGCCTTGGTGGCGGGCGATGACACCGGTCAACTGGTGCAGGACGCCTGGACCAGATACCACATGCACCAGGATTCCGATCCGTTCACCCTTCATCGGCTACCTGTTCCACTTCGTATTTCTCGAGAATCTCCTTCCAGGTACCCTGGGCTTTCAACAGCAGTTCCACCACCTCACGAATGGCGCCGTGCCCCCCGGGGTTCTCCGTCACCCAGTGGGCCATCCGCTTCACCTCGCCTCTGGCATTTGCCGTAGCGATGGCGAGGCCGACGCGGCGCATGATGACGGCGTCAGTCAGGTCATCGCCGACATAGGCGACCTGTTCCGGGGTGACGCCTGCCTTGCTGAGAATCTCCTCGAAGATGGGGATCTTTTCGATGTGACCCTGGTAAATATAGGAGACTTCGAGTTGCCTGGCGCGCATCTCGGTGGCCGCCGAGTCCCGCCCACTGATGACGCCCGTTTTGACGCCTTTCCAAACGAGCCAGCGCAGCGAGATGCCGTCCTGGGTGTCGAAAGCCTTCGTCTCGCGCATCGCGCCGTCTGGTCCGGGAGCATAATAGAGCTTCCCGTCGGTCCACACACCGTCGACGTCCATCAACAGCAGCTTGATCCTGGCGGCTCTTTCTTTGACGGTGATTTCGCTCATCTGCTTTCGTGCGGCCAGCCGCGACTAACGCTGTACGCGCGCGTTCCCTTCCCAGATGCCCCAGATCTGGTCTTCGTCAGCCGGCTGCGCATAGTCGGTGAGGAACGTGGTGACCAGCGCGCCGGTCGCCCAGCCGAACTGAATCCACTTTTCCGGTTCCCAGCCCTTCAGGATGGCGTACAGCATGCCCCCGACGAAACCATCGCCGCCGCCGATGCGGTCGAGCACCGTGATATCGCGAGGTTCCACCACGTACCAGTCATCTCCTGCGGCCATGATGGCGCCCCAGCGGTGGCAATTGGCGCTGACCACTTCCCGCAGCGTGGTGGCGAACACGGAAGCATTCGGAAACGCCTGGCGGGCCCGCTCGATCATGGCCTTGAACCCGTCGATCTTGGCCGCCAGATCCCTGCCGCCGGCCTCGGGACCTTCGACGCCGAGGCTGAGCTGGAAATCTTCCTCGTTCCCCACGAGGATGTCGGCCAGGCCGGCGATCTCCGTGAAGATCTCACGAAGCTTTTCCTCGCGGCCCTTCCAGAATGAGGCGCGGTAGTTGAGGTCGAAGGAAACCCTGGTGCCGTGCTTCTTCGCGGCCCTGGCGAGCTCGCGGCAGAAGGTGCCCGTCTCGGGCGACAACGCTCCGATCAGCCCCGACATGTGGACGATTTGCACACCCTCCTGCCCGAAAATCCTCTCCAGGTCGAAATCCGCCACGTTCAATGTCCGGCCGACTTCACCGGCGCGGTCATTGCACACGCGCGGGCCACGGGACCCGTAGCCGCTGTCGGCGATATTGATCTGGTGACGGTAGCCCCAGGGCCCTCCCTGCTCGACTTCCTTCCCCTCGTACTCCATGTGCCGGCTGGCCAGGTTGTCCTTGATGAACCGCGCAATCGGGCTGCCCTTGACAAAGGTGGTCAGCACCTTTACGGGCAGGCCGAGATAGGAGGAAACGCTGGCCACGTTGGATTCGGCGCTGGTCGCCTGCATCAGGAAAGTGTCGCTTGAATGTACCGGCTGGCCGTTGACCGGGGTAATGCGAATTCCCATGCTGGTGGGAACGACTAAAGCGTACGCACAATTCTTCCGAAGTTCCATACTCATACATATCTCCTTTTCCGCCGGCGCATCGTGCCGCGCCCTTATACCGTGTAGGTGGACGACGATACGTCGCCGCCGCGGCCGGTCCAATTGGTGTGGAAGAACTCGCCGCGCGGCCGGTCCACGCGCTCGTAGGTGTGCGCGCCGAAGTAGTCGCGCTGGGCTTGCAGCAGGTTGGCGGGCAGCCGCGCGCTGCGGTAGCCGTCATAGAAAGCCAGCGCCGTGGTCAAGGCGGGCGACGGAAGGCCCATCTGGACGGCGGCGGTGACCACGCGGCGCCAGGAGTCCTGGCAACGGTCGATCACGCCGCGGAAGTAATCGTCCACCAGGAGGTTGTTCAGGTTTGGGTCCTTGTCGAACGCCTCCTTGATCTTGCCGAGAAATACCGAACGGATGATGCAGCCGCCGCGCCACATCAGCGCGATGCCGCCATAGTTGAGGTTCCAGCCATACTGCTTGGCAGCCTCCCGCATGAGCATGTAGCCCTGAGCGTAGGAGACGATCTTGGAAGCCAGCAGCGCTTGCCGGATGTCCTCCACGAAAGCCTTCTTGTCGCCTTCGAACTTCGGTTCCGGCCCCCGGAGGATCTTAGAGGCGGCCACGCGTTCCCCCTTCATCGCGCTGAGGCAGCGGGCGAAGACCGCCTCGCCGATCAGCGTCACCGGCACGCCGAGCTCGAGCGAACTAATGCCGGTCCACTTGCCGGTGCCCTTTTGCCCGGCCGTATCGAGGATCTTGTCGACCACGTACTCGCCGTTCTCGTCTTTATAGCCCAGGATGTCGCGGGTGATTTCGATGAGGTAGCTATCGAGTTCGCCCCGGTTCCATTCGGCGAAGACGTCGTGCATCTCCTCGTTGCTCATGCCCAGCCCGCGTTTCATGAGCTGGTAGGCCTCGCAGATGAGCTGGATGTCGCCGTACTCGATGCCGTTGTGGGTCATCTTGACGTAATGGCCGGCGCCGTTCTCGCCTACCCAGTCGCAGCAAGGCTCGCCTTCCTTGGTCTTGGCCGCGATCGACTGGAAAATATCCTTGACCAGCGGCCACGCCTTCGGACTGCCGCCGGGCATCAGCGACGGCCCGTGCCGGGCGCCTTCCTCGCCGCCGGAAACACCGGTGCCGATATAAAGCAGGCCCTTCGATTCCAGGTACTTCGTCCGCCGGATCGTGTCTGGGAAGTGTGAGTTGCCCCCGTCGATGATGAGGTCCCCCTCTTCCAGATGAGGCAAGAGCAATTCGATGAAGTCATCCACCGGTTTGCCGGCCTTGACCATCAGCATGATCTTTCGCGGCTTCTTCAACAGGCTCACCATCTCTTCGATGGAGTGGGCGCCGAGGATGCTTTTCCGCCCCTTGGCCGCTTTGTTCAGAAAGTCGTCCACCTTGGAGACTGTCCGGTTGAACGCGACCACGGTATAGCCGTGGTCGTTCATATTCAGGATCAGGTTCTGGCCCATTACCGCCAGACCGATCAATGCAATATCACCTTTTGCTTCCATCGTGCTACTCCTAACAATCAACCGTAACTAGCGAAATCTTTCTTTGGAGGCCCACAAGCCCAACGCCGGATTCGAGATGTAGAAGATCTCCTCGCCGTTGACCTGGTTGAAGCCGTCGGTCAGCTTCTTCGGGCCGTAGCGCTTGCTCATTTCGTCCAGATCGCCGTAGTGGAAATTGACACCTTCGATTTCTTCCCTGGAGAGGTGGCCGGGGCAATAGGTGATCCGGAAGCGTCCCTCCGAGGAGCTATGGATCAAATGCGCGGCGGCGCTGAGATTGGCCGCCAGGTCGGCGTTGTTGTTCACCGCTGCCAGCGTCGCCGGGGTCCCACGGTAACCGTACTTGCGAATGAGGCGGTCGATTTCCGGATCCTCACCAAACTGCTTGACGCCGGGCGCCAGGACCACGAGCTCGCCGCCGTCGGCGATTGCCATGCGCGTCCGGTAAATGGCCTTATTGCCGAGCCACGTGCTCTTGAACTCTCCGGGGTCGAGATAGACGACAACTTTGGAGAGTTCGCGGTCGAGCATCTCGAAGTTGACCTGCAAGCTTAACTCCGACGCCCGTTCGAAGCACTCCGCGTCATCGCCGATGAACAGGCCCCGTACGGCCAGTTTGCCGTCGCCGTTCGTGCCCACCACCGTGTGAACGTAGACGATGGGCAACCCGGCGCCGAAGTGCTCGGAGGCATAGTTCATCAGCCGCCGTACCGGTGTGTCGGCCCGGCCCATGATGCGTTCCATTCCATAGACCGCGCTCAGAAAATGGCTCTTGTTGATTCCATCGGCGCCACCGGTGCCCACGAAGATGTTCTTGTTGTAGTTGGCCATGCCGATCACTTCGTGGGGTACAACCTGACCGATGGAAAGGATCAGGTCGTAGCCGCCTTCGGCGAGCAGTTTGTTCACCTGGGCGGGCCACGGAAAATCCAGCTTCCCTTCCGAGAGCTCCCGAATGTAGGCGGCCGGCACTTCGCCGAGCGTCGTGAGGCCGCTGCGCCAGTCATGTTCGCGAAACAGCCCCGGCGGCACGCCCGGGTACATGGCGTCGATCTCGGCCGGCGTCATCGGCGCGTGCGTGCCCAGGGCCGGCAGAACATCCGTGAGCCGTTCTCCGTAAAACTGGCGGGCGTAGCGGGTGAGTTCGCCGGCCCGGGAGTGGCAGCGCGTGAAATCCGGCGGCACCGCGATCACTTTCCGCCGCTGGCCGATGGCCTGAAGGGCCTGGAAGAGCCCTTCGCGGAGGTCTGCGGAGGACAATTCCATCCCCGGTGAGCCGGTACTGTAGAACATGCTCATGGTTGCTCGTTTATTCCCGCGTGAACCAGGTTTCCGTTTTCACCGGTCCCATGGGAGCCGGTTAGTGCAGGCGACACTGCCCGTGCTGGGATGTACTGGCCTTGCGGCTGCCGCGGACGCCTCCGCCGCCATGCGCCGGAGGCAGGAACGTGCCGGGCTCCCGGCCGGCGGAGCGGTTTTGCCCAGCAACCTGGGGACGACGCCGTGCGGTTGTGTTCGCGCTGAGACAAACGTCCTCTCGGAGGACTAACCGGAACGCGTCACCGGAACCATTCACCATTATAGTCTTAACGGGCACGGCCGAAGTCTCATCCGCTGCGCGGTAAACCCGGAAACCCGGGGAGAGAACATTTGTTTCCCTGTTTCGGCACGAGCGCCGGCTGGAGAGCCAACACGGCAGCCCGACACTCCGCGCTACAGACCTGGCCACAGGGATTTTCCCCGGTAGCGGAGGCACTCTGACCTGCCGCGTCGAGGACCCTCTCGACGCCTTTGCTACCATCCGCTCGCGAAGTTGTGATCGTAACGGCCAATGACCACGTTCCGTATTTCCATGGTAAGGAATACACGGTCCGGTTTGCCGTAGAGTTTGTAGATTTCCCGAGTTCGCTCGAAAGCCGGAGGCAGGCGCCGGTAGAAGTTCAGCCGCCGGGGGGCCAGCAGGGCCGCTGCCTCAGGGATGTCGGTATAGCGCAGGACATTCAGGAAATACGGGCCGTGAACGTGCGAGGAAGGCGGATCGATCAGCAGCACCTGGTGAACACGCTCGTTCAGGATTGCGGCGTAGAGCGCCAGGATCCCGGCCTGTCCGCGTCCGGCCAGCGTGATGCGCGCCGGGTCCACCGCCGCTTGCGAACGCAGCAGTTCAAAGGCCCGCAGCACGTCCCAGACGCGCAGGGAATCGAGGGTGTTGCCCGTGTGCATGGCGTTGCGAAACAGATCAAGCCACAGGCTCCGGGGCGGTGCCGGAGCGGCCGTGCCGCGAGGGAAAACGCCAAACTGGACGATGGGAGCGCCCCGCTCCGGGTGCCGGAACAGGCGGCCGAGATAGTCCCGGTCATCGTTGTCTGAAGCGACATAGAGCAGGGCCGGAAGCCGGCCTTCGCGGGTTTGCGGCCTCGTCATCACTCCCTGGATTTCAATGCCCGGCTCCGAGGTGAAGGAAACCTTCTGAAACCGGGCTTCGGGGTCTTCCCGGCGGGGGTTCAGCGGAGGCGCGGACGCCGGCAGATTCCGGAAGACGCGTCCGCGCAGCAGCTCCAGTATCTTCGCGCGGCGCTGCTTCCAGGCCTCGAGGGAACCGAAGCGCTGAAACGCGGGCGTCGGCAGCAGGATTTCATCGACCCGGTAATTCCGGGCGTCCCGCGGCGGACCATCGGGGAACACCGCCAGCGCCTCGCCAGGCTCGTTCTCGTAGGAAAGATCAAGCTTGCGCGGCGCGACGCCCATCAGGTACTTGTCGAACCACCGGATGGCTTGCTCGCGGAGGTAATCGGAATCCTGGTGAGCGGTGTCGACGACGATGTTGCGGAACGCATCCGGCTTTCCATAAGAACGATACAGCGCCGAGATGCGGCGCTCGAACTCTTCGTAACCGGCCACCGGAAACAGCACGTCCTTGCGGCCATGCGCCATCAGCAACGGCCGGGGAGCGATCAGCGCTCCCTGGTGCAGCATCCCGTGCCGGTAGGTGTTGATCAGGAACATGCAATCGCAATGGTGCTGCTGCGTGTCGGCAGCCAGATTGGCGGCGTAGGTCGAGATGCCCATCACCGGCACGGCTACCTTGACGCGCGGCTCGACCGCCGCCGTGAACCAGGTCATCGCCGCACCGCCTGAGCGGCCCGTCATCCCGATCCGTTCCGGATCAATCTCGGGACGGCTCTGGAGGTAGTCGATGGCGCGGATCGCGTTCCACACTTCGACGCCGGCCGGCGAGTAGCCGCGAGCATACCAGTCATACATTTGCAGGCCAAACACACCGTGATGCTGGCCGAAGGTCTCGGCGATCTGGATCGGGTCGATAACGATGGCCGCGTAGCCGTTCTTGGCCAGCGAGATGCCATGGCGCTGGTATTGCGCCTTCGCCCCGTAAGGGGAGTACGAGTGCCCGCAGACGTAGACGACGGCGGGCGCGCGTCCGTGACGGTTCTTCGGAATATAAAGGTTGGCGGTGACGTAAACCTTCGGAAAGCTCTCGAAAGCGAGTTTCTCGACGGTGTAGGCCGGCCGGTCGAGCTTACCAGTGATTTGCACGTTCAGCGGCGTCCGGTCCGGCCACGGCAGCAGGCCCAGCATGTCCCGCATCTGCTCCAGGCGGCGGGCGCGCACCGGCTCCCAGGTTTCGCGGGAGGCGATCTCGCGGGCCGCCGCGCCGGTGATCGCCCGGGCGTCGCGGATCAGGCCCTGGCGGATTGCATTCTGCCCGAAAGCAGCGGCTGCCAGCAGCAGCCCGGCAGTAAGGGGTGCGGCTCCCATGACGGGATTATCACACAAACCCGCGATGCGGACATGGCAGCCGCCGGCGGGCTCATCCACCGGGGCGCGGCCGGCGGCGGCGCAGTCGCAATGAGGGTGACCAAAGCACCGGACAACCACTTGGTCCCCGGGTTTTACAATAGGAGCATCGGAGAGGATTTCCAGCAGCGCGTCGCCGAAACCATCCGCCGTTACGGCATGTTTGCGCCGGGCCAGCGCGTGGGCGTTGCGGTTTCCGGGGGCGCGGACTCAATGGCTTTGCTCCATGTCCTGTTCGAACTGGCGCCCCGGTGGAACCTGAAGCTCACCGTGCTACACCTCGATCACCGACTGCGGGGCGAAGAGTCAAATGAGGACGCGCGCTTCGTCGCCGCCACGGCCGCCACGCTCGGCTTGCCTTGTGAGATTAAAGAGGTGGACGTGGCTCTGGCGGCCGAGCAGCAGGGGGACAACCTGGAGCAGGCGGCCCGGTGGGCACGGTACGAGTTTTTCCACTCGCGCCTGGCCGGCGGGGCGCTGGACCGGGTCGCCCTGGGTCACACGCGCTCAGACCAGGCCGAGACGGTGCTGTTCCGGCTGCTGCGGGGCGCTGGCACCGCCGGCCTGGCCGGTATCCGCCCGGTGACCGCGGAAGGAATCGTGCGGCCGCTGCTCGGGGTGACGCGGGCCGAGGTTGAGGAGTTCCTCCGCGCCCGCTCCGTCGCGTGGCGGGAGGATTCCTCGAACCGGGATCTTGGTTTCGCCCGGAACCGTATCCGATACGAGCTGCTGCCGGCGCTTGCCCGGCAATGGAATCCGGCCCTGGCCGAGACGCTCGCTAACATGGCCGCGGTGGCCCAGGACGAAGAGGCCTACTGGGACGCCGAAGTGAGCCGGCTGGCCGCCGGCAGTCTTACCTCGGACCCGCCGGCCGTGATTCTGAACCTCGACCGCTTGGGCCAGATCCCGCGCGCGGTGCTGCGCCGTCTGATTCGCCGCGCCATTCAGGAGGTCAGGGGCGATCTCCGGCGTATCGATTTCGCTCACGTGGAGCGCATTTTGGAACTGGCGGCTCCCGGAAAAGGAGAAGGGCGGGTGCGGATTCCGGACCTGGAGCTGGTGCGGTCATTTGACCGCCTTCGGTTCGCGCCGCCCGGGGCGGCTCCTCCGGCGGACTACGAGTTTTCCGTCTCTGTACCCGGCCGGTATCGCATCCCGGGGACTTTTCAGGTGATCTGCCTGGAGTTCGCTGTTCGGGAAAGCTGCTATTCTATTGATTCCACGGGCTATAATACAGGAGGGGCGGACGAGCTCGACGCGGAGCGAATCACCGCGCCGCTGCTCGTGCGGAACTGGAGGCCCGGGGACCGGTTCCAGCCGCCCGGTAGCCGGAAAGAGGAGAAAATGAAGGCGCTGTTCCAGAAGGCGCGAATCCCCTCATGGGATCGTCCTCGCTGGCCGATCATGACGAGTGGAGAGAGAATTGTTTGGGCGCGGCGATTCGGCGTGGCCGCCGGTTTCGAGCCGGGACCGGCTTGCCGCCGGATGCTCCGCGTGTGGGAGATGGCCGATGACGCCCGCTGAATCAAACTGCATGGCTGCGGCGTCTATATATATGAGACGGGATTTCCGGACGCCGGAACTGGCCTGCCAGGAGCACGCATGAATTCAAATGTCAAGACGGCCGTATTCTGGGTGGTGCTGATCTGCGTGGCGGTGCTGCTGTGGACGGTGGTCCGCACTGGCAAGGCGCGCATGGAACAGGAGCTGAGTTTCACCCAGTTCATCAATGAGGTGGAAGCCGGCAAGGTGAAAGACGTCACCATCAGCGGCAACGAAGTCCGCGGCACGATGAAGGATGACAACTCCCCGCTGCGGACCTTGATTCCCACCAACTATCCCGACATCTACAAGCTGCTGCAGGACAAAGGCGTCAACGTGAAAATCAAGGAATCCAGTTCCGGCAACTGGGTCTCGCTGTTGATCAACGCGATTCCCTTCGTGCTGCTGCTCGCTTTCTGGATCTTCATGATGCGCCAGATGCAAAGTGGCGGCAACAAGGCGCTCAGCTTTGGAAAGAGCCGCGCCCGCCTGCATTCGTCGCAGCAAAAGAAAGTTACTTTCAAGGACGTGGCCGGGGTCGACGAGGCCAAGGAGGAGTTGCAGGAGATCATCGAATTCCTCCGGGAGCCCCAGAAGTTCCAGAAGCTGGGCGGCCGTATTCCGAAGGGCGTTCTCCTGATCGGCCCGCCGGGCACCGGGAAAACCCTGCTGGCGCGGGCCATTGCCGGGGAAGCGAACGTGCCGTTCTTCTCGATCTCCGGTTCCGACTTCGTCGAGATGTTCGTCGGCGTGGGCGCCAGCCGCGTCCGCGACCTGTTCGAGCAAGGCAAGAAGAACGCTCCCTGCATCATCTTCATCGATGAGATCGACGCGGTGGGGCGCCACCGCGGCGCCGGCCTCGGGGGCGGACATGATGAGCGGGAGCAGACGCTGAACCAGTTGCTGGTGGAGATGGACGGCTTCGAGTCCAACGAGGGCGTGATCCTGGTGGCGGCCACCAACCGGCCCGACGTGCTCGACCCGGCGCTGCTCCGGCCGGGACGCTTTGACCGCCGCGTGGTGGTGAACCGTCCCGACATCAAGGGCCGCGAGCTGATTCTCCGGGTTCACACGAAGAAGATCCCGCTGGCCGACGACGTCGACCTGATGGTGATCGCCCGCGGCACGCCCGGTTTCGCCGGAGCCGACCTGGCGAACCTGGTGAACGAGGCCGCCCTGGTGGCGGCGCGGCAGAATCGCAAGGTGGTCACCATGTATGACTTCGAGGTGGCCAAGGACAAGGTCATGATGGGCGCCGAGCGCAAGTCGATGATCATCAGCGACGAGGAGAAGCGCACCACCGCCTACCATGAGGCCGGCCACGCGCTGGTGGCGGCCATTATTCCCAACGCGGACCCCTTGCACAAAGTCACTATCATCCCCCGCGGCATGGCGCTCGGCCTCACCATGCAGTTGCCCCTGGATGACAAACACTCCTACCAGCGCGAGTACCTGGAATCCCAGCTCTCGATCCTGATGGCCGGCCGGATCTCGGAAGAGCTCTTCATGAAGCACATCACCACCGGCGCCGGCAATGATATCGAGCGGGCTACCGACGTGGCGCGCAAGATGGTTTGCGAATGGGGGATGAGCGAACTCGGCCCGCTGACGTTCGGCAAGAAAGAGGAGCAGATCTTCCTGGGCCGCGAGATCGCCCAGCACCGCGACTACAGCGAGGCCACCGCCATCAAGATCGACGAGCAGGTGCAATTGCTGGTCCAGCGGGCCTATGAGCGGTCGCGCCGGATCATCGAGGAGCACTCCGACGCCCTGGTGCGCATCGCCGAAGCGCTGCTGGAGCGCGAGGTTCTTGACGGCGAGGAGGTGATGCAGCTCATCCGGGGCGAACAGCTTGGCGCATTGCACCCCTCTTCCGGCGAGCCCTCCAAGGGCGAGCAAGAACAAGAGGTGATCAAACCGGAAACCGGCCATCGCGTTCCGCCGATGATCAAAGGCGATTCCCCATCACCGGCGTAGCGCTCTTCAAACCGCGACCGGCCCCTTCTTGCCGGCATCCGGCACGACTGTTGATAATGGGCCAGGAGCTCTTATTATTATGTCGTTGCCAAACCGCCGCAGGTTTCTGTTTCAAGCGGGCCGAATGGCCGCCGCAGGGACGTTTCTCACCGGAGCCGCTCCCGCGGGGAGCAACACTCAGGCCGTGCCTTCCTGGCTGAGGGGATACGAGAAACAGTACGCCCGTGATCCGCATGCCGCGGCCCTGGAATGGTTCCGCCAGGCCAAATTCGGCCTGTTCATGCATTACGGACTCTATTCCCTGCCCGGCCGCGGGGCCTGGATCATGTACCGGGAGAACATCCCGATTGCCGACTACACCCGGCTGAAGGACAAATTCCGTGCGGAGAAGTTCGACACCGATTTCATCACCGACCTGGCGCTCGAAGCGGAGATGAAGTACGTCAATATCACCACGATGCACCACGACGGGTTCTGCCTGTTCCGGACGAAACAGACGGATTTCAACAGCCTCAACTCCGCTGCTCACCGTGACCTTGTTGGCGAACTGGCCGAGCAGTGTCACAAGAAAGGTCTCGGCCTGTGCTTTTATTACTCTCACGGGCGAAACTGGCGCCACCCGGACACGATGACCAACGAGAAATACGGCAAGTCGGCCCGGCCGCACTATCCGAAGCCGGATCCCCATTACCACACCGGCTCCGACTACAACATCGAACGATACGTGGAGTACTGCAACGCCCAGGTGAAAGAACTGCTGACCCAGTACGGCCCGGTGACCAACATGTGGTTCGACGGCGTGGGCACGACCGTAGCGGGCCCCTGGCAGAAAGAATTGCACATTCCCGAGATGTACGCCCTGATCCGCCGGCTGCAACCGCAATGCCTGATCTCTTACAAGACTGGAGTGACAGGCACCGAAGATTTCCTGGCGCCCGAGTATCACTGGCTGGAGAAACGCGGCCCGGAGTTCCGGGAGTCGGTACGGAAAAGCGGCAAGCCGATCGAGCTGTGCGTGGCAATCGCCGGCTGGTCCTACCGAAAAGCCAACGACGGCAAGCACCGGGGCGCCGATTCGGTGATGGAGAACGTCGCCTATGCCGCCGGCTACGACGCGAACCTGTTGCTGGACATCGCGCCGCGGCCGGATGGTTCCATCGACCCCCAGGATGTGGCTACGCTGCGCGAGGTGGGCCGCCGCCTCCGCGCCGATGGCTGGCCGCGCGCGGGAGCATAACAGGGGAACTCTGCCGGCGCCTCGCCGGCGCTTTCATCATGGAGCGGGGAACGAGAAATCGTAAACTTGTTCAAGGAAAATTCGTATGGCTAAGGTGACAATCTCTTATACAGACTTCTTTGCGGAAACCATACGCCGGATGAAAGAGGACGGTCTGTTGCTGGTGACGGCGGACGCCGCCGGGAAGGCGAACGTCATGACCATCGGCTGGGGGACGGTTGGCTCGATCTGGGCCAGGCCGGTCTTCATCGTACTGGTCAGGCCGTCGCGTTACAGCTACAGCCGGCTGGAGCAAGTGCGCGAGTTCACCGTCAACGTGCCGCCGCGGGAGCTGGCGACCGCCGCGAGTCATTGCGGCACCGTATCAGGCCGGGATCACGACAAGTTCCGCGAAATGAAACTGACCCCGGTGGCCAGCAAGCAGGTGAGGCCGCCGGTAATCCAGGAGTGCGTGGTCCATTACGAGTGCCGCTGCTTGCATTACAACGACGTGGTCCCGGAGGCACTCGCTCAGGCGGTCCGGGACGATGCCTACCCGGAAGGGGACTTCCACCGCATTTATTTCGGGGAGATTGTGGCGGCCTATGCGGACGAGAACGCCGCCGAGCGCCTCGGGCGGGGTGGCAGCGCCCCCATCAACGTTCTCCGCTGATCGCCGGCGCTGCTCGGAGCGCTGACGCGTTTGCTGTCCCTGACATTCCGGAGTAACGGGCAACGGGTGAGGAGAGCCGGTTCTCAGTGTTGCTCCGGCTTCTTCTCGCCCTTCCGGTACAGCGTCGGCGCCTTGCGCTTGTGCTCCTCCTCTTTCTTCTTCATCGCGGCGTCCTGCTGGCGCCGCTCGCGAGCGCTCTCCGGGGTCATCAGCTCTTCCAGCTCCCGGCGCTCCTGCTTCTCCTTCGCCACCGCCTCGGCCTTCCGCTCGCGCAGATCCTCAAGCGACACCTCCAGGCTGTCCGAAGTGGCATCAATGGCATTCGCCAGCACGAATTCATAGAGCTCCAGGTCACGCGGCTTGCTGGCCCGGATCTTCGCCAGCACCCCCAGGAAATCCTGCTCGGCTTTGGCCACCGCGGCGATCCCTTCCTGAATATCGACACCGCGGACCAGCGCGTCGTCGGCCACGGTATCGATCGTTTCGATGATCTTCGTGTAGTCTTCCAGCGTGTCGTGGATCAGGCTGCCGCGCCCCGTCTTTTCCTGTGATAGCAAGTATTCCAGCAAATCCACGCGTTGCCGGGCGAACTCCGCGTAAAGCTTCAGGCGGGCATTTGGCTCCTGGGTCAGGCGCACCTGGTCGGCTTCATCCGTGGTGAGGAAATCGCGCTCCCCGAACGCCGGCAGCGTCAGGCCCGCCATCAACAAAATCATCGCCAAGAATCGCATTACCGGCCCCCTCCCATCACGTCGTGCAAGAGATCCTCGTTCACCTTGCGCACGACGGAAATCACGCTGTCGATCTGGTCCCGATCCAGGTAGCTCATCTCGTCCCGCAAGCTCTCCAGCCGGCGCAAGAGCTTGCGGGTGCTGATTTCCGCCCGCTTGAAAGGTTTGGCCCTCTTGCGGGGATTCTTTCCTGTATCCTTCAGCGACTGGTAAGCAAGCTGGACCGACTCGGCCACTTCGTCCAGC
This sequence comes from uncultured Solibacteraceae bacterium, assembly GCA_964644025.1. Lineage (GTDB taxonomy): Bacteria > Acidobacteriota > Terriglobia > Bryobacterales > Bryobacteraceae > CAZXVW01. The sequence continues at coordinate 45,701 of CAZXVW010000003.1, read as the reverse complement.
GCCGCCCTCACCCGGTTCGAGTCGCCTTTCCGGTATGCATCGCGCGCGACGTTCAGCATTGCGTGGGCGTTCTTCAGGGCTTTGTCAGCCCGTTTCTCGAGCCTCGGCTCCGCCCGCACCGCTTTCAGATCCGCGCGCAGAATTCCGCCGGAAACCACCGCGAGCCAGCCAGCCAGAAATTGCCGCCTTCGGATCATCGCCTGCTCAACTCCTTCTTGATGACCTTGACTCGTTGCCTGGCCTTGAATTCCTCATCCGGATGCGATCCGTCGGCCAGAGCCAGGTACTTCTCATAACTTGCCAGCGCCGGCTTGTACATGTGAGCCTTGTCCAAGATGATGGCCCGGAAGTAATGGATTCCTGGAGGGGCGTGACCGAGCGCTTCCACCCGGTCCAGCGCCGCCAACGCCTGCGGATAGTTCTCCAGCAGAATGAGCATCCCGGCGAGTTCGTTCCAGGCTTCTTGGGAGTTTGGCTTCTGCTGAACCGCCTTCAGGAACTGCTGCGCCGCCGGACCGTATTTTCGTTGGTCCCGAAGGATCCGGCCGTACATCATGCGCAGGTCGAAATTATCCGGCTTCTCTTCAAGGGCCAGCTCCAGCAGTGGGACCGCTTTCTCCGGCTGCTTCGTGCGCAAGTAAGCGGTGGCCAGAGCGAAACGGTTGGCGGCGGTGGGTGAGCGGCTTACGGCGAACTGAAGGTGAGGAATGGCCTCCGCGGCGTGGCCGGTCTCCAGCAACAGGTTCCCGAGCCTCTCGCGCACAACGGGATTCTCGGGAAACTGCTCGTAAATGCTGATGGCTTCCTGCTTCCGTCCCTTCTCTTCCAGCAGCGCCGCCAGCTCGAGCAGGACGCTGCGGTAGGACGGATCGATCTCGGCCGCCCGGCGGTAATGTGCTTCCGCCTCCTCCACCCGGCCCTGCCTGGCCATCGCCCGGGCCAGGCCCGCCTGGGTGGCAGCCGAGCCCGCGTTTACCTCCTGCGCCTTCTTGTAGTACGGCTCGGCTTCGGCATACCGGCCCGCCGCGGCCAGCGCTTCCGCCACGTAGTAGTTCGGTCGAAATTCGTCAGGCTTCTTCTCTAGGGCTGATTTCAGGTGAACGAGAGCGCGCGCGGCATCTTTCCGCTCCAGCAGCAGAATGCCCAGGTTCAATTCGGCTTCATAAAGCCCTGGCTTCAGCTCCAGGACCTTTTCGTAACCCGCGATGGCCTCGCCGGTCTTTCCGAGCATGGTATTGGCCAGGGCGAGGTTGAAGTGAGCGGCGTAGTTTTCCGGATCAGCTTCAATGGCTTTTTGGAATGCCTGGGCGGCCTGATCATATTGCTGTTCGTCGAGCGCCTTCATCCCTTCCGCGTTGAAGTTGGTCTGCTGCAAGAAGAGCAGCACGTGCGGAACCGGCCAGGCTCGGGTCAGCTCAACCGCGCCCGGCCACAGCAAAGCCAGGGCGAAGATGGCCGCTCGCCACCGCATACTTTCAGTCTACCCCGGCCGGTGTGGCGGCGGGCTGTCAACCCGGGAGCCGGTTGTTTCGTTCCTCGTGGCGCTGCCTTCCAGAATGGCGGACAAGCCCGCCTCCCGCGCCCGCAGATACCGGCCCGTGTGAGAAGCTTCGGCGGCCGCCACCTGCTCCGGGGTACCCTCAACGACAATCCGGCCGCCGGCGTCGCCGCCCTCCGGCCCCAGGTCGATGACCCAGTCCGCGGCGCGGATCACTTCCAGGTTATGCTCGATGATGAGCACGCTGCCACCGGATTCGATGAGCCGCTGGAAAGCCTGCAGGAGCCTAGCAATATCATCGAAATGTAACCCGGTGGTCGGTTCGTCGAACAGGAACAGGGTTCCCGCGCAGGAAGCCCGGCCCAGGTGGGCCGCCAATTTCACCCGCTGCGCCTCCCCCCCGCTCAGCGTGGTGGCCGACTGCCCCAGGCGAAGGTAGCCCAGCCCGACATCGTCCAGGACCTTGAGGCGGGAAACCAGCCGCGGCACGTCGCTGAACAGCGTCAGCGCCTCGCGCACCGTGAGCTGGAGCACCTCGTGAATGTTCAGCCCCCGATACCGCACTTCGAGAATGCTCTCCTTGAAACGGGTGCCCTTGCAGTCTTCGCACACCAGTTCGACATCAGCCAGGAATTGCATCTCGACGGTCACTGTGCCGTCCCCCCGGCACGTTTCGCACCGGCCGCCCGGGATGTTAAAGGAGAAATGCCCCGGCGTCAGGCCGCGCCGCCGGGCTTCCGCGGTGCCGGCGAACAGGTTGCGGATCACGTCGAAAACCTTAATGTAGGTAACGGGGTTCGAGCGCGGCGTGCGGCCGATCGGCGACTGGTCCACCAGCACTACCTGGCTGAGCAGGCCGGCGCCTTCCACTTTTCGCCAGGTGCGCTTGTCCTCGGCACCGAGCGCCTCAGCGGCGGCCACCGTGGCCGGCTCGCCCAGGTGAGCTTTCAGCGCCCGGTAGATCACATCATGCACCAGCGAGGATTTGCCGGAGCCGGAAACGCCGGTCACCGCCACCATCATGTCCAGCGGCAAACTGACGTCGATATTCTTGAGATTATGGGCCCGGGCACCGTGAAACCGGATCATGCGCCGCCGGTTGACGCGCCTTCGCCGCCGCACCGGAGAAGTCTCAAGTTCGCCCCGCAAGTACCGGCCGGTGAGCGAGCCTGCGCCGTCGGCGAGCATCTTCGGCAGCGGACCTTCGAAAACCACGCGGCCGCCGTTCTCGCCAGCTCCGGGACCGAGATCCACGATGTGATCAGCCGCCTGGATGATTTCGGCGTCATGCTCGACCACCAGCACCGTGTTGCCGAGGTCCCGCAACTCCTTCAGGATACGAATCAGGCGCCCCGTGTCCCGGCTGTGAAGGCCGATCGAAGGCTCGTCGAGCACGTAGCAGGCGCCCACCAGCCGCGAGCCGAGCGCCGTGGCCAGTTGGATTCGCTGCGCCTCTCCGCCGGAGAGGGTGGACGCCAGGCGGTCCAGCGTCAGATAGTCCAGCCCCACGCCATCGAGAAACTGCAGCCGCTGCCGGATCTCAACCAGCACGGTGCCGGCAATGGCGGTTTCCTCGGGCTCGAGTTCCAGCTTCTCGAAAAAGGCGCAGGCTTGGGCGATGTTCATTCGCACCACTTCGGCTAGGTTCTTGCCGCCAACCCGCACGAACAGCGCCTCCTCGCGCAGGCGGGAGCCGCCGCACACCGGGCAGTCCGCGTATCCCCGGTACCGGCTGAGGAAAACGCGAACCTGCACCTTGTATTTCTTGCGCTCGATGCGCTCGAAAGAGCGGAGCACAGCGTCCCAGACCATCTCCTTTTCCTCGGGCCGCAGCTCGGCGAACGGCACATCGAAGCGCACGCGCCCCCGGGCGGCGCGTTTGAACTCGGTCAGGAAATGCCGGTAGTGCGGCTTCGTCCAGGGATCCACCGCCCCGCGGTTCAGCGGCAGATACGGATCAGGGATCACCCGGTCCAGGTCGTAGTCCACCGTGTTGCCGAAACCCTGGCAGCGGGGGCAGGCGCCGAACGGGCTGTTGAAGCTGAACAGCCGCGGCTCCGGCTCAGTAAACTCCCGGTCGCAGCGTTTGCAGGCAAATTTCTCGCTGAAGCGCCGCCGGCGCCCGCTGGCGGCCTCCTCGAAGATGATCTCCCCGGCCTGCCGGTAACAGATCTCAGTAGTGTCCACCAGCCGCTGGTGCAGGTCCGGCCGGATCACGATCCGGTCCACCAGCGAGCACACAGGCCGGGAAAAATCGATGTCCAGCAACGACTCCGGCGTAGAGAACTCAAACACCTTCCCGTCCTGGAACAGCCGGTTGAAGCCCTTCTTCCGCAGGTCGAACAGATGATCGCGCAGCCTCTGCGTCTCCAGGCCGCCGGGCAGCGGGAACAAGGCATACCAGCGCGATCCGGCCGGCTCAGCCAGCATTTCCGCCGCTACGTGGTCCACGGTGTCTTTTCGGACCCTGCCGCCACACTGGGGGCAGTAGGTCCGGCCGGCCCGGGCGAAGAGCAAGCGCAGAAAATCGTAAAGCTCGGTCGCCGTGGCCACTGTCGAGCGGGGATTCCGCGCCGTGTTCCGCTGGCGGATCGCCACCGGAGGCGCGATCCCGTCCAGCTCGTCCACGTCCGGTTTGTCCATCCGTTCCAGAAACTGGCGGGCATAGGCCGATAGCGACTCCACGTAGCGTCGCTGGCCCTCCGCATAGACTGTGTCGAAGACAAGCGAGGACTTCCCCGAACCCGAGACCCCAGTGACCACGGTCAGCTTGTTGTGCGGGATCTCCAGCGACAGGCTCCTCAGGTTGTGAACCCGCGCCCCGCGTATGATGATCGCTTCCATAAATCGGGGACAGGCTACCCTTTTCCCATTTTCGACAATCCCGTCAGCGCCGGTGTGCCGTCGGGCCTCCTTCTGCTTTTTCCCCTTCGGCCGCTGTCGTTTCGCGAATGAGGGATCGCGAACCGGAGTCGGCAACCCGGCGGGAATCGTTACTCCCCGTTGCGGCGGTACCGCGGGTTCGGCTTCGGAACCACCGCCCTCGTATCGCGCAGAAAACCGCCGATCAGCGCGTTCAGTTCCTTCACCTTTGCCGGCAGACGCGAGGCCAGATCATGCGCTTCGCCGATGTCGGACGCCAGGTTGTAAAGCTCGAAACGGTCCGACTGGTCCTCGTTTTCACAGAAGCTCCGAATGAGCTTCCAGTCGCCTTGCCGGACCCAGGCCCCCGGAAGGCCGCCGGCCCGCGGCGTGTAGTGCGGGAAGTAGCAGAAGATTGCTTTCCTCTCCAGTCTCTCTCCCAGCAGCGCGGGAACCATGCTGACGCCGTCGAACTTCTGGCCCGGCTGGGGCTCGAGGTGGAGCATTTCCAGGATGGTCGGATACAGATCGATACTCGACACGATCTCCGCAGACCGGGATCCCGGCTTCACTTTTCCAGGCCATATCACCAGCAAAGGTTCCCGTGTGCCGCCTTCCCACAGCGTCGCTTTCCCCCCGCGCAGCGGGGCGTTGCTGGTAATGGGGATCTCCCGGTAACGCGCGGGGAGGAACTGGTTCTTCGCCCCGGCACTCCAGTGCACCCCGCCGTTGTCGGAGAAGAAGATGATGATCGTGTTGCCGGCCACGCCGGCCTGCTCGACCGCCTGCACCAGGCGCCCAACCGCTTCATCCAGGCTCTGGACCATGGCTGCGTTAACCGCGTTTCGCTGGGGGCCGGTGGCTGGAGCACTGGCTTCGTACCGGCTGATCAGTTCCGGCTTCGCCTGCCAAGGCGAATGTACCGAGAAGGCCCAGTAGTTCACATAGAACGGACGGTCCCGGTGCTTCATGATGAACTTCGAGGCCTCCTCGGCCATGCGGTCCTCGATGTGTTCGCCCGGTTTCCCTTCTCCGGGCCAGAATTTCCAGGGCGCCAGGTAGCCCCCCGTGGGACCCGGAGCAGGAGTATGGGGCAGGTCGATCTCAAAGCCCTGGTGAAGAGGATCGTAAGGCTCGGCGCCGAGATGCCACTTGCCGAAATGCGCCGTCGCGTAGCCGGCCCGCTTCAGCGCTTCGGCGAGCGTGAAATAGTCCTGTCTGAGCCGGGTAAGGCTCTGGGGGATCCACGCTTTCTGCTGCGGCCGGGGCTTGGCAATATATCCTTTCTTCAGAACGACTTGCGGCAGGTGGCCGGCAGCCGACGTGATGCCGATGCGCGCCGGGTACAGACCGGTCATGATGCTTGCCCGGGTCGGTGAGCAAAGCGGACTGGCGGCATATGCGTTGGTGAACATCATCCCACGCCTGGCCAGGGCATCGATGTTCGGGGTTTTATAGAAGGTGCTTCCGTAAACTCCCGTATCCCGCCAGCCGAGATCATCGGCCAGGATCAGCAGGATATTCGGGGGGCGCTCGGCCCTGATGACAGGAGCCGCCAGCAGCAGCAAGACCGGGATCGTCCGCGCCAGGCCCGCTCCCCCGCTGGCCGGTCCAGCGCGCCAACCCCATCGCCGGCGGCGGGCACCAGAGCTTTGGACCGCAACCTGCCGGCCCACGGGCCGGTTCACCGGGTCGGTTTCCTCATGAACGCCCCGCGCCGGCGAGGCTTTCCGGAAAATGAGCATGCCTCTAGCTTCTCGCTCCCGCTCCCTCCGTGTCCAGGCGGCGGAGGATGGAGGCCGGCTCAGCCGGCCCCGGTCCGGTCGTTTTCTTTTTGATATCCCGGCTGGACACCGAACGGCGGCCGAAGGCGCCGTCGCGCGGCTGTGCACGACTGCCCGGCGCCAGGTAACTGCCGGCTGCACCAGTTGCCCCGCACCAGGCTATACTTTCTTGTTCCAGCCGGGACCGCGAGTCTAGACTACCTTGTGCAGGTCCACGCCGGCGTCCCAGTGCTCCCACGACCACTTGACCTCATCCCACTGCACTGTTTCGCCCGTGTCGGCGGCTTGCCGGGCCATGATGGCACTGATCGTGGCGTCGGCTCCCGGCTGGATTTCGTTGAGATACTTGCCGCTGGTAATGCTGTCGATAAACGCCCGGTGCTTGTTCTTGTCGGCGTCATCCAGGGCGCCTTTGAATTTCCCCGTGGCCGCCGCCTTGGTATCGGTAATCTGCCCGGGTTTGCCAAGGCCGGGGAATTCCCACGGCTGCTCGCCGACAATCTGCACCGGAGCGTCGTAGTGAGCCTCGGCGTTGCCCCGGGTGCCGAAATAGCGCATCGCCACGTCCCACGACCCCTTGATGAACTGCGTGGAGGCGAAGCTGATGTGGATACCGTTCGGATACGTGAAGACACAGTCGTAATGGCTCATGCAATCGCCGGAATCGGTTCGCCCTTTCCGGCCGCAGGAGCCGACCGCCTGGATGGGATGACTGCCCAGGACCCAGTTCGTCATATCGATCACGTGAACGTTCTGCTCGACGATGATATCGCCGGAAAGCACGCGGTCCCAAACCCAGTTTCGGACGCGCCGCTGGAGGGGGGTGGCATCCGGCCACGCCGGCCGTTTCAGCGCCCCGGCGTAATAGTGCACCAGTCCGCAAACAATGTCGCCGACAGCGCCGCCGCGGATTCGCTTCACCATCTCGACATACGGCGTGGCGTGGCGGAGCTGCAAGCCTATGGTGGCGCTCAGCCGCCCTTTGGCTTTCTGGGCGGCGTTCAGCACCCGATGCACGCCGGCCATGTCAATGCTCACCGGTTTTTCCAGGTACACGTGTTTGCCGGCGGCCACCGCCGCCTCGAAGTGCATCGGGTGAAAATAGACCGGCGTGGCGATGACGACGGCGTCCACCGCGGTCGAGGCGAACAGCTCCTGGTAAGCTTCCGGCCCGGAGAACAGGTTCGCCTGCGGAATCGGCGGGTGGCCAAACTTCGCGCCCAGCTTATCGAAACGCGCCTTCCCTCTTTCCAACTGGTCCTGGTACAGGTCGGCCAGCGCGGTGACGCGCGCGCCGGCGTTGACTATCATCGAGGTGGCGTCCGCCGTCCCCCGGCCTCCGCAGCCGAGCAGCCCGATCCGCACCGCGGAGTTGGCCGCCGAGCCGCGAACCAGCTCCGGCCTGACAAGGAGGAAGCTCGCGGCCGCTCCAGCGCTCAGAAAATCACGACGGCCGATTGAACTGTCTACTCTATTTTTCATCGAAGTACCTCCACTGTGAAGCACGCTGCGGGAGACGGCGGTGGCACGGCGCCGCACGCCTTTGTCCCGCGTATGCCGCCTGAATCGATCATAACGCCACTGGCCGGCTTACTCCAATTGCCGCGCCGCCAGGCTCAGCGCGTCCAAACTGGCCGGATGTGGTAGAGGTCCTCTCTGTTGTTCGCCTCCGAGTGCGCTGGGCGGGGAAAGTGCCAGCCCAGCCGGCTACAGCCGCAAGCAATCGCTCACTCGCCTGGGGTGCGGCTTGTTCGTCGCAATGCCCACGCCGCGGCTGTCGCGGTAGCGGTGGCAGAGCCGGATCCGCTGACGCCACGGCGAAGAACGCAAGCGTGCTCGCTTCCCTCCACTCGGGGGAACACATCCAGGGTCAACGATACAGAATCTGATAGGTGGCTGCCGGAACCCGTCGCATGAAAGGGCCGTAAATCCGGGAATAAACCGCCCCGCGGTTCGGCGGCCAGGGGTCGTAGATTCTAAGAGTGCAGCCTTCCGCGGTACCGTCTCCGCGAATGCCGGCCAACACGCGCATGTGGCCCGAACTGCCGCGGCCCCGGACATAGGAATCAACGTCCCATAACGTGTTGATCATCAGCGGACGCCGGGCCAGTAACTCCGCCAGCCCGTCCGGCGTCCAGCTTCGACCCGGCAGTAATGTCAATCCATGAAAGCGGGCGAAGCGGCGCATGTTTTCCGGCTCGGCCAACTCCGAGTCGTTAAACAATCCTCCCCTGGCGCTGACATCCGCGTCACCCGAAGACATGCACGCTTGCTCTCCCACCAGCATCGCGGTCGCCGCCGACCAGCAGGTCGAGTCTGTCCACTGGGGGACGAGGCGGATCTGGTGAAGGTGCACGTAGCGTTCGGTCCCCCGAAGCGCCGCCCAGGTGCATCGGCCTGCCACACCGTCGACCACCAACCACTTACTTCGCTGGTATCGTCTCACGGCAGACCGGGTGTGTCCACCGAACTCGCCGTCAACCCTCAAATGCGGGTTCGGCCGCAGATGCGCGTTGAGCAGCCGCTGCAACTCGCGAACCGCCGCCCCGCGGGAACCCGTACGTAGTACTGGATCCATTGCCTTCTACCCTCCGCTGTCACTGAACCGATAATACACCCGATCCCCCAGCTTTGGGAACGCCTGTCCGTCCGGGCCGTGCTCCCGCGCGGCGGCTTTACGCGTCCATCACTACTGCAATGTCGGCCGGCAACTTTCGTTGCCCGGATCGCCCCGAGAACCACGATATGGCAACGAAAACGGCGATGGAAACCAGCAAGGACAGACAACCCACATTCATGCCGTAAGGCAAAGAATATATGCCATGCCGGTCCAGCAATTCCAGTGTGAAATTCAGCACTAGGCTGAGGCTAATCGACCACACGCAGGCGGGCGCCGTGGCGCGTTTCCAGTTCAGCCCGATCGCCACGCTCAGGACAATCGCCGCGGCAAACGTCCCCCAGCCGAACGTACCGAGCAGCGCAATCAGACTCTCCATGTAAAGCGCGAAAGCGGCCGCGACAATCAGCAGCAGCGCCGAAGCCACGCGGGACCAGAACAGCTCCCGGCGGAACGGTCGTCCTTGCAGCGCCGTCGGAATATCCCGGATGACGGCCGCCGCGCCCAGGTTCACGAAGCTGTTCGCGGTGGACATGATGGCCGCCAGCAGTCCGGCGAATACAATCCCGGCCAGCAACTGTGGCGTGTGATTGAGCAGGAACATCGGAGCCGCCAGGTCCGGAGAGGCCAGCGGGCTTTGTCCCCCGGTTTCCACCAGGTACCGCATCGACAACCCCAGGCTCATCCACAGCAGGCTGAGCAGCGCGGTGCAGGGCAGCGCCAGCAGACCCCACCATTTCAGGTAACGAAGGTTGCGCAGCATCATCATCTTGGTAATCGAATGCGGTTGCCCAACCGCTCCGACCGCGAAAACCAGCCACCAGCTCAGCGCCGTCAGCGGCCCCCGGGTGCCCCAGGGTCCGATGAACTCCGGATCCATGGCCCACAGTGTCGCGCTGATGTGCGACATCCCCCCGCCCGCTTGCAGCGCGTAGTAAAAGGCGCCCACCGCGGCGAACAGCATCACCAGGCCCTGGAACAAGCCCACGTAGACGCCGGCGACAATCCCGCCGGCGGCGCTGTAGAATGCCAGCACGGCGAGTCCGATCAGCAGCGCTACCGGAAGCTTGAGGCCCAGCACGGCCACCAGCACCATGCCGATCGCCAGAATCTGTGTTCCGAGGTAGCCGATCACTCCGAGCAGGATGGCCACCGCCATCGCCAGGCGCGGCGCCCGGCCGCCGTAGCGCGCGGCCACCGCGTCAGGCAGGCTCAGCACGTCCCGGGCCTCCACCATCAGCCGCAGCCGTTTGCCCAACAGCACCACGGACAAAGGAATGCCGATCGTGCCGGTCAACCGGATCCACAGGGAACTCATGCCCGACTCGTAGACCAGCCCGGGGCCGCCGACGAAGCCAAACCCGCTCATCAGGTTCGCCACCATCGCGATCACGGCCACCACCAGCCCCAGGTTCTTGCCGGCCAGGAAGAAGTCCCCCACCGTGCGCGTTCGCCGCATCGCCCATGCCCCGATCGCCAAACACACGGCCAGATAGGCCACCGCGCAATAGAGGATCACCGCGGAGTTGGCGATCGGCACTACGCCTTCTCCCGCTGGCGGCTCAATTCGGCAAGCACCTTCTCCAGCTTGTCCTTGGACAACACGAAGCGGTCGAAAACCACCGCGTAGAGAATGCTGGCGACCACCCCGAACGGCCAGATCCCATAGATGAACAGCGCGGTGGCAGCGGGGAAGCCAAGCACCAGCCTGAGGCTGCCTTGCGGGTTGTGACTCCAGACCAGCGCAACGAACAGCAGCGTGTAACCCAGAAGAATGGCCATCAGACCGAGGAGAACCGGTTTGTGCCGGCTTTGGCGGCCGTAACCCAATCCCAGACCAGCCGTGATCAGAAGCCAGTTGACAACGCCGAACCAGAACCACTGATCGAGCAACGACAAGCCCACGCCGAGCACGCTGAGCAGGCAAACGGTAAGAACGATGCGGTCAGTGTACTCTCCCATCACATGCGCAGCACAGAAGTCTACCAGTTTCGCCGGCGGCGCGCTGCAGGACCTCGTCAGTGCCCGCACGAGTCACCAGAATGTCCGTGCCGCCGCGGTCCTGCAATGGCAGGGGCGATTCTCCAGCAAGGCCGCGGACCCCGGAAGCTAGGTGACCTTCATCGCCTTGATGGCCTCGCTCTGCAAAGCCCGAACCGAGAATTCGGCCAGCACCTTGCGGTCCTGGGCGGTGAGAGTGAGATCGCCTTGCAAGGTCCTCACGTTCTGGTCAATCTCGGCGGGTCGGGAAACTCCCACTAACAGCAGCGCCACGCGGCCGTCGCTCAGCACCCAGCGCAAGGCGGCCTGCCGCAGAGCCGCCAGCCGGGCCTGGCCGAAACCCGGCACGAGGCTGCCAGCGCGATAGCCAAAGACGAACGACCCCATCGTCTTCATCGCCAGCACTCCCATGCCGAGTTCCTGAGCCCGGTTCAGGCACATCTCGCGCCACTGCAGGTTGGCATGCGAGAGTATCGTGTCCATCCCCTTGGGAAAGTAACCATAGGCGATCAGCGCCTGGTCGAATCCGTCCGTGTCGATCAGCCGGTACATCGTTTTGAAGTCATTGTGACCCGTCACCCCGATGAACCGGGTCAATTTCTCGTCACGCAGCTTCGCCAGTTCTTCGTAGATCCGCATGGCTGCGTCATGGCCCATGTATTCGAACACGGGCCCGTGTAGCTGCGCGCAGTCCACATAATCGGTCTTCAGTGTCTTGAGCGACTCCTCCAGGCTGGTGCGAATCTGGCCAGGCCCGAGCAAGCCGTCATCGCTTGCCTTGACCCCGACTTTGGTGGCGAGATAGATGTTGTCGCGAACGTCCCGCAGCGCCTCGCCCAGGATGGATTCGCTCTCGCCGTAATTCCGGGAGGTGTCGAAATAGCGCACGCCCGCCTCGTAGGCGTGACGGACCATTGTCACCCGCTGGTCGAAGGGAAGCTGGGGGCCGTAAGCTTGCGCCCACTTCTCGACCATCGCCGAGCCGCCGTAGGCCAGTACCGGAAGCCGGTGGCCCGTCTTTCCGAACTCCCGCGCGGGGATGCTGTCGCCGGGTGTGATCTTCTTCACCGGCTCCCGTGCCGGCGCCTGCAAAGCGCTTGCTCCCAGCATTGCCGCTCCCAGTCCCGCTCGCATCCCTGTTTTGAGAAACTTCCGGCGGTGCACTTCACTGCACCCTTTCGTTTTCCCCATCGTCATCGTCTCCTCAGCGAATCTGCCGGACCGGTCTCCCGGGAACCGAAAGGTTGGTGCTGCCCTTGCTTACAAACGCCGGTCCGTATTCCAGGATGGGAAGCTCCTTGAGAGCGTTGACAATATGCGCCTGTGTCGGGTTCTGTTCCCACGTCAGGCGTTGCCACTCCACCTCACCCTTTCCCAGCCAAATTTGTTTCGGACTCGAACTCACCGGAAATACGGTGGCGTGGCTTACCGCCGCCCCCGGCCGGCCCGTGTTCGGAATGTACTTCCAGGCCATCCAGTTGGAAGCGGCCAGCGAACGTCTGGCCTCTGCAACCTCTTCAGCGGAAAGCGGCTGGAGATCGTGAATCGTCATGTCCACGATCTTGTGGCCCCGATGGCTGGCCGTCGCACGCCAGACGCCCCGGATCACCGTGTGGTCTTCGATGTCGGCGTAGATCTTCGGAATCCCCTGCAGTTCGCGCCCGGTGAGAATCGGATCCGTTTCGTTTTCCCACAGAACCAGGCAGTAGCCCCCTTCAAGCTGGTCAACCTTTCCGTTGAACCTTACCTGGGCGTCGACTCCCAGCAGATTGTAGCCAGCTCCCGCCAGCCACTCGACCTCGCGGTTCATCCCGTAGTGGACGGTGATGCGCGCTTCCGCGCCCACCTCGAACGGCGCCGGCAGGTACTGGATCAGTTTGTCCGGGTCGGTCAGATAGCTCACGCCCATCGTCGTAACGTCCAGGTATCTGGCCGAGCTTTGCCCCCGGAATCGTTCTCCGAAGTGCGCCGGCATCTGGTATTGACGCCGCGGATCAAACTGGAAATTGCGGCCGGCAGGCGCCGCCTGAACTCCCGCTCCCGCCGAAAGCGCTCCCATGCTTCCGGCCAGCGCGCTGATAAAGTCTCTTCTTAGCACGGCCATGCACATATTGCCTCAGAGTTTCCCGTGCCTGTCAAGGAGTTTTCACGACGACGGCAAATCCTCGTCCGCCCGGCCGCCAGCAGAAGGCCCCGCTGGCGCAAAATCAGGTCAGAGTTCGACATTTTCGCCGTATAATGTTCTAAAGTGCCGTCTTCCCAGCCGACAGCCCAGCCCCAGAATCCCGCGGCCGAACTCCAGCGTCAGGAAGCCGAACTCAAGGCTCTGCGCCTGCTTGTCGGTGGTCTGGCGCATGATTTCAACAACCTCTTGACGGCGATTTCCGGGCATGCGTCGCTGCTGGAGGCCGCAGCCGCGCCGGGCACGGACACTCACGAGTCGGCCACGGCGATCCTCAAGGCGGCTGAGCACGCCGCCGCCATCGCCGGGAAGTTGCAGAGCCTGGCGCGGCGTGGCGGGGGGCATAAGGTTCCGGTGGATCTCCACGAAATCATCGGCGAGATCGCGCGCCTGCTGCGCCCGACCACCAACGGTAACATCCGCATCGTCGAGAGGCTGGAAGCGCCCCGCGCGGTGACGCTCGGGGATCCGGAACAGTTGTACCAGGTGATCTTGAACTTAGCCCTGAATGCGCGGGAGTCGATGCCGCAGGGCGGCACGCTGACCTTCGCTACCTGGATGGAAGAGCCGGCGCCGGGACAGGATCAGGCCCCGCGCCTGGTGGTGGCCGTGACGGATACCGGCTGCGGGATACCGGCCGCGGACCGGGAACGAATCTTCGAGCCTTACTATACGGCCCGAAAACCGGCTGCCGGCAGCGGCCTCGGCCTCACGGTCGTCGCCGGCATTGTCAGCAAGCACCAGGGGCGCGTCGAAGTAGAAAGCGAGGAAGGGCGGGGCAGCGTTTTCCGTGTCTACCTTCCACTTCTCGACCGGCGCGCCGCCGTCGCCGGTGCTTAGAGCTTCAGCAGCCGGATGCTTCCGTTGGATGTCTCCAGCCTGATGAGCGGCCCGCCGCCGTTAATGGTTCCTTCCAGGCGTGTCTTCTTCTGGCTTCCTTTGATGGTCACCTCGAAGTCTGTGTGCACGGGTGCGTTCGTGGTCTCGGCCTTGAGCTGAGCCGCCAGCGACGCCGGCGCGTGCACCGTGATCATGGAATTGCTCGAGGTGACGATTACGTCCGCGCTAGGCTGCTCCATCAAGGTGAGATCGATGCTTCCGTTCGAGGTGTGGATTTCGATGGGCCGGCCGTCTCCGTCGCCGAAAATCTGCGCGCGGATGCTTCCGTTGGAGGTGTGGGCCTCGAAATGGCCGTGGACGCCATCGGTCCTGATACTGCCGTTTGAGGTCTTGATGACCGCGCTGCCCCGAGTGTTCGCCAGGGTCACGCTGCCATTGGAAGTGCTGACCTCGAGGTCGCCTTTCAGATCTGCAACCCGGATTTTCCCGTTGGAGGTCCTCAAGCGGGCCCCGCCCTCGATCCCTTCCACATCTATCGAACCGTTGGAACTGGTGATCCGGTTCAGTTCCACGCGGCCGGGTACGCGAATGACGAACTTGGCCCCCATGTTACCGCGCCGGCCGGAAGGCCGCACAGTGCGGATCTGTATGAAGTCATCCGTCGCCGCCACGTCGATTTTCAAGGCGTCCAGCAGCGCCTGGCTCGAAGCATATTTTGTACCGGTGATCTCCACCTCGTCCTGGTCCCAGGAGTGAACCGCGATGGAGCCGTTGAGGTTCTCCACCGACAACCGCCCTCCAGGTTTGAGCCTGTAGTTGTAATGGAAATCCTCCTTGAACCGGGCTGAACCGGTGAGCTGCTCGATGTCGCAGCCGGCGAGAACGAGTACCGCCGCGAGCGGCACGACTTTACCGAAATCGGCTCGCATACATCACCTCACCCATCCACTACGCAAATTGGCACAATATGTTCCATGCTACGCTGTGACTTGCGCGAGTAGCGGCGGGCCCGGCGTCATCGGGGAGGTGCGAAACAGAGGCAATTATGCGGAAACTGCTGGCAGCGAATCGGGGTGAGATCGCCATCCGCATCCTGCGGGCGGCCAATGAGCTGGGATTACGGACGGTGGCTGTCTATTCGAAAGAGGACCGTCTGAGTCTGCACCGGTTCAAGGCCGATGAGGCTTACCAGATCGGCGAGGGGAAGGGGCCGGTGGAAGCCTACATGGACGTGGACGAGATCATCACGCTGGCCCGGGAGAAGGGAGTCGACGCCATCCATCCCGGATATGGCTTTCTGGCTGAGAACCCCGCCCTGCCGCGGGCGTGCGAGAAGGCCGGGATCACTTTCATCGGTCCGGACGCGCAGATCCTGACGCTTCTGGGCGATAAAACCGCGGCCCGCCGCCTGGCGCGGAAGGCCGGCGTGCCCGTAATTCCCGGCCTGGAGAAGCCCGTTTCCGGGCGCCAGGCCGCCGAGAGGGCCGCCCGGAAAATCGGCTTCCCGCTCATCATCAAGGCCGCCTTCGGCGGCGGCGGCCGGGGGATGAGAGTCGTGGAGCGTGCTCGCGATTTCCAGGCGCTGCTGGCCGAGGCGCGTCAGGAGGCCGGGTCGGCGTTTGGTAACGACGCGGTCTTCTTCGAACGCTTCATCCGCCGCGCCCGGCACCTGGAAGTCCAGATCCTCGGCGACCGGCACGGCAACATCATCCATCTCCACGAGAGGGACTGCAGTGTGCAGCGGCGGCACCAGAAGGTCATTGAGGTGGCTCCGGCAGTGGGGCTGGATCGGGCCGTGGCCCGGGAACTGGCCGAAGCCGCCGTGCGCATCAGCCGCGCGGCGGGCTACTGGAGCGCCGGAACGGTCGAGTTTCTCATGGATGCGGACACCGGCGAATGGTATTTCATGGAGGTCAATCCCCGCATCCAGGTCGAGCATACGGTGACCGAGGAAGTCACGGGTGTCGATCTCGTCCGCTGCCAGATCCAGATCGCGCAGGGGCACAGCCTGCATGACGACGAACTGCAACTGCCCCGGGAGGAGGAGATCCCGATTCACGGTTACGCGCTCCAGTGCCGCGTGACCACTGAGGACCCGGCCAACAATTTCATTCCCGATTACGGCCGCCTCCACACCTATCGCTCGCCGGCCGGTTTCGGCATCCGCCTCGACGGGGCCTCGGCTTACGGCGGGGCGGTGATTACCCCCTACTACGATTCGCTGCTGGTGAAAGTGACGGCCTGGGCGCGCGACTTCGTGCACGCGTGCGACCGGATGGACCGCGCGCTGCGCGAGTTCCGCATTCGCGGTGTGCGAACGAACATCCCGTTCCTGGAGAACGTGGTCAATCATCCGAAATTCCAGGCCGGGGAAGTCACCACTTCCTTCCTGGACGAAACCCCGGGGTTGTTCCGCTTCACGGCGCGGCGCGACCGCGCCACCCGCCTGCTGACCTACCTCGGCGACGTGGTGGTCAATGGCAATCCCGAGATGGCGGGCAAGAAGCCGCCTGAGGCGCTCCGTCCGGCTCCGGTCCCGAAACGCGCGCCCGGCGCGCCGCCGGCGGGCACCCGCCAGCTTCTGGAAGAGATGGGTCCGGAGCGCTTCGCCGCGTGGACGCGCTCGCAGAAGCAATTGCTGTTTACCGACACCAGTTTGCGCGATGCGCACCAGTCCCTGATGGCGACCCGCCTGCGAACCTATGACATGCTCCGGATCGCGAATTTTGTCGCCCACCGAATGCCTCATCTCTACAGCCTGGAGATGTGGGGCGGGGCCACCTTCGATGCCTCCATGCGCTTCCTGCTGGAAGATCCGTGGCGCCGGCTGGCCGAGCTCCGCAAGGAGATCCCGAATATTTGTTTCCAGATGCTGCTGCGCGCCTCCAACGCGGTCGGCTATACCGCCTACCCGGACAACGTCGTCCGGGAGTTCATCTATGAGGCCGCAGCGCTGGGCATCGACATCTTCCGGATCTTCGACTCGCTCAACTATCTGCCGAACATGCGAGTGGCCATGGAGGCGGTTCGCAAGACCGGCAAGGTCTGCGAGGCGGCCATCTGCTATACCGGCGACATCCTGGATCCGAAACGCGACAAGTATCCGCTCGCCTACTACGTGACGATGGCCAAGGAACTCGAGCGGATGGGGGCGCACATTCTCGCCATCAAGGACATGGCCGGGCTGTGCAAACCTTATGCGGCCTTCCAGCTCGTGAAGGCGCTCCGTCAGGAGACCAGCTTGCCCGTCCATTTCCATACCCATGACACCAGCGGCGTGAACGCGGCCTCGATCCTCAAGGCAAGCGAAGCGGGCGTGGACGTGGCCGACGCGGCCATCGGACCCTTGAGCGGCGCTACGAGCCAGCCGAATCTCAACTCGCTGGTGGCCGCGCTGGCCAATACGAGCCGACAAACGGATCTGGACATCGCTATGCTGAACCGGTGCGCTGACTACTGGGAGGTGGTGCGGCAATGGTACGCCCCCTTTGACGCCGCCCCGAAGTCGGGCACCGCCGAAGTTTACCTGCACGAGATGCCCGGCGGACAGTATACGAACCTGAAGGCGCGAGCCGACGCCATGGGCCTCGGCGACCGCTGGCCGGAAATCGCCCGGACCTACGCCGAGGTAAACCTCGCTTTTGGCGACATCGTGAAAGTGACGCCCTCCAGCAAGGTGGTCGGCGACCTGGCACTGTTCCTGGTCAGCCATGGGATGAGTGTCGCCGAGCTTGAGCGGCTGGGGCCCAACCATGGCCTCACGCTCCCTAACTCCGTCATTGACATGTTCCTGGGCTCGCTGGGCGTGCCGCCGGGCGGCTGGCCGCGGAGGATCCAGAGAATCGTGCTGGGAGGGAAGAAGCCGATGCGGGGACGGCCGGGCGCCCGCCTGAAGCCCGCCGACCTGGAGAAAAAATCCGAGGAGCTCGAAAAGCGTCTCGGCGCCACTGCCCGCCGCCCCGACCTGCTCAGCTACCTGCTCTACCCGGAGGTCTTTCTGAAGTTCGCCGCCGCCCGGCGCAAGTATGGCGATCTCGAAGTGCTGCCGACGCAGCAGTTCTTTTACGGGATGAGGCAGGGCGAGGAGGTCACCGTGGAACTGGAGCCGGGCAAGACGCTCATCATCAAGTACCTCACGGTGAGTGATCCGCACGAGGACGGAACGCGGACGGTGTTCTTCGAACTGAACGGACAGCCCCGGGCCGTCACCGTCCGCGACAAGGCTCTTGAAATCAAGGCTCCACCGAGTGTCAAGGCGGACCCGAGCCACCCCGGACACGTCGGCGCGCCCATCCCCGGGGCGGTGACCAGCATCGCCGTGGAACCGAACCAGACGGTGAAAAAAGGCGACCGGCTGCTGGTCATGGAAGCCATGAAGATGCAGTCTACTATTTATGCCCCCGTGAGCGGCAAGGTGGTCCAGTTGCTGGCTTATGTCGGCCAGCACGTTGAGCCGAAAGACCTGCTGGTGGTGATCGAATAGACGCGCACCCGTTCCTTCACACCTTGGGAACGTCAATTCCTCGGCGTCGTAGCAGCTTCCGGATCCAGAAGGGATTCGTGAGCCGCGTGGGCCGGCCGATCAGGTTCGGCAGGCGGTACCAGATGTACTCGCCGGCGTGCACCAGCAGCGGCAGTAGCCCGCCGGCTGGGTTGCCCACATCGAAATCGGCTTCCAGCCACTCGGACCGAAACGGCGGCGCCGGCCGATGCAGTACGAACTGGGCCGCGCCGAAAGGTTGCTCTTCCCTCCAGCCGCGCAGCGCGGTCGGCGACGGGCAATGACTCGGGTTGTGCTCGGCGAGCGCCAGGTCCCAGGGAAGGCAATTGCTGTCGAGCCAGGCGACCCACTGCCTGGTTCCTTCGTATAGCACGCGGTCCGGCAGTGGTGACAGCACCTCCACGCCCGGCGCCCGGAAATGCCGGCACCACGCGTCGAAGTTGGCCAGAAACTGCCGTTTCCACCGTTCAGCTTTCCTCTGGCGCACGGAACAGCTCTCCAGTAAAGAGCTTCTGTGTCCCCTTGGCTATCTGGGCCCAGAACTCGTCCCACTTCTGGCGATCTTTCAGGGACTGCTCCACCACCTGCTGGCCCTGCGGCGTCTGGAGCCAGCGGAAGATCTCGGTCAACGCCGCGGCCACGGTCTGGACGGTAGCCAGAATCTGTGCCGGAGTCACTACCGTTCCCCCTTTCCCGCGTCCATCACCGCGAGCGCCAGCAACTGCTGCACGTTGGCATCGATCCGCTCCAGGGTCGTCCGCAGGTCCGCTGGGAAAGCACCGGAATCGGCGCCGCCGGGCTGATTGTACTCGCTCTCCATGTCGGTGCGATAAACCACCACCTTCATCGGGTGGCCCAGATACAGGGCTTCGTTTTCAGCCAGCCGACGGCAGGGGATGGGAACCTCCGGGCGCGGATCATGCTCACCGGTTTCCTGAGGTTCGGCAATCCAGACCGGCTGTCCGCTCTCCAGCACCTGCCACTTTCCGGGAGCGCCCACGCCGTTCTTGGCTTTCGCCTGGACCAGCGCGGCGGCGCTGAGGTAGTTCGCCCCAAGCCGGACCAGCCACATCCGCCGCTGCTCCCCGTTCCAGTGAATGACAAACGGGCCGGAGCGGAACGCCTTCGATTCCACGACGGCAGCGGCCCCAAGCTCCCGGGCGACTTGTTCGGCCTCCGCTTTGTAGCACAGGATCCGCGGATTCAGCGGCTGCTCCCCGCCGTCCGGGTTCATCATGACGGCCGGCGTCGGTTCGATGATGTACTCCGGGTAGACGTAACGGCCGGGCAGGTTTGGCCGCGAAGCTTCACGGACGGTGAGCTTCATCTTCTTAAATGACCGGGATGAAAGGTCGAAATAGTCGTATTCGACGTAGCTGGCATCCGGGTCATCCACGCCGGCCAGCACCGACGTGTCGGCCCAGCACTTCTTCCGGCAGCGCCTGTCCCACGGCGGCGCCTGCTCGCCGAACTTCTTCTCCCAGCTCAACCGATCCAGGCGGTCGAACAGGTAAAGGCGATCGATCGGGTAGAAGGGCTCGTCCGGCACCTTCAGTTTTTTCGGATTCGAAATGATGGACACTGTTTACTCCTGACGGTTCGATAGGATTTCCGCGACCTCCGCGCCGCGGGGAAACACCGATCCGGCGGCCCGGCCGAGCGCGCGTCGCGCCGCGTTTCCTGTTGCGGGACGCCGTCGCGGCGGCCGGATCCGAGCAAGACGTCGTTTCGGTGTTGCGCCGGTTCCCGGCGAAAACCAGCTACCGCACACCATGATAGGCTGGCAGGCCAGGGGCCGACGTCGCCGCCGGGCGGCAACTTATTGAAAACCAAGCAATTAAAATCTGCGAACTCGCTGTGACCGCTGAAGCGGCCGCCAGCGCCACCGCGCGTCTCCGGCGATGTTTGCCGGCTGTCAACCCTGCTGCCACGCCGCAGCCGAGCCGGCCCGTGTGGCACAATATCAGGTTCCCCGATTCGGTCGGGGAAGAGGACTCATCATGCCGTCATCTAAAGCAATCTCCACCACCCGCCGCCGCTTTCTGGCCTCATTCGGGCTGGGCGGCGCTGCGCTGTTCGCCGGCCAGGCGCCCCGGAAAAGACCCAACGTCGTGATCCTGCTCACCGACGATCAGGGTGCCCTGGACGCCAACTGTTACGGCTCGAAGGACTTGTTCACGCCCAACATGGACGCCCTGGCCGAGCGCGGCGTGCGCTTCACGCGGGCTTATGCCCACACGGTGTGCTGCCCGGCCCGGGCGCTGCTTCTGACGGGGCGCCAGCCGCAGCGTTCGGGCGTGGTCGACTGGATACAGGGGGATATGAAGGGGCCGCGCGGCCGCAACATGTCCCTGAAAGAGGTGACCCTGGCTGAGGCACTCAAGGCCCACGGCTACGAAACCGCCTTGTTCGGCAAGTGGCACCTGGGCGCCGCCGCCGACAGCGGGCCGACTCGTCAGGGCTTTGACCTGTTCTACGGTTTCCGCGACGGTTTCATCGACAAGTACAACCATTACTTCCTCCACGGCAAAGGCTTCCACGACCTGTACAAGGGAACGCAGGAAGTCTGGGAGCCCGGCGTCTATTTCCCGGACATCGTCGTGCGCGAGTCACTGCGGTTCCTGGAGGAGAACCGCGACCGGCCGTTCTTTCTCTATGCGGCTTTCGGCCTGCCTCATTATCCCGAACAGGCCGACAAGAAGTTCACCGAGCGTTACAAGGACCTGCCGATGCCACGGCGCTCGTACGCGGCAGTCGTCTCCACCGTGGATGACCGGATGGGGCGGATTCTCAAGAAGATCGACGAGCTCGGCCTGCGTGACAACACGATCATCGTCTTCGCCAGCGATAACGGCTACTCGATCGAGGACTACTCGATCAGCGTCGACAACCATGCCAGCGGTTATCCGAAAGGCCATTACTACGGCGCCCATCACGGCGGCGGGAACACCGGCAAATGGCGAGGCAACAAGGACACCTTCTTCGAGGGCGGGCTGCTGGTGCCGGCCATCGTGAGCTATCCTGACAGGCTCCCCTGGCGGGCCGTCCGGCACCAGGCGATTTCGATCGCCGATTTCTATCCGACCGTTCTCGAATTGTGCGGGATTCCTTTGCCGCGTCAGGCGTTCGACGGCAAGAGCCTGCTCCCCGTGCTCCGCTCCCCGGAGGCGCCTTCGCCGCACCCGGTGATGCACTGGCAATGGCAGGACCGCTGGGCCGTCCTGGAAGGCGACTGGAAGCTGATCGACGATCACAAGAACAAGGGCATCGGCGAGGAACAAATCTTTCTGGGCAATCTCGCCGACGCCCAGCCGGAGCGGAAAAACTACGCTCACGAACGGCCGGAGATTGTCCAGCACCTGCGTCAGCTTCATGAGAGATGGCTGGCGGAAGTGGAGCCTCGATAGGCCGCTGCGCCGCCTCCAGCGGTTCTCCCTTCTTCGCCAGAACCGGTAGACCGATAAAGTGTTCCCGCGAAAGTGCCGAATATGCTTTCAGATTCCGGAGAAAACGTGGCATCGGGCAGAGCAAGCAGGCGCAAGGCGGGACGGAACCGTTCCTCAGGCTCCCATGTTCTCCGGATCTGCACCACCGACGGACTGGGTAATCCCCGGTGGGTGACGGCGGACCTGGTGGATCACAGCGAAGCCGGGATCGGCGTTTCCCTGACAGCGCCCCTCAAAGTCGGAAGCCGGGTTGCGGTGACGGGCAAATTCGGCGAGGGGAAACGACGCCGCGAGGTGGAGCGGCGGGTGCGCGTTGCCTGGTGCCTGGAGAAACTGGACGGCTCCTACCGGGCGGGGCTTGAGCTGGAGGACGGTGACGGCGACTCCCCGTTTGCCGACCACCCGGAGGAGATGGGAGCGGCCGCGCCCCCCGAGGCGGACTACTACGAGATCCTCCAGTTGAGTCCCAACGCGGAGCCGGAAACCATTCATCGCGTCTACCGGCTCCTGGCTCAACGCTTCCACCCGGACAACGCCGGGACCGGGGACGCGGAAAGGTTCAAGAGCGTGCTGGAGGCCTATCGCGTCCTCAGCGATCCGGAACGAAGAGCCGCCTACGATGTCCGTTGGCGCGGGCGCCGCCGCCTCCAATGGAAGATCTTTGACCAGAAGGGCGCTGGCGACGGGATGGAGGAGGAGCAGCGCAAGCGGAAGGGAATCTTGTCCTTGCTGTACACGAAACGAATGCGAGAGCCGGATCAACCCGTCATGACGATCCATGCGCTCGAGGACTTGCTCGGCTGCCCGCGGGAGCACCTGGAGTTCAGCCTTTGGTATCTCAAGGAGAAAGGCTGGGTCCACCGCTCCGACCGGGGCGGTTACTCGATCACGGCGGCTGGCGTGGAGCAGGCGGAGGACAACGGCCTGATCCAGATTGGGTCCCCGCGAATGCTTACCTCCGGCGAGCAAGCCGGCGGCTGAGCGGCGCCGGCGCGCGGCCCCCAGACAACTGCCGGATGGGCGGCCCCGCTGCTGTGGCCGAGAGGTGGGCGGCCGCAAGTGGAGCCGCCGGCGGCCACCGCTCCGCAATAGCCTGCCGGCCGGTGAACGGTTCCCCGGGAACTCCCGGACAGGCGCCCGCGGACGCCGATTCAACGGTCCACTGGTTCGGAACCGTTACTCCTGGGAAGAAATGTGGACAGGCAAGATTTTCCCGGAGGCGGTGGCCAGCGGCTCCCGGCGGATAACGCGCAGCGTGTGTCCCTGGCGCCAATGCGCGGCCATCATCTGGTGACTGCGCGAGGCGCGGCTGATTGCGCGCAGCACGGTTTCTATCAGCGCGTCCTCGTCAATCCGCCCCACGCGCGGGCTCACCCGGATACTGACCCGCCGCAAATCGCCGTCTTGTTCTTCCACAAACTGGTAATCGGCCGGAGTCCCGCCGAACGCACCGGGCAGTGTATCTTCCACCAGAACCAGCAGGTCGCCCGGCAGGATACTCATGCCCTCGGAAGTGAGTTTTTCGTAACTCCGGATCGTATCCAAATGGCGGTGAAATCCAATCCGGCCCAGCGGGCAATCGCAGGACCTCGTGGACAGCCTTCCCTGATCGCCGACCTCAACGTTCAGCATCACCTTCGGCGTGCTGGGCAGGAGTGTAGTTAACCGCAAGGCGCCCGCCGAATCGCCCCTGTTCCCTGCGCCGCCGGCTGGTTGAATGAGCGCGACCTTGTGCTCCAGCAAGTGAACGTCGTCCACTTCCACCGGCTCCGGACAACCCACGCCGATTGTGCCGCATTCGATCATCGCGTAATGTAGCGACCCGAGCGCCCCGGCCTCAGCCACCACCCGGTGGCGTGCGGGCGTGTAGGCGTCTCCCCCCATCTGAAAAAAGGTCTGCGAAATATCGATCCCGCGCTCCTTCGCCGCCGCGCAGACGCGGAGCACGGCACTGCTGCTGGCATCCAGCCAGGCTGGCGCGGCCCTGGCACGCATCTCTCCCAACCAGCGGACGACCGTTTCGGGCTCGTCCAGCGGCACAAACTCCGGGGCAGGGATCGGCACGCCTGCCGCCCGGCTACCCCCGACGGTGAACCGGGTCAGCAGGTACGACCGGAGGGGGGCGCTCCCCAACCGGGCCGGCTGCTGCGAGAACCAGCGTTCCGGCACCCGGCGGAGCTTGGCGTGGATCATCATGTGCCGGATCCCGGCGCCTCCGGGTGGTGCCGCCCTCCATAATGCCATCGGACGCGCTTCCAGGGCGAAGGTACGCAGAAAAACCGCCTGACAGGCGGCGTCGGCCCGCAGCAAGGCGAAATCCACCGCTGCCAGCCGGGCCGGGCCCCGGGAGCCGCTCGTTCCGAGTTCCAGGTCGCGTCGCAGCAGCGGGTTGTCAAAATCCTCGGCCCGCACGGGCAACTCGAAGCCGGAACGCTGGATCGGCCGTTTCCCCTTGAATTCGCCGAGAGTGATATAGACGCCCGCCTGGTAAAGGCGCTCCAGCCCACCTTCCACACCCTCACGAGTCACCAGCTCCACCACGTCGCCGTACTCGATACCCGCTTGTTCCAGCAACACTCGGTAAGGGCTCTTTCCGTATCCGTAGATGCTCTCCTCCACAAGTTGCAGAAAAGAGCTTTCCCGGCTCCGGCGCTGGGCTTCAATCATGGCGATGGCTTCGGGAAACGCGAGCGGTGCCCGGAGGAAGTTCTTCAAGCCTCTGGCGAACCGAACGAAGATACGGGCATCACGCGCCAGAGAAGCCATGTTTCACTCATTCTATGCCTGACTGGTGGGGTAAGGTTTTCGAACAACACCCAGCCGTTCGATTCCTCCCCTCGGGAAGTTCTTTCCGGAATTTCAACACCACGAAGCCCGCATCCGGAACAATGCCGGCTCGGGGTGGGGAACCGGTGAGAGGTTTCTCGGGAGGGGAAAACAGGCAGCTTCGCGCTTCTTCAAACCTAAACCCTTGCCGGGCGGCCAGCTTGATGACTTCGGCGGTTCTGTAGAACCGGGCGATGGAATAAAACGGATGGCCCCGGCGGCTCTGGCGGGCGTAGAACTCCCCCCATGGGCTATCGGCGGGGACCAGACCCGCCACCAGGTGACCCGTGCGCTTGAGCACCCGCGCGCACTCGCGAAGGGCTGTTCCCGGGTCGGCCAGGAAACAGACGGTCACCACCATCAGCACGCCGTCAAAGACGCCGTCGGCGAAAGGGAGCGCCTCGCCGGCTGCCCGGCAAACACGGATGCCGCGGGCCCGGGACATCTGGAGGACCCTGGCGGAAGGGTCAATGCCCAGCCTTACTCCAAGCGCCCGGGCGAATCGTCCCGTGCCGACGCCCACTTCGAGCCAGCGCCCGCGGCCGATTCCGGAAAGCCCCCGCAGCGCGGCGACTTCCCCGGCGAAGATCAAGCTCCCCGGCGGTGATGCAAACCAGCGGTCGTAACGGTCAGCCAGTCGCTCGAATGGATTGGGCGGCAAGACGCTGCGGTCTTGGGAGGCGCGGTGTCCGGGTTCCCTCTCGAAACGAGACATCGGAGCAGGCGCCGGTTACCGGCCCAGGGCAACGGGGCCGCTGCGGGCGATCTCCATCACGCCAACGGAGACGGCCGCCGCCAGGAACGCGTTGATCCGCTCGGGACTATCAGCGAGGCGAAGCGTGAGACTGTCCTCGGCCACGTCCACCACCTCGGCGTGGAACGCTTGTGCCAGCGCCAGCAGCTCGGCGAGCTGCCGTTTCCGGGTGGAGAGTTTGATCAGCAATAACTCCTGCTCGAGATGAGGCCTTTTCGAGAAGTCGGAGACGTGGAGCGTGTCCACCAGCTTGCCGAGTTGTTTGCGAACCTGCTCCAGGGTTTTCTCCTCGCCGCTTACCACGATGGTCATCCGCGACACCGCCGGATCGAGCGTTTCGGCGACGTTGAGACTGTCAATGTTGAAGCCGCGCGTGCTGAACAGGTCCACCACCCGGGCCAGCACCCCAAACTCGTTCTTCACCAGTACCGAGACCGTCTCTCGCATCAGGCGATCCCTCCAATCATGTGCTTGAGCGAAGCGCCTCCGGGAACCATGGGAAACACGTTCTCTTCCTTTTCGATCACGAAGTCCACCAGCACCGGACCCTCCAGCGCAAGGGCTTTCTCGATGACCGGCGCCACCTCTTCTTTCTTGGTGACGCGGAAGCCCGCCGCCCCGTAGGATTCGGCGAGCCGGACAAAGTCCGGCACGCCGGTCTCCGGACAATGGCTGAAGTCGCTGTCGCAATCCGGGGGGCAGGAAGCGCGCTGCTGCAGGCAGGTGAAGGCGTAGCGCCGGCCGTAGAACAGCTCCTGCCACTGGCGAACCATGCCCAGGTACTGGTTATTGAGGATCATTACTTTGACGGGCACCTGGTTGAGCACGGCGGTAGCCAGCTCCTGAATGTTCATTTGAATACTCCCATCGCCCGCGATGTCGATCACCGGCTTGTCCGGGCAACCGATCTGGGCACCGATGGCCGCCGGGAAGCCGTAGCCCATGGTTCCCAGTCCGCCAGAAGACAGGAAGGTGCGCGGCCGGGTGTAGTAGTAGTACTGCGCCGCCCACATCTGGTGCTGGCCGACCTCGGTGGTGATGATGGCGTCACCGCCCGTTAGCCGGTAAATCTGTTCGACGACATACTGGGGCCGGAGGGCGTCATCGTGCTCGTATTGCAGCGGGAACTCCCGTTTCCACTCGGCGATCCGCCGCAACCAGTCGCTGGTGTCCGGGGGTTCGACGGCCTCGCTCAATTCCCGGATGACCTGGCCGGCGTCGCCGACCACCGGGATGTGCACGCGGACGCTCTTCCCGATCGAGGCGGGGTCGATATCGATGTGGATGATCTTTGCGTGCGGGGCGAACTCGGAGATCTTCCCGGTCACCCGGTCGTCAAACCTGGCCCCCACGGCGATGATCAGGTCCGCTTCCATGATGGCGTGATTGGCATAACCGGTGCCATGCATGCCCAGCATCTTGAGCGACAACGGGTGGGTCTCCGGAAATACCCCGAGCCCCATAAGAGTCGTCGTTACCGGAATCCGCGTCTTTTCGGCGAATGCGATCAGCTCCCGGTGGCAGCCCGAGGCAATCACGCCGCCGCCGGCGTAGAGAACAGGCCGTTTCGCGCCGGAGATCAGCCGGGCCGCTCGCCGGATCTGCTTGGCGTTGCCCTGGTAGGTCGGGTTGTACCCGGCTACCTTCACCGTTTCCGGGAACGGAGCCGTGCTCACCGCCTGCTGAACGTTTTTCGGGATGTCGATCAACACCGGGCCGGGCCGACCCGAGGAAGCCAAGTAAAACGCCTCCCGCAGGATACGCGGAAGTTGGTCCGTGTCAGTGACCAGATAGTTGTGCTTGGTGATCGAGCGCGTGATCCCCAGCGTGTAAACTTCCTGGAACGCATCGTTGCCGATGGCGTTCGTCGCGACCTGGCCGGTGAGCGCGACCATGGGAACCGAATCCATGTAAGCGGTCGCCAGCCCGGTAACTAGATTGGTGGTGCCGGGCCCGCTGGTGGCGATGCAGACCCCGGTTTTTCCAGTCGCGCGAGCGTAGCCGTCGGCCGCGTGGGCCGCGCCCTGCTCGTGACGCGTCGGATATAGGCGGATCGGGCTTTTCCTCAAATGATCGAGAATCTCGATGATGGCCGCTCCGGTGATCCCGAAAACAGTATCCACCCCCTCGGCCACCAGTCCTTCCACGACGATTTCCGCGCCAGTCCTTGCATCCATGCTTTCTCTCTCCTCTGAGCCGGCGATTTCGGCATTCTCCACTCGTTCGCCGATTCCCCCGTTGGCAATCCGTCCGCCGGCGCCGCCTCGGCGTGATTGATTTTCTCATTATATTCGATCCCCATGAGGCGCTGCTTTCGGCCCCTTGGACACGGGCGTTCTCAGGATGCCGCCGGGAAGCGGCGGTGAGACTGCCTTGTGGTTGCGCTCCGGGTCCCTGCAGTTACAAAATGACAATTCGGCGAAAGGATGATCACCCGTGAGTAACAAATTCCAGTGGCAACCGATTCCCCGCGCGCTCGCCTTGGCGCTCCTGGTGTTCGCCGCCGGCGCCGCGGATCACCCGACCCTGAAGCTTTGGCCGCACGGCGCGCCTGGTGAAACCGGCGCCATCGGACCGGAACGGCAACTCCCCCAGAAGAAAGGCCAAAGGAAAGTAATCCGGCTCACTGACGTCAGCGAGCCGACCATCACTCTGTACCGCGCGCCCGCCGGCAAGGCCAACGGAGCCGGCGTCCTCATCGCTCCCGGCGGCGGCTACAACCACTTGGCCTGGGACCTCGAAGGAACTGAAATCGCTACGTGGCTCAACTCGATCGGGGTGACCGCCGTCATCCTGAAATACCGAGTGCCCCGCCGCGACAAGCAGAATCCGTACAAGGCTCCCTTGCAGGATGCCCAGCGGGCGATGCGCCTGGTCAGGCAGCACGCCAGGGCCTGGGGCATCGACCCCGGCCGACTCGGGATGATGGGCTTCTCGGCCGGCGGCCATTTGACGGTGATGACCGGTACCCACTGGGATGAAACCACCTATGAACGCGTCGACGCCGCCGACGAGCTCAGCTCGCGTCCTGACTTCATCATGCCGATTTACCCGGGTGGCCTCGGCGACCAGCAAGACCTGCTGAAGCTGAGCCCCCTGGTCCGGATCACCGGGAAGACGCCGCCCACCTTCATGACCGTGGCCTACGATGACAAGGACCGGGGCGCACGGGCGGCCCTGATGCTCATCGAGCTGAAAAGGAAGGGCGTCCCGGCCGAACTTCACGTTTTCGCCAAGGGGGGACACGGCTATGGCTTGCGCCCCTCGAAGGATCCGGTCTCCGGTTGGCCGAAGCTGTGTGAGCAGTGGATGCGCGCGTCCGGCTTTCTCATGCCACGCTACTGACACAAAAGGCCGGTACGGGCCCGGCCGCCTGGCGCCCTTTCCCAACGGCCGGACTCAGAACTCGTACAAGGGGATGCCGGCCGCCGGCTGCTCCTCTTCTTCCTCGGCGGCGCTGCCGGCCGCGACGGGCTGCTTCTGCTCCTCTTTCACCGGCCGGCAGTATATGCCGGTATCGCCAAGATAAACCTCCAATTCCGCCGGCCGCGGCAGCGTGCCCTGAATCAGCGCGTCGGAAAGCGGGTCCTCGATGTATTTCTGCAAGGCCCGGCGTAGTGGCCGCGCGCCGTAACTGCGGTCCGAACAGGTCTTCTCGAGAATGTAGCGGGAGGCTTCCTTGGCCAACCGGATCTTCAGCTCCTTGGCGGCGAGGTTCTCGTTGATCTGCTCCACCAGCAGATCGATGATCTTGATCAGGTCGTCATCCGAGAGCGAGCTGAACAGAATCACTTCATCCAGCCGGTTCAGGAACTCGGGGTTGAACACCCGCTTGACCTCGCTCATCACCTGGTCGCCGACCCGGGACGGAATGCCCGCACCTCCCGGGGAACCGAATCCCATCGGCGATTTCTTTTCCAGGAAGCGCGCGCCGAGGTTCGAGGTCATGATGATAATCGTGTTCTTGAAATCGACCGTGTTGCCAAGGCCGTCGGTCAACTGCCCATCCTCAAACACCTGGAGCAGGATGTTGTAGACGTCCGGGTGCGCCTTTTCAATCTCATCCAGCAGGATGATCGAATAGGGTGACCGCTTCACCCTTTCGGTCAGTTGTCCCCCCTCTTCGTAACCCACGTAACCCGGTGGCGAGCCGATCAGCTTGGACACCGAGTGTTTCTCCATGAACTCGGACATGTCGAAGCGGATGAGCGACTTCTCGCTGCCGAACAGGAATTCAGCCAGGGCGCGGGCCACTTCCGTCTTGCCAACCCCCGTGGGGCCGAGGAACAGGAAGGAGCCAGCGGGCCGTTTCGGCGATTTCAGCCCGGCGCGGGAGCGTCGAATGGCCCGGGCAATGGCGCTGATGGCTTTCTCCTGGCTGACGATGCGCCGGTGCAACTCCTCCTCGATCCGCAACAGCTTGGTGATCTCTTCCTCGCGGATCGAGGTCATCGGTACGCCGGTCCAACGGGCCACCACGTCCTCGATGTCGTCCTTGGTCACCACGCCGGTCGAGGTATCGTCCAGGTTATACTTATCACGCAGCCGGCGCAGGTTCTCGCGTTCCTTGCGTTCCTCGTCGGAGTAGAAACGGGCCTTTTCGAACTCGTGATTGGCGATCGCGTTCTCCATCCGGTGGACGATGAACTTGATCCGTTTCTGGATGTCGGCCACCTCGGTGGGCACGGTGGTTTGCCGCAGTTTGACCCGGGCGCCCGCCTCGTCCATCAGGTCGATCGCCTTGTCCGGCAAAAACCGGTCCGGAATGAACCGGCTGGAGGCGCGAACGGCCGTCTCGATCGCCTCATCGGTGTAGGCTACCGCGTGGAACTTTTCGTACCGCTCCTTGATGCCGAACAGGATCTTGATGGCATCCTCCTCGGTCGGCGGAGTCACCTTGACGGCCTGGAAGCGCCGCTCCAGCGACCGGTCCTTCTCGATGGATTTCCGGTACTCACCCGGTGTGGTCGCACCGATGCACTGGATCTCACCGCGAGAAAGCGCCGGCTTCAGGATATTCGCGGCATCGAGTGATCCCTCGGCGGAGCCGGCGCCGACCAGCGTGTGCAATTCATCAATGAAAATGATGGCGTTCTGGTTCTCCATCAGCTCTTTCATGATGGTCTTGAGCCGCTCCTCGAACTGGCCGCGGTACTTCGTGCCGGCCACGATCAGCGACAGATCCAGGGCGAGAATCCGTTTGTCGGAAAGGAACGAGGGCACTTCGCCTTCGCCGATCCGCTGCGCCAGTCCTTCCACAATCGCCGTCTTGCCCACACCCGGCTCGCCGATGAGCACCGGGTTGTTCTTCGTCCGGCGGCAGAGAATTTGGATCACCCGCTCCACTTCGTAATCGCGCCCAATGAGCGGATCCAGCACGCCGTCGATGGCCGATTGCGTCAGGTCACGGCTGAACTCCGACAGCAGGGAACTCTCCTTGGGCCGGCTCGACGACATCTTTTCGGAACTGGACCGGGCTATTTCTTCCCGGACCTGGTTCAGCCGCAGGCCGCGCTCGTGCAAAATCTCGGCGGCGAAGCATTTCTCCTCCCGCAGCAGGCCGAGCAGCAGGTGTTCCGTCCCAATGTGCTTGTGATTCAGGCGCTCGGCTTCCTCGGCGCCGTAGGCCAGCACGTGCTTGCACTCGTGACTCAGCGGCAGGTCCACCGAGGTCGAGACTTTCTCCCGGATCGTGGTATGAGCTTCAATCTGCTTTCGGATCGATTCCAGCGCCGCGTGCGACCGCAGGAACCGGTTGGCCAGGGCCTTGTCCTCCCGCAGCAAGCCGAGCAGCAGGTGCTCGGTCTCGATGTACGGACTTCCGAACTGGCTGGCCTCGTACCGGGCGAAGAAGATGACTCGGCGGGCCTTCTCGGTATATCGTTCAAACATGGTACCTGCCGTCCTTTCGGTCTGCAGTGCCTTCCAGGGATGGATCCGTCGTCAATGGCAACAACTTCCCCTTCTCCAATTTTAAGATGCAATCGCACCGTCTGGCGAATGCAAGGTTGTGAGTCACGTAAATCGAAGTGAGACCGTGGGCCCGATGCAGCTCGCCCAACAGCTCCATGATCATCTCCCCGGTGCGGAAATCCAGGTTCCCAGTAGGCTCATCGGCCAAAAGGACCCTGGGCTTGGCCACCAGCGCCCGGGCCAGCGCTACCCGCTGCTGCTCCCCGCCGGAAAGTTCGCCGGCGCGGTGGCTGGCGCGGTCCCGCAAGCCCACCTCGTCCAGCAGAGCCAAGGCCTGCCGGCCGGCCACGGGACGCGATTCACCCCGGATGAGCAACGGCATCATGACGTTCTCCAGCGCCGTGAACTCGGGCAGCAAAGACTGGTTCTGCCATACAAAGCCGATCTCCTGGTTGCGAAGGTCCGCTAATTCTTTATCGGACAATGAGAACAGATCCTTCGGTCCAAAGTAGATGGTCCCTTGCGAAGGCCGGTCCAATCCCCCCATCAGGTGTAGCAGCGTGGACTTGCCTGCCCCGGACTCCCCCACCAGCGCGAGCTGGATTCCGGCTGGCACCTCGAAGCTCAATCCCTGAAACACCACCAGCTCCCCCTGGCCGGAGCGGAACCTCTTGGTCAACTCGACCGCGCGGATCGAAGCCTGCTTCACGGCGGGTTCTCTGGTCCCCATCGCAGTGCCCATATTGTAGCGCCTAATGAGGCCGGGGAGCACCCGGGGCACTATGCTCTTGCCGAATGCTGATCGTCTCCCACCGGTTGCCCAGGCGCACTTTCGCCTTGCCGTTGCCGGATGCGCGCACTTCGTCGAACCGGGCCGGGATCACCAGGCGGCCGGTATGATCGATGAAACCCCACTTCCCGCCTCTTGTTACCGTGTGTTCTCCCTGGCGGACCGACTTGCAGCCCGCGCAGACGGCCGCCAGACCTTCGCGGAACGGGGCAGCGAAATCGAAACGGGCTCCGATGACGACGCGCCCCCACCGGTCGAAAAAGCCGAACTTTCCCCCTTCGGTGTACCGCGCAACGTCTTCCCTGAAATAATCCGGACCGTTGTCGAACACGAAAGGCCGGATGACGACATCTCCCTTGCGGTCAATGTAAGCCCAGCCCTTCTCGTCCACCACCGCCGCGATGCCTTCCGGGGTGAAAGCATTCGCAATTTTGAACCGGGCCGGGATGAGGACGGCGCCGTGGTTGTCCTTATAGCCCCACTGGCCGTCTTTTTCGAACGGAACAGGCGCGGCGTGCTCCGTGGCGCCGGCCGGCAACACCGAACCCAACAGGAGCATCGATCCTAACACCGGCGCCACCCTGCGGCTGGCGACGGCCATGAGATCTCTCACAGCACGAAGGTAGCAGAGCTGCGTGCGGGGGGCAACCTCCGCCCTTCCGGCGCCGCGGCCGTTTGATGGGCCCCGCGGCGAACAGGCTGTCGCGGGCGCCGGATCAGGTCTCGATGAAGGGCGCCTTCACCTTGTCCGTAGCCTTCAGCGGATACTGCGGCAGGTTTCCGCCGGCATCTTCCAGAATGCGCCGCTGAGCCAGCCGGACCCGCTCCGGCGCCTTCTTGGCGATATTTTCGCGGAACGGCTCGCTCGCCTCCAGGTCGAACAACCGGGCGTTGTGCCAGTAAATGTTCGAAAAGTACCAGTTCTTGTCGTCCCGGTACCAGACCGAATTGCTGTACCGGCAGGTCAGGTACTCGCGGCTGGCGAACGGTCCGCCCTCAAGCAACGGCAACAGGTTCTTGCCGTTCAGGCCGTCCTTCGGGGCGGTCCCGGCCACGGCGCACACGGTAGCGGGCACGTCGAGCGTATAGGTCAGCCCCGGGTAGCGTTTGCCGGCGCCCTTGCCTTCCGGGTGACGGATCAGCAACGGGACGTGCATCGTTCCGGGGTAAAGCGCTCCCGCAGGCTTGCCGATCACCTTCTCCAGGTTGTCGGCAAAGTTGGTGCCGTGATCGCTGGTGAAAATCACCAGCGTGTCCTTTCTCTTGCCCAGCTCATCCAGCTTTGTGAGCAACCGGCCGAACCAGTGATCCACCATCGTCACCAACCCGGAGTAATGGGCCCGGATGTCAGCCAGGCTGGCTTCGGAGATCGGATGATCATACAGCGTGGTGTAGGGAACGGTGATGTAGGTCTTGCCTTTGTAAGCGGGGTCCCGGTAAAGGTCGTAGTATTTACGGGGAGCCTGCCAGGCCTCGTGCGGGTGGAAGGTGTCCACGTAAAGATAAAACGGCTTGGGGTTCGTGCGGTTTTCCTCGAGGAACTTCATCGCCGAGGTGAAAGTCCGCGGCGTGGCGTAGGCCATCTCGTCTGGCTCGAAGCCCCCAAGGTTGGCCACCAGGCTGCCGGCGTGACCGCCCGAATAACGCGCCTGGATCTTGGCCGGATCGTAAGGAGCCACGGAACGATAGTGGTCCTCGCTGTTGCCACGGACGTAGTCCCATTGGCGGAACCCCCGGGTGAAGTTTTCGCCGGGCACGAAGTAGTGCGGAACGTCGGCGACGAATCCGCCATAGTAGCCCGCGCGGTCCAGCGCTTCGGCCACCGTGTCTTCATCGGGCGACATCGGCTGCCAGCCGGCGAGATATACATTGTCCCAGGGGATGGGTTTGTAGTTGCCGAACGGAAAGGCGCGGCGGCCACTGTGGATGGCTCTCCGCATGGGGATCGTCGGCAGGGCCTCCGGATGCGCCCGTTCGAACAGCGCCGCCTGGCTGGCGAACCGGTCCAGGTTCGGCGTGTGGATCGACTTGTTCCCGTACGGCCCCAGGTAGGCCGTTCGCAAGGTGTCGGAGACCACTACGAGGATGTTCCAGCGCCGGCGGGTCGTGGCGTCCGGTTGCTCGGTCTGAGCGGCCCGGGCGAAGGCGGCCCCGCCCGGGGCCATGGCCACTCTCTTCAGGAAATCACGTCGTTGCATTCTTAACTTCACCCCAACGCCAATGATACTCCTCCCGGTGTGACCGGTTGATCTTCCTGTCCTTGGTCTAACCGTTCTTGCCCAGATCATCCCCGGCGAGGGCCCAGAGATACAGCGTCGTGCAGTCGTAGAAGAGGAGTTGCGCCATTGGGCAGGCAAGGTCGTTAGCCGCCGCGCCCGGCAGGCTTTGGGGCAGTGGCCTCTACTGGGCTCCCCGGCCGAGAAGAATCACCTTGGCGGTATGAAAAATGATGGCGGCGTCGATCGCCGGGCTCATATGCTTGATGTAATAAAGATCGTATTCGAGCTTGGTGATCGTATCCTCCAGCGTGTCGCTATATTTGTGATTGATCTGCGCCCAGCCGGTTATCCCGGGCTTAACGGCGAACCGCTGCCGGTAAAACGGTATCCGCTTCACCAGCGTCTCGACAAATTCAGGACGCTCCGGCCGCGGCCCCACGATCGACATCTCCCCCTTGAGAACATTGAACAGTTGCGGAATCTCATCCAACCGGAAGCGCCGCAGAAACCGGCCGACCGGCGTGACTCGTGGGTCCTCCTTGCTGGCCCAGACCGCCCCCGTGACCGCTTCCGCGTTGGCGTACATCGACCGGAACTTATACAGAGTGAAAGGGATTTCATGGAGGCCGACCCGCTGCTGGCGGAACAGCACTGGCCCGCGGGAAGTCAGCTTGACCAGCAACGCCAGCACCAGCATCAGCGGCAACGAGAGCAGCAGGCCCGCGGCGGCGGCCACCATCGAATAAACCGTCTGCAAAAGGAACGTCTGGGGATTGGGTCCCAGTTCGGCGGTGAAAATGAGCTGGGAGGGCCGCAGCGCCCGCACGCACACCCGGTCGAACACCGCCTCGTAAGCCGTGGCCGCTTCCTCGACCTGGAGCCCCGCGAACCGCAAGTCCAGCAAATCCGGCAACGGCATCCGCGCCCGGCGCTCGCGCAGCGCCACCACGATCCGGTCCGGATGCTCCCGGGCGACAATGCTCCGGAACTCCGCCAGCGTGCCCAGGATCCTTTCCCCGGCCAGACCGCCCTCCTCGTCTTCCCCCTCACCGATGAATCCGATGCCGACCATCCCTAGTTCCGGCCTGTCAGTGAGGCGCCGGTCGATGTCCCGCGCCAGCTCATTGCAGCCCAGGAACAGGACCCGTTCCGCGCTGATGGCCGAACTCAACGCCGTGCCATAGCCGATACGCCAGGCGGGCAGGGCGACCAGCGCCACCGCGCTGCCGGTCATCATTACCCACCGGGGCATCACCAGTTCCGAGTCAATGTAGTTCAACAGCGCCTGCACCAGAAACGCCAGGCCGATGACGAAGCACACCTGCTGCACCAGCAGCACTCGCGAGGGAACTTGAAGATTCTCGTACAGATCCTGCAGGTAGAAGCCAAGCACCACCGTCAGCGTGATGAGGGCGATCCGGACGAGTCCTCCGTTCCGCAACAGGAACACGACCGGGTCCATCGGCAGCAGCACAATCGCGGCGGCAATATAACAAGAGGTGATCAGAACCGCCTCGGAAATGATGAAACCGGTAGTGCTGGATCGGCCTAGTAACCTGTGTGCTCGCATGGATCGCCGGCCGGGCGGCGGGCACCCCACAGTGTAACATGCACCCGCAGCGTCCTCAACGCGGCGCTAGACCGTATCTGCGCCCGGCGTCCGTCCATGCGCCCTCCGGCCGTCCTCAGGGGAGACGCTCCCCTCGCTTCCAGACGACCCTGCCGTCGACGATCGTGGCGACCGGTGCTCCCCGGAACCGGGCGCCATGAAAGGGAGAGTTCTTGCTTTTTGACCGGGACTGGTTGACGTCGTACGTCCACTCCAGTTCCGGGTCGAACAGGGTCAGATCGGCGGCGCTTCCCGCCGCCAGGCGGCCGCAATCCAGCCCGACCACGTGGGCCGGCCCGGTGGTGAACAGCTCGACCATCCGAAGCAGTGAGATCCGGCCCGGATGCACCAGCCGGTCGAGCGCCACAGCGACCGCCGTCTCCAGTCCGATCACGCCGAACGGACAACGTTCGAACTCCTGCATCTTCTGATAACCGGTGTGCGGTGCGTGATCGGTGGCAATGGCATCAACGGTGCCGTTCGCGATTCCTTCGATCAGCGCTTCGACGACGTCGGCCGGCCGGAGGGGCGGTTTCATCTTGTAATTGCTGTCGTAAGGGAGCGACTCCTCGTCGGTCAGTCCAATGTGATGCGGAGTCACCTCGCAGGTCACCGGTAGTCCGCGGCTCTTGGCGAAGGCTATCATCGCCAGCGAGCGCTTCGAGGAAACGTGCGCGACGTGGTACCGGGCGCCGGTCACCTCGCTCAGGATCAGGTCCCGGGCCACCATGACCTCCTCGGCGCAGGAAGGGATGCCGATTAACCCGCGGCGCATCGCCTCGACGCCCTCGTGCATGTCGCCCGCCCCGGTCAGGTTGAGGTCCTCGCAGTGCTCGATGACGGGGAGATCGAACGCACGCGCCAACTCCATGGCGCGCCGCATCACCCGGGCGTTCATCACCGGCTGGCCGTCATCGGAAATCGCCACCACGCCGGCGTTCTTGAGCGTTCCGATTGGCGCCAGCTCCTCTCCCTGGCTCCCCTGGGTGATGGCCCCGATGGGATGGACCTTGACGGCGGCGAAGCGCCGGGCCTGCTCCAGAATGTAGCCAGTGACGGTGGCGCTGTCGTTCACCGGCGAGGTGTTGGGCATGCAGCAGACCCGGGTGAACCCTCCGGCCGCCGCCGCCCGCGAACCGGTTTCAATCGTCTCGGCGTGAGTCAGGCCCGGCTCGCGCAAGTGAACATGGATGTCCAGGAAACCGGGCGCCACCACCAGACCGGTGGCGTCGAACACCTCGGCCCCATCGGCTTCGATGTTCTCGCCCACGGCCACAATGGACTCGTCCTCAATTAATACATCGGCGGTTTCATCTCGCCGGGTGGCGGGATCGATGACCCGCCCGTTCCTGATGAGAAGCTTTGCCATGGCTAGCCCAAAATCCGCTCCAGCACCGCCATCCGTACGGCGACGCCGTTCTCCACCTGGTTGAGAATCACCGACCGCTGTGAGTCGGCCACCTCGGAGGCGATCTCCCGGCCGCGATTGATCGGGCCGGGATGCATCACAAAGACATCCGGCCTCGCCAGCTCAATGTGCTCGAGGCGCAGGCCGTAGAAGGTGAAATATTCACTCCGGGGAAAGTTGGTCTCGTGCTGCCGCTCGAGCTGCACGCGCAGCATCATGATGACGTCGGCGTCCTTGATCGCACGCCGCATATCATACTGGATCGTAACCCCGGGTGCGATCTCGGCCAGTTCCTGCGGCACCAGGGGCGCCGGACCGCACAGCACGATGTCCACGCCGAACTTCGACAGCAGGTAGATGTTCGAACGCGCCACGCGGCTGTGCACGATGTCACCGATGATGGTCACCCGGAGTCCCTCCAGCGTTTCTTTCCGGTCGAGGATGGTACGGGCGTCCAGCAACGCCTGGGTGGGGTGTTCGTGGGTGCCGTCGCCGGCATTGATGATCGGGATGTCCAGGTGCCGGGCCAGGAAATGCGGCGCTCCCGACGCTTTGTGACGCATGACGATCGCGTTGGGCCGCATGGCGGCCAGCGTGTTCAGCGTATCCACCAGCGATTCCCCCTTCGACAGGCTCGAACCAACCCCGCTGATGCTCACCACGTCGCCTCCCAGGCGCCGGGCGGCGATTTCGAAACTGGTGCGCGTGCGGGTGGACGGCTCCAGGAACAGATTCACCACCATCTTGCCGCGCAGCGTGTCCATGCGCTTAAAGGCCTGGCGCTGCACCGGCTGGAAATCCCTGGCGCGGGTCAAAATAGCTTCGATCTCTTCGCGGGTCAGATCTTCGGTACCAAGCAGTCCGGCAGGCATGCTTCACTCCCTCAGGATTCGGGGCGCTTCTCCACGAGAACCACCTTCTCCTCTCCATCGATTTCGGCCAGCTTCACCTCGACGGTCTCTTGTTTGCTCGTCGGGATTTCCCGGCCCACGTAGCGCGCCTCGATCGGCAGTTCCCGGTGCCCGCGGTCAATCAGCGTCAGCAGTTGCACCCGGTCCGGCCGCCCGTGATCGAACAGCGCGTTCAGAGCCGCGCGGATCGTCCGTCCCGTATAGAGAACGTCATCGGTCAAAATGATGTCCAGCCCGGTGACCGGAAACGGGATCTCAGTCGCGTTAACTACCGGCTGGGTGGCGATGGCCGATAGGTCGTCCCGGTAAAGGCGGATGTCCAGAACCCCGACCCGGACTGGCTTCTTTTCAATGGATTGGATCTTCGCCGCCAGCCGGTGCGCGATCGGAACGCCGCGCCGGCGGATGCCAATGAAGGCGAGCTTTCCCAAATCCTCTGTTTTTTCCAGGATCTCGTGCGCCAGCCGCACCAGAGTGCGGTCAATCTCGGACGCGCTCATCAACTGCGCTTTTTCAATGACCGGGCTCATAAAGCCGCTCGGGCCGAACGCTCCAGATTACCACATGGCCCGCGAGGGCCGGCACAGACACCGGCCGCGGCCGTGAGGCATTCGCCACCGGGCCGGGGACAGCTCAATACCGCTTCAGCCGGTTCTTGATGCGCTTGGCGAGCTTCTCAATCTTCTCGGCGGTTCGCACCGCGGAAACCGACAGAACGTGGTGATCGTTCTTCTCCAGTTCCTCCTGCAGTTGCCTGGAAAGCTTTACCAGCTCAGCCACGTCTTTCAAGGACTTTTCGTGGTCCGCCTGGAGGATCGCTTCGGCTTGCGAACGGCCATCAGGAAGGCGCCCGAACCTCGGCTCCCGGGCCGGTTTCTGCGACGCCAGCGGCAGCATCGAAACCAGCGCAATCGCGGCCATGGGAATCACGCGTTTCATGACCTCTGACTGCTATCATAGCCAGACGCGCCGCTCACCGGAGAGTCGGGGCTTCACCGAGCCACTTCTTCAGCACCTGGCCGAGCGCCCGGCGGGAAACCGGCTTGGCGATGTAATCGTTCATTCCCGCCGCGATGCATCTTTCTCGATCGCCTTCCATCCCGGAGGCGGTCATGGCGATGATCGGCGTGCGCCCCCTGCCTTCCATGCTCCGGATGCGGGCCGCGGCCTCGAAGCCGTCCATCTCTGGCATCTGGCAATCCATCAGCACCAGGTCATAGTCTGATCTCTCGAGCGCCTCCGCCGCCTCGCGACCGTTGGCGGCTACCTCGGCAGAACAACCGAGCCTTTCGAGCAGCCTCGTGGCCACCTTCTGGTTGACCAGGTTGTCCTCGGCCAGCAACACGCGGGGCTGGCGGTGCTTCTGCTTCCCACCCGGCGCCTCCTCAGCCAGCCGCTGGCGCGTCACCAGGCTCGCCGGGGCACGCCCCTCCGCCCCGCTCGCCTCCCCGCCGAGTACGGCCAGCAGACAGTCAAACAACAAGGAGGGTTTGACGGGCTTGATCAGGTAGCCAGCGAAACCGGCCTCCTCAACGTGGGCCGCCTCACCCCGCTGCACGAGTGAGGTCAGCATCACCAGCCGCGTGTTCCGGATCGCCGGGTCTGTCTTGACGGCCCGGCCAAGTTCCTCGCC
Organism: uncultured Solibacteraceae bacterium; assembly: GCA_964644025.1. Classification (GTDB taxonomy): domain Bacteria; phylum Acidobacteriota; class Terriglobia; order Bryobacterales; family Bryobacteraceae; genus CAZXVW01. Next base: position 5,907 of record CAZXVW010000003.1, on the reverse strand, counting down.
GTCCATCCCGGGCATCATCATGTCCACCAAAGCCAGATCGAATGGACGGCCTTCGGCGGCTGCTTGGCGCAACAGCTCGAGCGCCTCTTCCCCGTCGGCCGCCGTCTGATGCGGACAGCCCCACTGCGCCAGGTAGGCCGAAAGAATCCGGCGGTTGGTCGCGTTGTCATCCACCGCCAGGATACGCTTTTGCCGGATCTCGGCCGGCGCCGCCCGCGAGCCCTGCCTGCGCTCGGCTTGCTTTGCCAGCACCACGGTGAACCAGAACGTGGAGCCTTTCCCCTCCTCGCTCTCAACACCGATTTCTCCTCCCATCCCCTCGGCCAGGCGCTTCGAGATCGCCAGCCCCAGACCGGTGCCCCCGTGGCGCCGGGTGATGGAGGCGTCTGCCTGAGAGAAGGATTGAAATAGGCGGCCCCGCTGATCCCGCGGAATCCCGATGCCCGTGTCCGTCACGGCAAACCGGACGGTGGCCCCAGGGTCGGCTTCCTCATCCAGCGTAACCCGGACAACCACTTCGCCCTGCTCGGTGAACTTGATGGCATTGTTGACTAGGTTAAGCAGGATCTGGCGTAACCGCCCCGGGTCGCCGCGCACAGCAAACGGCACGTCCGGCTCGATCAGGTATGCCAGTTCCAGACCCTTCGCTCCGGCCCCGGGCGCGGTGATTTCGACCGCTTCGGCGACCACCTTCCGCAAATCGAAGTCGACCGTCTCAAATTCCACCTTTTCCGCTTCGATCTTCGAGAAATCCAGAATGTCGTTGATCAGCGTCAGCAGCGCCTCGCCCGCCATCCGCGCCGTTTCGGCGTATTCCCGCTGCTCGGCGCTCAGCTCCGTATCCAGCAGCAGGGTCACCATGCCGAGGACGCCATTCAACGGCGTGCGGATTTCATGGCTCATATTGGCCAGGAACTCGCTCTTCGCCCGGTTCGCCGTCCGGGCCTGCCGGCGCGCCTCCTCGGCCTCGATGGTCAGCTTGCTCGCCCGCGCAATCGCCCTTTCCAGCTCTGCGTTCGCCGCTTCGGCTGCCGCTCGCGCCGCCTCCGCCCGCCGGCGCGCCGCGACCAGCTCGCTGACGTCGATCACGTTCAGCAGGACGCCGTCATAGGCCCCGTCGCGGTAAATCGGCTGCATCCGCAGCATCACGTCCGCGTTGCCAAAACGCCGCTCCAGCAGAAACGGCTCCGCCGCCGGCTCGGCCCGGAAGCGCTCGATCCGGTCCAGGATGCGCCGGCGCGTCTCCCCTTCGTGGAAGGACTCGATCCCCCGGCCCAGGATCGCCGAACGGTCCCGGCCGACGAAGCGGCAGAAGAAGTCATTCACCTCGGTGACCTTGTTGTCCGCGTCGGCGAACACCACCCCCTCTTCCATGCCGGAGATCATGGCCGCCAGCCTGGCCGCTTCCGCCCCAACGCGTTCCTCGGCCTGCTTGTTCCCGCCATCATCACGGGCGAGCGCCGCCTTCTGGCTCAGTTTGTCCGGCTTGCTGCGCACCTCGAGTTTCCTCGACGTCCACCCGCTCGGCGCCCGGGCGCCGGGCTGGGAGGGGAGCCCCGATGGCAACGGCCCCCTTCCTGCTCTCATCGGCACCTCAGCCTCTGTCATGAGTTCTCGCCGCTGGTGGCCGGCGCGAATCAGCCCCCACCCCCGACTGGCTATAATGGCCTGTTATGCGGGAAGTTAACGTCGGTGTGGTCGGACTGGGCAACATTGGGGGCGGCACTCTGCGGATCCTGGCCGAAAACGCTGAACAGATTGAGTTGAAGCTGGGCTTCCGCCTCCGTGTGAAGGCGGTGTGTGATCTGCTCATCGCCAGCAAGCAGATCCCCCCGCAACTGGGTGAGGTGGACCGGACCGATGACTGGCGCGAGCTGGTCTCCCGCCCCGACCTGCACATTGTCGTCGAGCTGGTGGGTGGCACCACCGTCGCCAGCGAGATCATCGAGACGGCGATCGCGAACCAGAAATCCGTGGTGACGGCCAACAAGGAGCTGATGGCTCTTCGCGGCGCCGAGATCTGGGATCGGGCCATCGCGGCGGGCATCAACCTGGCCATGGAAGCCAGCGTGGCCGGTGGCATCCCCATCCACGCCGTGCTCCGAGAAGGCATCTCGGGCGATCGCATCATCGCCCTGTACGGGATCTTGAACGGCACGTGCAACTACATTCTCACCGGTATCGAGAGCAAGGGGACCAGCTTCGGCGCTGTACTGGCCGAAGCGCAGCGCCGCGGTTACGCCGAGGCCGACCCGAGCGCCGACGTCGACGGCCTCGACGCCCGTTCGAAGCTGGCGTTGCTGGCCGCCCTCGCCTTCGGGGAGAAGATCACCCCCCCGGATATTTACGTGGAAGGAATCCGGCGGATTGGACCGGTGGATTTCCGGTACGCGGACCGGCTCGGCTACACCATCCGCCTCCTGGCAGCCGCCCACCAGACCCCCGAGGGCCTCACGCTTTCCGTCCGCCCATCCCTGATTCCGAAGGGAACCATCCTTGCCAACGTTCTGGGCGTCTACAACGCCGTCTGGGTGCGTGGCTACTTCGGCGACGACAGCTTCTATTACGGACAGGGCGCCGGCCCCCGGGCCACCGGCGTGGCCGTTGTCAGCGACCTGATGCGCGTCGCCCGCGAGATCCGCCGGGGGAGCCCGGAGCGGGTTTCTCCGTTTGCCCACGAGCGCCTTGGCGAGTACAAGCCCATCCCCATCACCTCCCAGAAGAAAGCCTTCTATCTCCGCTTCCGCGTCAAGGACCGCCCCGGAATCATTGCCGCGCTGGGAAAGATTCTCGCGGATCAGAACATCAGCCTGGACGCGGTCTTACAGCTTCCGTGCGCGGACAAGCACAACCTGCCGTTTGTCATCACCGTCGAGCCTAGTCTGGAAATGTCGGTACGGGAGGCGCTGGCGGCCATGAAGGATCTGGATTTCATGGTAGAGGAGCCGCTCGCCCTGCCCATGGAGACCACCCTCTGAGCCAACGATGCCGGCGCTGCCGGGCCCTGCCGGTGGCAGCCGCCCGGCGCTTATCCGATAATGAAAACTATGAAGGGCTGGATTCTCATCGGGACGACACTGTTGTTCGTGCGGCCCGTGCCGGCCGCCGACGCCAAGCCGAAGGCGGAAGTACTGGATGAGATCATCGCCAAGGTCAACGGCGCCATCATCACCCGGACAGACCTGGACCACGCCCGCCAGACAATGATTGCCGACCTCCAACGGCGGAAAACGCCGGAAGCGGAGATCGAAAGGATCCTCAAGGAACGGGAACCGAACCTGCTGCGCGATCAGATTGACCACCTGCTGCTGATCCAGCGAGGCGAACAACTCGATATCACCGTCGATCAGGACGTCAGTAAGTACATGGCTGATCTGATGCTCCAGTACAAGATCGCCGATCAGGACAAGTTCGCGGAACTCGTGCGGCAGCAAACCGGCATGCGGTTCGAGGATTTCAAGGAAGAGGTCAAGAACGGGTTCCTGACCCAGCGCGTGCTCGGCCAGGAAGTGGGCAGCCACATCGTGATCCCCAAGGAGGAAATCCAGAAGTATTACGAGGAGCACAAGAAGGATTTCATCCGCGACGAGCGTGTCTTTCTTCGCGAGATCCTGATTTCGACCCAGGGCAAGACGGGCGACGAAATCGCGGCTGCCGAGAAGAAGGCCAAGGACTTGGTGGCCCGCGCCCGCCGGGGCGAGAAATTTGACCAATTGGCTCGCGAGAACTCCGACGCCGTCACCGCGCGTAACGGCGGCGACCTCGGCGGATGGAAAAAGGGAGACTTGAAGAAGGACATTGAGGATTTGATCTGGGATAAGGAGAAAAACTACGTCACGGACCCGATCAGGACGGAGAACGGCTTTCTGATCCTGAAAGTCATCGCCCACCACCAGGCCGGGCTGGCCCCCTTGGAGGAAGTGGAAAACGAGATTACGGGCAAGTTGTTCGAGCCGCGGTTCGAGCCGAAGGTCCGCGAGTATCTCACCGAGCTCCGGCGAAACGCCTTCCTGCAAATCAAGGACGGTTACGTGGATACGGGCGCCGCGCCCGGTAAGAACACCAAGTGGATGGACCCGGCCAAGCTCACCCCGGAAACCGTGAGCAAGGAGGAGATTATTCGGAAAGCCCGCCGGAAACGGTTGCTCTGGCTCATTCCGATCCCCGGCACCAAGGCGAATCCCAAGAGCAGCTCCCGATGAGCCCAGCGGCATGAAATCTGTCTATGTGAACGACCTCCGCCCGAACCAGGACGCGAGCGGCGCCTTCCTGGTGCAATCCAAGGATATCCGCCAGAAGAAGTCCGGCGAGCCTTACCTCTCCCTGTCTCTCAGTGACAAGACCGGCGAAATCGATGCCAAGATGTGGGATAACGTCCGCGAAGTGATGGACACGTTTGACCGCGACGATTTCGTCAGCGCCAAGGGCCGCGTCCAGCTCTACCAGAACAAGCCCCAGTTCACCATCCATAAGCTGCGGCGGCTGGACGAAGCGGAAGTGGACTTCGCCGACTTCTTCCCGGCCTCTGCCCGCGACCCGGAAGAGATGTTCGCCGAGCTGCGCGAGATCGTGGCCGGTGTCGGCAATCCCCATCTCAAAGCCCTGCTCGACGCTGTGCTGGAAGACGAGGAGATTGCCCGCCGCTTTCGGCGCGCCCCAGCGGCGAAATCCGTGCATCACGCCCGGTTTGGGGGCCTGATCGAACACGTGCTGTCGTTGTGCGCGCTTTGCCGGATGGCGGCCGGGCACTACAAGTTCGTGGACCTGGATCTGCTGCTGGCCGGCGCGGTGCTGCATGACATCGGCAAGATTTACGAGCTGTCCTTCCGGCGCAGCTTCGGCTATACCAGCGACGGTCAGCTCCTCGGCCACATTGTCATCGGGCTGCGAATCATCGGGGAAAAACTTCAGGGCATTGCCGGCTTTCCGCCGCGTTTGCGGACGCTGATCGAACACATGGTGATCAGCCACCACGGCGCGCTCGAGTTCGGCTCCCCCAAGCTGCCCGCCTTCCCGGAAGCGCTGCTGCTGCACTACCTCGACAACATGGACTCGAAGATGGAGAACATGCGCTCCCTGATCGAGAAAGACCAGCTCGTCGAAGGATGCTGGACTAGCTACAGCCAGCCGATCGAACGGTACGTGCTGAAGAAAGACAAGTATCTGGCCGGTGCCGGAGAAGAGGCGCCGGACGCGCGCTTGCCGGCCGTAGCGGTCTCCGAGCAAGCCGGCGGTGCGCGCAAATCACAAGCCTCCTTGTTTGGCGAGAGACTTCAGGAGGCGCTCCGCCGGGAGTCCTAAGTGCGGAAATCCAGCTCGCCGCGTGACATCCCTCCGCCGCTGGAGCTGGAGTGTCTGAAAGCGCTCTGGCGGATCGGCCGCGGCACCGTCAAAGACGTGCGCGGAATCGTTACCGAAAACCGCAATCTCGCCTACACCACCGTCATGACGGTCCTGGACCGGCTGGTCAAGCGCGGCCGCGTCGAGCGCCGCAAACAGGGCCGCTCTTTCCTCTACACTCCCTTGGTTGGCAAACAGGAGTTGCGCAGGCTGGCGGTGCAAACCTTGATCGACTCTTTCTTTGATGGCTCCCGGGAGGAACTGCTGGCCTTCCTCGGCCACCGTCCGGAGCCCACGCCGGAACCCGCTCCCGCCATCGAACCGGAACAAGACCAGCCCATGGAACCCGAGCTGCTCTGAAGCGCCCGCCTTCAAACCTGAACCCCGCGCCGCCGTAAATCCTCTCGCAACCGCTCGGCGGAGAGGAACTGCTCCCCGTCCAGACCCTCGCGTCTGGCGGCCTCGACATTCTCGGCTACGTCATCAACAAAGAAGCACTCACCGGGACGGCACCCGGCGCGCGCGACCGCCGCGCGGTAGATCTCCGGGGAAGGCTTCAGCGCTCCC
>CAZXVW010000002.1:0-63627 GCA_964644025.1 uncultured Solibacteraceae bacterium | reverse complement strand
CACGTTCCGCAATGATTACCCCGGGCTCGGCGGCCATTACGAGGTGGAGCATCATTCCACGTTTCTTGCCCGGCTGGTGGCCGACGGGCGGCTTCGGCCGCTCGCCCGAACCGGTTAACAGGTAACTTATCACGACCCCTGCTATCTCGGCCGCTATAACGAGATCTTCGAGCAGCCGCGCGCGCTGGTTCGGGTGGTTGCCTCCTCGCCCCCCGTTGAGATGGCGAAGTCCCGGCAGGCGGCTTTTTGTTGTGGCGGCGGTGGAGGCATGTCCTTCGCCGAGGAGGCGCCGCATCAGCGCGTGAACCGGGAGCGCGCCCGCCAGGCGCTGGCCACCGGCGCCGGACTGGTCGCGGTGGCCTGCCCGTTTTGCCTGGCGATGCTCGAAGACGGCGTGAAAGCCTGCGAAGGCGGAGCGTCCGTCACTGTGAAGGATATTGGCGAGCTGCTCTGGGAGTCGGTGGACGGCTCCCGCCAGGCCGGCTCCCGAAAGGAGTGAAATCTTATGGACCTGACATTATCCCCCAGCGAAAAGGCGTTCCGGGATGAGTTCCGGACCTGGCTGAAGGCCAATCTGCCGGAGCCTTACCCGGGCATCGCCGATGGCGAGGACCCGGGATACCTCGCCTACCTGCGCCGCTGGCATCGCACGCTTTACGAAGGCGGCTGGACCGGCATCACCTGGCCGAAAGCTTACGGCGGCCGCGGCGCCACCCCCATTGAGCAGGCGATCTTCATGGAAGAGATGGTCCGGGCGAACGCCCCGGACCCCCTGGGCTTTCTCGGCATCAGCCTGGTCGGACCCTCCATCATGGTGCACGGTACCGAGGAGCAGAAGAAAACATACTTGCAGCCCATGCTTTCCGGCGAACATATCTGGTGCCAGGGCTTCTCCGAGCCCAACGCCGGCAGCGATCTGGGTTCGCTCGGCACCAGGGCGGTGCTGGACGGTTTCCACTTCGTCGTCAACGGCCAGAAGACCTGGACCAGCTTCGCCCACGTCTCCGATTTCTGCTTTCTTCTGGTCCGCACTGACCCGCAGGCGCCCAAGTACAAGGGCATCACCTGCCTGCTGGTGGACATGAAGACCGAGGGCATCTCGGTTCGCCCGCTGCGGATGATGAGCGGTGACGCCGGCTTCAACGAGATTTTCTTCACCGACGTCCGCGTGCCTGTCAGCCAGGTGCTCGGCGAAGTGAACGGCGGCTGGAAAGTCGCCATCACCGCTTTGATGAATGAGCGCGCCAACCTGGGCGGCGGCATGCAAACGACCCTGGCCCGGTTCGTTGACGACCTCATTGCCAAGCTGCGCTGCATCCGGCGATCCGGCAGCCCGGCTTCCGAAGATCCCCTCGTCCGGCAAAAGATCGCCCAGGCCCACGTCGAACTCGAAGTCTTCCGCATGACCACCGCCCGGGCGCTGAGCCGTTTCGCCGCCACCGGCGTCCCGGGCCCGGAAGGCTCGCTCCTAAAGATCTTTTTCGGCGAAGCGTTCCAGCGCGTCTCCCAGATCGCCATGGAAATTGCCGGCCCTTACGGCCAGTTGACCGACGAGGAGTTCGGCCCTCTTTCCTACGCCTACCTCCGGTCCCGTGGCAGCACGATCGAGGCCGGAACCAGCGAAATCCTGCGCAACGTCGTCGCCCAACGGGTGCTCGGCCTTCCCAAAACTTACTAGGAGGTGCAGCCGTGGATTTCGAGCTTTCTAAACCGCAAAAACTGTTGCAGAACTCCGTCCGGGAATTTCTAACCCGGCAGTGTCCCGCCACTCGGGTGCGCGAACTCATGGAGACGCCGGCGGCTTTCGACCAGGAGCTCTGGGCCGGACTGGCTGACCAGGGCTGGACCGGCCTGACCGTCCCGGAGAAATGGGACGGCCTCGGTCTCGGCGCCGTCGAACTGGCCGCCGTGGCCGAGGCAATGGGCCAGTTCTGCCTGCCCGGTCCGTTTATTTCGAACCTTTGGGCTTCGAGCCTCATCAGCGCCGCGGGCAACGAGGCGCACGCCGGCCAATACCTCGGCCGGATCGTTGACGGCGAGCTAGTCGCGACCGTGGCGTACCTGGAAGAAGCGGCTGACTGGGACCCCGCCAGCATCACTCTTGCTGCGGAGGCGGCGAACGGCGGCTTCCGCCTTGGCGGCACAAAGCTCTTTGTGGGAGACGCCGACACCGCCGGCCTCATCCTCTGGGTCTGCCGCATCGGTGGCGAGCCGGCCGTCTTCTCGCTCGATCGCGCCACCCCGGGCATGACCATCACGCCCATGCCGGCCATTGACCAGACCCGGAGGCTGTACCGGATCGAACTGGCTGACCTCACTGTTCCCGCGGACAGTCTCCTGGTCCGCGGCGCGGCGGCCGCGGCGGCGATCAGCCGCGCCACGCGCGAAGCCACCGTGGCCGTGTGCGCCGAACTGGTCGGCGTCATGCAGTGGATACTGACGACTTCGGTCGAATACGCCAAGACGCGCGAGCAGTTCGGCCGGCCGATCGGCTCGTTCCAGGCCGTGGCGCACCGTTGCGCCGACATGTTCTTTTACCTGGAAACCGCGCGCTCGGCGGCCTATTACGCCGCCTGGGCGGTCTCGGTGGACCATTCCGAAGCGGACCGCTTCGTCTCGATCGCCAAGGCCTACTGCTCCGATGCCGCCCGCCAGACGGGCAACAACGGTATCCAGGTGCACGGCGGCATCGGTTTCACCTGGGAGTACGATCTGCAGTTGTACTACAAGCGCGCCAAGTCCTCCGAGATCCTGTTCGGCGACGCCACCTATCACCGCGAACGAATCGCCGGCATGCTGATCGATACCTGAACCTCCGTCAGCCCGGATCCGTTTCGCGGCACAACTCCGAGCGCGGCTTGACAAACGGTCTGTGTCTATCGTAAAAAATAATGATAACTACTACTATCAAGTCGCCCGGACGATGTTCAACACCAAGCACTTGCGGATGACCCGGCAACGGAAGCTGATCCTGGAGGCGCTGTGGGAGCTCAGCTCCCACCCGACGGCGGACGAGGTCTATGAAATGGTCCGCCGGCGGATGCCGCGCGTGAGCCTGGGCACCGTGTACCGTAATCTCGAAGCTCTTTCCGACGCCGGCGTGATTCTGAGGCTTCCCGGCACCCCGATGCGCTTCGATGGCGATACACGCCCTCATTACCACATCCGCTGTTTACGTTGCGGGAAGATCGACGATCTGCCCGCCGGGGGAAGAATCGTCGTCCGCCGGAACATCAAGGTCCCGGCGGGCTGGGATCTGGTGGGGTATCACGTTGAGCTGGTCGGCCTCTGTCCGCGGTGTAAGAGTGAAACCGCGGCGGCGAGGCCGGGTGAAATCACTGGGCAGGAAAAGGGGAAGAAACGATGGCAAATTTAAAAGGAACAAGAACGGAAACCAACATCTTGACGGCCTTTGCGGGCGAGTCGCAGGCCAGGAACCGCTATGACATGTTTGCCAGCAAGGCCCGGAAAGAGGGCTACGTGCAGATCAGCAACATTTTCGCCGAAACGGCGAACCAGGAAAAGGAGCACGCCGCCCGGCTGTTCAAGCTGCTGCCGGGCGGAGAAGTGGAGATCAGCGCTGCGTTTCCCGCCGGTGTCGTCGGCAGCACGCTGGACAACCTCAAGGCGGCCGCGGCCGGCGAGAACTACGAGCACACCCGGATGTATCCCGAGTTCGCCAAAGTGGCCCGGGAGGAAGGCTTCGACAAAATCGCCCAGATCTTCGAGAGCATTGCCGTCGCCGAGCGCCAACATGAGAAGCGCTACAACGAAATTGCCGCCAACATCGAGGCCGGCCGCGTCTTCCGGCGCGACGGGGTCGTGATCTGGCGCTGCCTGAATTGTGGTTACCTGCACGAGGGAACCGAGGCGCCCGAGGTCTGCCCGGCCTGCGCCCATCCCCAGGCGTATTTTGAACTGCTTGGCGAAAACTGGTAATCACGGGTTTGTTTTTGATGAGTGAGGAGAAGATTCAATGACCGAGGCAATACAGGTTTACCGATGTGAAGTGTGCGGGAACATCGTCGAGGTGGTCCACGCCAGCAAGGGCACGCTGGTCTGCTGCGGCCAGCCGATGACGCTGCTGCGGGAGAATACCGTGGACGCGGCCCGGGAGAAGCACGTCCCGGTGATCGAGAAGACGGCTCGCGGCTTCAGGGTCAAGGTAGGCAGCGTGGCCCATCCCATGGAAGAGAAGCATTACATCGAATGGATCCAGGTGATCGCGGATGGCAAAGCCTACCGGCAGTTCCTCAAGCCCGGCCAGGCGCCCGAGGCCGAGTTTTGCATTGACGCCGCGACCATCACCGCCCGCGAATACTGCAACCTCCACGGCCACTGGAAAGCTCAGGGCTGACCGGCGGCGGGGGATTATACGGGGATTCCGAGGCAAGCAACAATGCTAAGCGAACGAATGGAAAAGGCCCTCAATCAGCAAGTGAACGCCGAGCTGTACTCTTCTTACCTGTACCTTTCCATGGCTTCCTACCTGGGTTCGCTCAACCTGGACGGATTCGTCAACTGGATGAAGGTGCAAGCGCTCGAGGAACTCTATCACGCCCTCAAGCTGTACAACTTCATCGAGCAGCGGGGCGGCAGGCCCCGGATGGAAGCCATCGAGAAGCCGGCCACGGAGTGGGATTCGCCGGTTCAAGTCTTCGAGGCCGTGCTGGAGCACGAGCAAAAGGTTACTGGCTTGATCAATGACCTGGTGAACCTCGCCATCGAAGACGCCGACCACGCCACCAACAATTTCTTGCAGTGGTTTGTCGCCGAGCAGGTCGAGGAGGAGGAGACCGCCAACGGCGTGCTCCAGAAACTCAAGCTGGTCGACGAGCGGGGCGGGCTGTTCATGCTGGACCGTGAAATGGCGGCGCGCACGATGGCCGTACCCCCCGACCTGAAAATCACCGTGACCCCGGCTGCGGCGGGAGCCTGAAGCGCCAAGACTGGGCCGCTGGAAGTTCGGGCCGTGGCTGGCCTCGCTGCCTCAGCCTGACCAGGCGGCCCGGTCTGTTGCAGGAGGATGCGTATGGATGTCCTGTTGCTTTCCCGCTGGCAGTTCGCCATGACGGCGCTGTTTCATTTTCTGTTCGTGCCGCTGACGCTCGGCCTGTCCATCCTCGTAGCCGTCATGGAAACCCTGTACGTCCGCACCGGCGACCCGGATTACAAGAGAATGGCCAGGTTTTGGGGCAAGCTTTTCGTAATCAACTTCGCCGTCGGCGTGGTGACCGGCATCACCCTGGAGTTCCAGTTCGGTACCAACTGGTCCCGCTATTCCACCTACGTGGGCGACATTTTCGGCTCGCTGCTGGCCATTGAGGCCTCGGTGGCCTTTTTTCTCGAATCTACGTTTATCGCCGTCTGGATTTTCGGCTGGAAACGGCTGTCGCCGAAACTGCACGCCGCCTCGATCTGGGTCGTCGCCATCGCTTCCAACATTTCCGGCTTCTGGATTCTGGCCGCTAATTCCTGGATGCAGCATCCGGTGGGATACACGATTCGGAACGGTCGCGCCGAGCTGACGGATTTTTTGGCTGTGGTCACCCAAGAGTACGTGTTTCACCAGGTCGTCCACACCCTGAGCGCGGGCCTCGTCCTCGCCGCCTTCTTCGTAATGGGGGTCAGCGCCTATCATCTGATGAGGAAAAACGAGACGGTGTTTTTCCGGAAATCATTCCGGATAGCCGCCTCCTTCGCGCTGATTTTCTCGGTGGTCGAAGTGATCCAGGGTCACGTGAACGGCGCTACGGTGGCCGAGTACCAGCCCACGAAGCTGGCGGCCATGGAGGCACTGTGGGAGACGCACCCGGAAGGCGCCCCGCAGACGCTGCTGCTGTTTCCGGATGAAGCGAATGAGCGCAACTACTTCGAGATCGGCAAGATCCCCGGCGCGCTCTCGCTGCTGGCCCACCATCGGGCCGATGCCCCGGTGCGCGGGCTGAAGGAATGGCCCCCGTCGGAGCGGCCCCCGGTGTTGATCAGCTTCCTCGCTTTCCGCCTGATGGTGGGGCTGGGCTTCCTGTTCCCGGTGCTGGCGGCCCTGGGTCTCGTTTATGCCCGCCCGCGGAGCTGGTTCGCCCGGCTGCCGGGCCTCCGGCGGCTTCCCGGCCTGATCGAGGCGCACCCGCGGCTGCTGCGCATCTTCATCCTGGCTATCCCACTGCCCTACATCGCCATCGAGTGCGGCTGGTGCCTGGCCGAGGTGGGACGCCAGCCCTGGATTGTCTATGGTCTGATGAAGACGTCGGCGGCGGTCTCGCCGATCGCGGTGTCCCAGGTGGCGGTCTCCTTCATCGCTTTCCTGGCGCTGTATGCCGTGCTCGGAGTGGTGGATTTCTATCTGCTGGCCCGGGTCTCTCGCCGGGGACCGGAGCCGGCCCATCAGGAGGTGTAGGCAATGCTGGAGACGACCTGGTTCCTGATCTGGGGGCTGCTGTGGGCGGTCTATTTTGTGCTGGACGGTTTTGACCTCGGGCTCGGGGCGCTGATGCCGCTGCTCGCCCGCACCCGCTCCGAGCGCAACGTGATCTACAATTCCATCGGTCCGTTCTGGGACGGCAACGAGGTCTGGCTCATCACCGCCGGCGGCGTCACCTTCGCTGCCTTTCCCGGCGCCTACGCCACCATGTTCAGCGCGCTGTACTCGGCGCTGATGCTGGTATTGTTCGCCCTCATTCTCCGCGGGGCCGCTCTCGGCCTGCGCGGAGAGAGCGAAAGCGCGGGAGCCAGGCGGGCCTGGGACTGGCTCTTCTCCGGTGGAAGCTTTCTGGCCGCGCTGTTGCTGGGAGTGGCCTTCGCCAATATCTTTCAGGGAATCCCCATCGACGGCGCCGGCATCTACCACGGCAGCCTACTGACGCTGCTCAATCCGTACGGGTTGCTGGGGGGCGTCCTGTTCCTGGTCTTCTTTGCCTTGCACGGCTGCCTGTGGCTCATTCTGAAGTCGAACGGCGAACTGTGCCACCGCGGCCGCCGGTGGGCGGCGAACCTCTGGTATGCACTGGCTGCGCTGGCCGTGCTTTTCCTCGCCGCCACCGCGGCCTTCACGAGCATCTGGCAACAATACCTGGCTCACCCGGCGCTGCTGTTCATCCCCGGTGTGACAGTGGCTGCCCTGGCCGCGATCCTGGTCTTCCTGCTGCGCAGCGCCTGGACGAAAGCCTGGGTTGCCTCGGCGGTATTCATCGTCTCCGCGGTCTTCTTCGGTGTGGTTGGCATCTATCCGGCTCTTTTGCCTTCCAGCCTGGATGCTGCCTTCAGCGTGACCATCCACAACTCGGCCTCCAGCCCGCTCACGCTGAAAATCATGCTGGCGGTGGTCCTCATCTTCGTCCCGCTGGTTATCGTCTACCAGGCGCTGGTCTACAATCTGTTCAAAGGCAAGGCAGGCGAGCAGGAATACGGGCACTGACGCCCGTGGTGGGCCGGCCGTGCCCGCCTTCCCGGCGTTTTCGATTTGCTGTGGTTGCTTCATTCGGGGTAAGTTGGGAACCGGGACTCCCACACTGACGCCCGAAGTGCTGGAATTCCAGGTGCTGCTGGGGTGTTGAGCAACACGGCAGACCGCCCGGACACAGTGTGTCATGGCCTCGGGGCTGATAGGGTGAACCTTGATGAAACGGCCAAGCTCGTCCCGGCCGGCGCGGAAAACCGCCGCCACGCGCGGTGGCCGGCAGGCTCGATCCGGCGGTATCGAACTCCCGCCGTCGCCGCCCGGTGACCCTGAGCAGTTCGAACGATTCCGCGCCAATTACGCTCAGCTCGCCAGCGCGGTGGAGCAAACCGCCGACACGGTCGTGATCACTGACAGGCAGGGGCGGATCCAGTATGTGAACCCGGCCTTCGAACAAACCACCGGCTACAGCCGCCGTGAGGCTCTCGGCCGGACACCCGCCTTGCTGAAGTCGGGACAGCACGACAAGCAGTTCTACCAGGACCTCTGGCGGCAACTGCTTTCTGGCAAGCCCTTTCGGGGGACCATCGTCAACCGGAAGAAGTCCGGCGCGCTCTACTGGGCCGAACAGACGATCACGCCGATGACGGATCAGCGCGGGCAGATCACCCATTTCGTCTCCGTGCTGAAGGATGTAACCGAGATCAGGAAGAAGCAAGAACAGGATTTCTACCTCCGCCTCGCCCGGGAAGTTCAGCAGCGTTTCTACGACGTCAGCACTGCCTTACCCGGCTTCGACATAGCCGGCGCCGCCTATCCGGCCGCTGACACTGGGGGCGATCACTTCGACGTCATTCCCCTGCCGGACGGTTCCGTTTATCTGGTCATCGGCGATGTGAGTGGTCATGGCTTCGGCGCCGCGCTGGTGATGGCGGCCACGCGCGCCTACATCCGGTGCTGCGTGCGATCGGAGGAGGATGTCGGTACGGTTCTCACCCGGGTGAACCAGTCGCTGGTCGAGGACCTCGACGGATCGACGTACGTGACGCTGGCGATTGTGAAGTTGGGCCCTGGGAACCTCCCGGTTGAGTATGCCAGCGCCGGGCACGTACCGTGTTACATGCTCCGCGCTTCCGGCCAGGTTGGTCTCGTCATGGAGAGCACGGGGCCTCCGCTGGGGCTGTTTGCCAGTTCCACCTTTTCCTCCGGTCCTGTCACTTCGGTGGAGGAGGGGGACACGATTGTGTTGCTGACCGACGGGGTCACGGAGTCAGAGAACCGCGACGGCGTTGAATTTGGCGCGGATCGCGCCCTGGAGTTCGTCAACAGAAACCGCGACCGCGGCGCCCGCGAGCTGGTCCGCGGCCTTTACGAGACGGTCCGCCGCTTCGCCGCCGGTGAGCCCCAGCGGGACGACATCACCTCCGTCATCTGCCGGGTGCAGAGCCTGGCGCAAGCCCCCGAATCCGGCCGCTGACCCGTTCCAGCGTCGTAACCCGTCCCCGCCGAATGAGTGCCGCTCCAGCGGGAAACCACAACGGCCCCAACAGGAGAACATTCGGGGTTGCACAAGCTGATGAGCATTTGTATACTGGACTGATAGACAATTAGCCGAGCCAGGATATGAGACTGTCCACCCGGTCACGATACGGACTGCGCGCCGCGATCATGATCGCCCGCAGACCCGAGGCGTTCACTACCAGTGAGCGGATCGCCGCCGAGCAGGAGGTCTCGAAAAAATACCTCGACGCGATCCTGGGCGATTTGCGCGAGGTAGGGATCCTCGAGGCCGTCCGCGGCGTCAAGGGGGGCTACGCTCTCGCCCGGTCACCGGACGAGATCAGCGCCGCCGACGTAGTAGAGGCCCTCGAGGGCACGATCGCGCTGGTGCCGTGCGTGGAAAAGGCATCTCGGTGCACGCGCTCGCCGCGGTGCCCGGCGCGCACGGCTTGGCGTATGGCGTCCCAGGCAGTGCGGGGGGTGCTGTCCGGGTTGACGCTCGCCGACTTAGCCAGCGGCGTGCCGGGTGGAAGGCGGAACGGCTCCGGGGGCTCGAAACGCCGCCCGCGGCGGCCGTCTCCGCCTTCCGCTCCGATCCCTGGCCGGGGTGGGAAGAAGGTAGCGGAGAGGATTTGAAAGCTGGGAAAAGGAGCGACAACGACATGGCGAATATTTTTAGTTCCGTTTCAGACGGAGACGTGACCCGTGCGATCCTGGAGACTTTCTCGCAGGAGCTGCGCGACTACATTACGAGCGATGTCATCGTCGTCGGTGCGGGGCCGGCCGGACTGGTCTGCGCCCGCGAGCTGGCCCGCCAGGGCCACCGCGTGCTGCTGGTCGAACGCAACAACTACCTGGGCGGCGGCTTCTGGCTCGGCGGGTTTCTCATGAACAAGCTCACCGTGCGCGCACCGGCTCACCAGGAGCTGGATAAGCTTGGCGTAAAGCTGGTCGAACACCAGCCGGGTCTCTACGTGGCGGATGCCCCGGAAGCCTGTTCCAAGCTCATTGCCTCGGCCTGTGACGCGGGCGTGAAAATCCTGAACATGACCTCGGTGGACGATGTGGTTCTCCACAACGGCCGCGTCCGGGGCGTCGTGGTGAACTGGACGCCGGTCGGCGCGCTGCCACGGCAGATCACCTGTGTCGATCCTGTTTCGCTTGAAGCCCGAGTGGTGGTGGACGCTACCGGCCATGACGCCGATGTCTGCGAGAAGCTCGCCCGGCGTGGCATCATCGAACTGGCCGGCATGGGCGCGATGGACGCCGGCGCTTCCGAAGACGCTGTCGTTGCCGGAACCGGTGAAGTCTACCCGGGCCTGTACGCCTGCGGAATGAGCGTGAGTACGGTGCGCGGGCTCCCGCGCATGGGTCCCACCTTCGGCGCCATGCTGCTCTCGGGACTGGCGGCGGCGGAGATGGCGGCCGGGGAACTGGTGTCAAAGGCCGCTGTTGCGGACGGAGAGCCCGTGCCCGCTTGAGGCGCGCGTCCGGCCTCCCGAGACCTTTTCACTCCCGCTCTGGCTCGGCGCCCAGGACTTCCAGGTACCGGGCCACGGCTTCAATGCCGCGGAAGAAGTTCGGCAGGTGGAGCTTCTCGTTCGGCGCGTGGAGGTTGTCGTCCGGTAGCCCGAAGCCCATCATCACGCTGGGTGCCCCGAGGTGCTCATCAAACAGCCCGACGATGGGGATCGAACCGCCGGAGCGAATATACACCGTCGGCTTGCCAAAGACATCCTCGAGCGCGCCGGCGGCGGCCCGGATGAAGCGGTTGCCGGTATCGACCAGCGACGGCCCGCCGCTGCTGAGGGTTTTCCATTCGGCGGCAACACCCCGGGGAACGGCGGCGGCGATGGCCTCGCGGAGCTGCGCTTCGGCCTCCTCCGGCTGCTGGTCGGCCACCAGGCGCATGCTGATTTTCGCCACCGCTCGGGCCGGGATCACCGTCTTGGCGCCCTCGCCGGTGAAGCCGCCGCGAATGCCGTGGACCTCCAGCGTCGGCCGCGCCCAGAGGCGCTCGAAGATGGAGTAGCCGGGCTCGCCAACGAGCTCGGAAACGCCGACCTCGGCGGTCCGGTAGGTCTCCTCGTTAAAAGGCAGGCGTTGCCAGGCTTCCGCCTCCGCCTGCGTCGGCCGGCGGACGCGGTCGCAGAAGTGCGGAATCCGGATGCGCCCCTCGCGGTCCTTGAGCGCGCAGAGAATCTCGGCGACGGCCTGAATCGGGTTGGGCGCCACGCCGCCATAGACACCGGAGTGCAGGTCATGGCTGGCGCCGGTGACGGTAAGCTCGCCGTAGACGATGCCCCGCAGACCGACGCAGAGCGTTGGCAGCTCCGGCGCGAACATCTCGGTGTCGCAGATCACCACCGCGTCGGCGGCAAGTTGCGGCGGGCGGCCGGCGACAAAGCTGGCGATGTGTTCCCCGCCGGCTTCTTCTTCCCCCTCAATGAGAAAGCGGACGTTAACCGGTAAGGCTCCCGTGCTCCGGAGCAAGCCCTCGACCGCCTTCACCTGAATGTAGGTCTGGCCCTTGTCATCGGAGGCGCCGCGGGCGTAAATGTTGTTGTCGCGGATCTCCGGCTCGAACGGCGGAGATTTCCATTCCTCCAGCGGATCGGGCGGCTGGACGTCGTAGTGGCCGTAAAACAACACCGTCGGCTTGCCGGGGGCGTGGAGCCAGTCGGCGTACACCAGCGGGTTGCCGGGACCCTCGATGAGGCCCGCGTTTTCCAGGCCGGCATCGGCCAGCGCCTGGCGGGTGAATTCGGCGGCCCGGCGGATGTCAGGCTGGTGTTCAGGCAGAGTGCTGATGCTCGGAATGCGCAGGTACTGTTTCAGCTCCTCCAGGTAGCGGTCGTGGTTCTGCTGGAAGTAGTTCATAGGTTCACCAGGTCTTGGTTGGGGTGGCTGAGGGAAAGCATGGCCAGCAAGTAGTCCTTGACGTGGCGGGTCAGCAGGAAGTTCTGCCGCACGTGCTCGTGGCCGTTCTCGCCCATCGCCTGCCGCATGGTCGGGTCGGCCAGCAGTTGCTGGGCCCGGGTAGCGGCGCCCTCCGGCGAATAGACCAGAAAGCCGTTGACGCCGTTGATGATCTGCAACTTGATGCCGCCCACCGCACCGCCGATCACCGGCTTCTTCTTCCACAGCGCCTCGCTGACAGTAAGGCCGAATCCCTCGCGGATGGATTTCTGGAAAACGATGGTGGAGCCGCGCACCAGCGCGTTGATCTCCAGGTCGCTGA
Organism: uncultured Solibacteraceae bacterium; assembly: GCA_964644025.1. GTDB lineage: Bacteria > Acidobacteriota > Terriglobia > Bryobacterales > Bryobacteraceae > CAZXVW01. The sequence continues at coordinate 51,487 of CAZXVW010000002.1, read as the reverse complement.
ACGGCGGCAGCAGCAAGACGTGGATGTCGGGATCCTCGGCGGCCTGTTCCTGGACTTCCTTGAGCACCTCGAGGCCCTCGGGATCGTCGCTGGCGGCCCCGCCGGCCAGAATGAGCTGGCAGTTGTAACGCCGCTTCACCATGCGGTAGGAGGCGATGACGCCGAGCGGATCTTTCAGCCGGTCGAAGCGGGAGATCTGCGTGAGCACCGGCCGAGCCGGGTCGACGCCGTATTTCTGCAGCACGCGCTCGATCTCGCTGGCCGGCAGATCCTTGTTCTTGTCACTGAGTGGGTCGATGGAAGGCGGCACCATGTACTGGGGAATCGGCAGCTCCTGGGCGAAATCCGGCATGGAGAACAAGGAAGCATCGTATTGTTCCACGTATGGCTTGAGGAAGTTCCAGACGTCGGCCTGGGGAGTGGAGATGTCGATGTGACAGCGCCAGATCCATCCCTTGCCGACCTCCGGTTTCTGGCTGATCAGGCCGATGGGTTGCGGGTCGTGTACCATCACCACGTCGCCGGTAATCGGCGTCTCGCGGCAGTTCATCTCGGTGGTGGCCCGGAAGACTTCCAGCATTTCCGGGGTGATTTCAGTGCGCCGGCCGTGCAAAGCGTTATGGAACGCCTTGGTCACGTTGAAGAAGGCCTGGTCGCCTTTGACAATGTCCCAGGACGCCGGAACGCCGAGCTCCCGCAGCAGCGGCACCAGGCGGGTGAGAATCTCCGCCACCCCGCCGCCGACAGCGGTGGAGTTGATGTTCTGCAGGTGCAGGTGGTGAACGCGCTCGGCGAGCGCATACAGTTCGTCGATCAGCTCCCGGCCGACCACGTCCGCATAGTCTTGTAGTTTCCCGTCCATTTATCGCTCCGCAAGGCGCCGCCGGCACAGCACGTAGATTTGTTTCCTGAGTTCCTCCAGCGTCATCACGTAAGGATCGAGCCGGTCGATGTCATCAGCGAGTCTTCGCTCGCCGAGGTCGGAGAGCCAGAGGGAGAAATCGTTCGTTTTGCGTTCCAGGCGCAGGCGCGCCTCGAAAAAGTGAAAGAAGGTGGAGGAGTTCGTCGCGTGCTGCAGGTTCTTGGCGAACTGCTCCAGGTTCTCGGCCACCATGCCGGTGGGCATGATGAAGCTCTTCACCTTGCAGAAGTGGAACTCGTCGCCGGGCGGGCACTCGCGCAGGCGTCCGCCGTTAGCCTCCAGCGAGGATTCCAGCGCGCGAACCAAGGCGTCGCGCAAGCCCTCCAGCGAAGTGAAGTCGAGCATGTCGATGGCGCCGAGCTTTTCGGCCGCGGCCTGCTCCTGAAGGGCACGGGAGCTCCACTCGGCGAAGTCATTGAAAAAGGTCGGTCGGCGAAAGTGGTGTGTCAGGTAGCGCTCGTGCGTGTGGTAGAAGATCGCCGAAGGGGAGACTGCCCGCATGTGCTCGAGCAGCTCCGGTAATGTTCGCGCCTTGCGCCCGGTTAACTCAACCAGGCGGCGTCCGGTGTAAAACTGAAAAGCCATAATGTTGCGTTACAATGGGCAAAGTTCTTCCCGCCTGCCACTGGGACTGGACTGGGACTCAACTGCCATGTATACCAATAAACTGATCGGCGAGAAAAGCCCTTACCTTCAGCAACACGCCCACAATCCGGTGGACTGGCACCCGTGGGGAGAGCAAACCTTTACCAAAGCGCGGCGGGAGAACAAGCCGGTCTTTCTGTCCATCGGCTACTCGACCTGCCACTGGTGTCACGTGATGGCGCGGGAATCCTTCGAGTCCGAGGAAGTGGCCGCGTTGCTCAACCGGTGGTTCGTCCCGGTAAAAGTGGACCGCGAGGAACGGCCTGACGTGGACCGGATCTACATGGGCTTCGTCACGGCGATCACCGGAAGCGGCGGCTGGCCGCTGTCGGTGTGGCTGACGCCGGAGGGGAAGCCGTTCTACGGCGGGACCTATTACCCGCCGGTGGACAGCCAGGGGCGGCCGGGATTCGTAACCATACTGCGCCGCCTGGCCGAAGCCTGGGAGAAGGACCGCGATCAGATCACTACCTCCAGCGAGCAGATTGCCGAACAACTCCAACGGCAGATTTCACTGCCGGCCGCTGACGGGACACCGCCGGAAGCTGAGCTTCTGGATTCGGCGTTCCAGTTATTCCGGCGGGGCCATGACCGGGAGTACGGCGGTTTCGGCGGCGCGCCGAAATTTCCCCGGCCGGTGTCTTTCAATTTTCTGCTCCGTTACGGCGCCCGGACCGGGATGACCGAGGCCGTCGAGATGGTGTCGCACACGCTGCACAAGATGGCCGCCGGGGGCATTCGCGACCAGCTCGGCGGCGGCTTTCACCGCTACTCGGTCGACGAGCGCTGGTTTGTGCCCCACTTTGAAAAGATGCTCTATGATCAGGCCCAGCTCGCCGTCTCCTACCTGGAGGCGTACCAGGTGACGCGCGAGGACTTCTTTGCCGGCGTCGCCCGCCAGACGCTCGATTATGTCCTTCGGGAAATGAGGCATCCGGACGGAGCCTTCTATTCGGCCGAGGACGCCGACAGCGTGATCGACGCAGCCGCGGGACCACGGAGAGGCGAGGGGAGCTACTACACCTGGACGCACGCTGAAATCGCGCGGGTGCTCGGCGAGGCGGACTCCGGGCCGTTCTGCTACTGCTACGGCGTGGAGCCGGGCGGAAACGTCGAAGAGGATCCCGCGGGCGAATTCGCTGGCCGGAACATCCTTTACCAGGCTCATTCGGTGGAGGAGACCGCGGAACGGTTTGGGGCCGCGACCAGCGAAGTAGCGGCGGCGCTCGAGCAGGCCCGCGCGGCACTGCTGGCGGCTCGTTCCCGGCGCCGGCGGCCGCACCGGGACGAAAAGATCCTCACGGCGTGGAACGCGCTCATGATTTCGGCGCTTGCCTTCGGCGGGCGCGTGCTGGGTGAAGCCCGCTATCTGGAGGCGGCCCGGGAGGCGGCGGAGTTCCTGCTGGCCCGGATGTACGAGCCGGCCTCCGGGCGGCTGTGGCGGCGCCATTGCGACGGGGAAACGGCGATCCCCGCCTTCCTGGACGACTACGCATTCCTGATCCAGGCGCTGGTGGATCTGTACGAGGCGTCGTTCGACAGGCGCTACCTGGAGGCGGCCGCCGCGCTGGCCGAGCGCGAGCGGGAGCTGTTTGAAGACAGCGGCCAGGGCGGCTTTTTCGTCACCACCGGCGACGATCCGAGTCTGGTGATGCGCTTGAAGGACGACTACGACGGCGCTGAGCCTTCCGGCAATGCGGCGGCCGCGCTCGGGCTGCTCCGGCTCGCCGGGATGACCGGACGGGGCGAGTTCCGGCAAGCCGCCGAGCGCACCCTGCAGGCCTTTGCGCCGCTGGCGCGGGCGGCTCCGCCCGGCGTGCCCCAGATGCTGGTGGCGCTGGGCTTCGCCACCTCCCCGCCCAAGCAAATTCTGCTGGCCGGGGAAGCGTCGAGCGAAGACACCGAGGCCCTTCTGCGCGAGTTCTGGCGCCGGTTTCTCCCCTATCGGATCCTGCTGCTCGTGGATGAGGCCACGCGGGAGAAGTTTGGCGATGCACTGCCGGAGATCCGCCAGATGAAGCCCATCGACGGGCGGGCGGCGGCCTACGTCTGCGAAAACTACACTTGCCGGTCGCCGGCGAGAAGCGCGCGGGAATTCGCCGCACTGTTAGAATAGCTGCAACGCCGCCAAGCCGGTCGGGAAGGAGGACCAATGGAACGAGCAGGTGCAGTGACGATCAATGGAAAGCCCCTGACGCTGGTTGGCCCGGAGCTGAAGCCCGGGGACGCGGCCCCGGATTTCGAGTGCGTCGACCGCAAGCTCCAGCCGGTGCGGCTGGCCGACACGGGCAACAACGTGCGCATCTTCAGCGTGGTGCCGTCCCTCGATACGCCGGTTTGCGACATGCAGACAAAGCGTTTCGACCGGGAGGCGCCCGCGCTCGCCGGCATCGACATCTACACCATCAGCATGGACCTGCCTTTCGGCCAGAAGCGGTGGTGCGACGCCTTCGGCGTGGACCACGTGAAGATGCTTTCCGACCACCGGCAAGCCTCGTTCGGGCAGGCCTATGGCACGCTGATCAAGGAGTTGCGGATCGAGAGCCGGGCGATTTTTGTGCTGGACGCCGGCAGCGTCATTCGCTACGTGGAATACGTGCCGGAAGTAACCGAACACCCCGACTACGACAAGGCCCTGGCGGCGGCTCAGCGCCTGCTGAAATAGATGGCGCCACGGACGGAGTTGGGATGACGGCCGGGCCTACCCGGCGGTGCTCTTTGCGCTGTCTTTTCCTCGTCCGTGGCGCTCTGGAATTGCCTTCGAATCCGCCGTCCGGCCGCCTCCCGGCGTTCCCGTACCCTCCGCTCAGGTAACCGTAATGTTAACCCCGGCTACTGCAGCCCGGGGCGAAATTACACCGCAGATCTGACAACGGCTGATACTGCGGGCGTCCGGAGGTCAACAGGAACTCTCCATCTCCGCGCCCGGCATTGTCCGGCGCGGGCGCGGCCTGTGCGGCCTATTTGGTTCTCTCGCCAAGGAAAGCTACGGCTTTGTTCAGCGCCTTGGAAAATGCGGCTGCGGGTTCATATTTCCCGTTCTGCTTCCTGGGGCCGAAGTAGAAGCCGTGCTTCTGACCGGGATAAATATCTATGGAGGCATCCTTGCCCAGCTCGGTCAGGATGGCGTGCGTCTTTCTTACGGCGGGTAGAAAGTTGTCAGCGGTACCGACGACAAAAAGCAACGGAGAATTAATCTTGCTGAGATTCGCCACGGCGACTTTCTTGTCAATGGCGTCATCGGGGAGAATATCGCCGGAGTGGGGCTTCGAGCTGAGCCTAGCGCGGGGCACCCTCAAATAGGTGAATCCCGCTGGAGCGTTGATCACTGCGGCGGCGACCGATTCTTCGCCCAGGGCGAGCACGGAACTCTCCGAACCCAGGCTTCCACTGTATATACAAACCTTATCTGGGTCGACGTATGGAAGTCGTTTGGTGTAGCGGATCATCGAAACTATGTCGCCGGCGTAGGAGAAATCTTTCGGCCCTTCTTTACCCGGGAGCTCGCGGGCGCGGTAGTCGGAGACAACCACCACGTAGCCTTCCTTGAGGAAGCGTTCGGCAACCATGCCGCGAGTTTGAAGTTCCCTCTTGAGCGCGCTCATCCCGCGGCCGCCCGGCGCCCCATGGATGACGATCACGGCGGGGAACGGAGCCTCGCCCCTCGGCCTGAGCACGACAGCCGGGATGTAGAGTCCGTCGGAGGAGCGGACGTAAGTTTCCTGGATCGGGACCTCTATGCCCTCGATTTCGTTCTGGTAGACCAGGTTGACCGGCTCCACCAGCCGTCTGGGGGAGCGCTGTCTTTGCTGCGATAGCGCGGGCGCACTGAGCAGAACAATCAGCAACGGTAGTAGGAGTCTCACCACGCTGTGCTGGTATGCTTTAGCTTTCATGGAGTCGTTTCCTTTCGCCTGGCGTGGTCCGGGGTTTTCCTCATGGAGTTGCCCGGCGCCGCCACGGCCAGCTACTCAGACATTGTAGGCCAGGACCGCCATCCCGGTCCGGGTTGCCTCCTGCACCTCTTTGAGCAGTCCCGTCTTTACGTCGAAAATGTAACCGTAGACGGGAAGGGAACGCGGGACAAGCGGGTGCGATTTGATCCGCTCGACATCATCGCCTACACTGTGGGCCTGATCGCGAATCGTGAGCCATTCGATGCATTCGCCGGCTCGCGAACCGTTCCCGCTGTCCCGGTTTTTCCACGCGCCCCGCTGCCCGCGCCGTCTTCTACGGCTGCTGGTACCAGTAGGCGACGCTGCGGTAGAAGCTGTCGCGGCGGTGATTGTTGTGGCCTCGTTCGATGGAGATCTTGATGGATTTCGTAAACGGCACCGGATCGCGCTCGTGGAAGCGATAGACGGTGAACAGGCCCGCCTGCCAGTCCTTGCGTCCGGGAACCTTCTTCAGCAGCGAAACACCGTGGTAAGGCGTATTGTATTCGGCGCGAAAGCCCCAGGCGCCGCCGAAGTAGTCTTCGGTTCCGGTGCCGTGGATCGACGGATGCGCCTCGCCGTCGATCCAGATCATCTCGTCACCTTCCCACCAGCCGGCGCCGGCGGCGTCCACGCTGAGCACCACGCCGATATAATGCCCGCGGCCCTTGGTTTCCAGGATCAGGTGGTTGTCGCGCCCGTCCACGTTTTTCGCCGTGAACTTACCGGCCGCCGGGCCGGGATACGGCTCTGGAGCAGTTTCGTGATACCGCGCATGGAAGCGCAGCGGGCTCGGCGGCTGGTCCCACTCCTGGTAGTCGATCTGATAATAAAGGCTCCGCAGCGGCTCCTCCGACGTGTTTTCAATCACCACGCGGGCGCTGCGGGCGTACGGCATCGGGAAATAGCTGTTGAAGCCGGCCACATTCTTGTTGGGCAGGTTGTGATTCAGCTCCGGCCGGGCCCGCACGGTGAGGAACGCCGAGTTCAACTGCCGGACCAGGCCGTGTCCCTGGGCGTGGAACAAGCCGAACGGGACGTCGACGGCCGGCGTGGCCGCCCCGTCCCAGTAAATTTTCAGCCGGGTGGTGCGCAGGTAGTCGCGCTCGTTGGTGGCGATGGTGAACCACATGTGGACGATCCGGCCCGGGCCTCGCATCTCCGCCACCGTGTGGCTGCTCTTCGGAGGTACCGTGGCCGCATCGCGGTTGCCGCCATCCCGTGCGTAGCTGGAGGAACGCGCCGCCCGGTAAGGCTGCGGCTGGTCAATTTCAACCGACGGCGCCAGAGAGGCCGCCAGCAAAACACCGAGGAAAACCGATCCGCAAACTCGCATGAAGCCAGTTTAGCGGAAATGGCGGCCGGCGATCCCGCCTCCGGGACGATCTGAAAGCCCGCGCCGGGAAAAAGCCGGTACCGGGGCAAAAGCAGTCGATCATTATTATGAAGACCGGCCAGGCGGTGCTCTATCCCCGGCTTTTCATGTACAGTGGAAGACTGTCAGGAGGAACGATGCCGAACAAAGCATGGATCTGTTTGCCCGTAGCTGCGTTGCTGTTGTGGGGCTGCGGGGAGAAATCCGAACCCCGGACCGACTGGACGCCGGAGAAGGTCCAGGCGGCGCTTAAGGAGAAGAACCCGGATTACAACGGCAATGCCCAGGTGCAGATCGAGCTCGGCAGAGTGATCGCGGCTCAATTGTCGGGCACCGGCATCACAGACCTGTCGCCGTTGCGGCGGATGCAACTTCAGGGGCTGGATATTCGTGGATTGCAGGTGGCCGACCTCAGCCCGCTCGCCGGCCAGCCGCTGGTGGAGTTCTACGCCGAGGATACGTCCGTCACCGACATCAGCCCGCTCAACGGAATGAAGCTGATGCGGCTTTACCTCAGCAACACGAGGGTCACCGACCTGTCGCCACTGGCCGGCTCCGCGCTGGCCGAGCTCAACCTCCTGGGTTGTCCGGTGACCGACCTGACGCCCCTCAGCGGCCTGCCGTTGCAAATGCTCTGGCTGAACGGCGCTCCGGTCAGCGATATCTCGCCGTTGAAGAACTGCCCGCTCGTCAGCCTCACGCTGGAGGGAACGCAGGTGAAAGACCTGACGCCGTTGGCCGGGGTCCGCACGCTCGAGCGGCTGCACATCGGCCATACCCCGGTCACCGACTTGACGCCAATCCGCTCACTGCGGCTCACCAGGCTCATCTTCACGCCTGGGCGCATCAAGAAGGGCCTGGAGATCGCCAGGCAGATGCCGTCGCTGCGCGAGCTGGGCACCACGTTTGAAAACCGCATGCCGCCGGAACAGTTCTGGAGCTTGTACGAGCAGGGGAAGTTGTAGCCCAGACGGGGTTCCGGAATTCCCAGCCGGACTGCGCACAGACCTGGCAGCGCAGCTTCGGGCGCGGCCAGGATTCTCCCCGCCGGGATTTGCCCGCCGTGGAAATTGCACCACCACGCACCGGTGGGGCCGCGAACAACAAGGTGATCGGTCCCTGGCGGAGGCGATAGGATGGAAGGCGAAAATTTCTGATCACAGGAGACCGGCGATGAAAAGATTGATGCTCGCGCCGTTGCTGCTGGCGGCTGCCATGGCGCAGGACACTACGAACTTTCCGGTGATCGGCGAGATCATCCGGGACAGCCCGCGGCTGGATGAACTGATCCCCCGCGACGCCAGGATCGAAGTCCTCAGCTCGGGCTTCGAGTGGGCCGAAGGACCGGTGTGGGTGAATAAGGGAGGCTACCTGCTGTTCTCGGACATCCCCCGGAACTCGGTGATGAAGTGGAAGGAAGGCGTGGGCGCCAGCCTGTACCTGAAACCGTCCGGCTACACCGGGGTGGCCCCGTATGCGCCGGAGCCGGGCTCGAACGGGCTCCTGTTGGACAGCCAGGGCCGGCTGGTTTCCTGCGAGCACGGCGACCGCCGGATCTCGGTCCTTTACAAGGACGGCGGCAAGCGGACGCTGGTGGACAACTACCGGGGCAAACGGCTGAACAGCCCCAATGACGCCACGTTCAAATCCAACGGCGACCTGTACTTCACTGATCCGCCTTACGGCCTGCCGAAGCATCTGGAGGACCCGCGGTCCGAGCTGGGCTTTTGCGGCGTCTACCGTCTGTCGAAAGATGGGCATCTCACGTTGCTCACCAAGGAGATGACGTTCCCGAACGGGATCGCCTTCTCGCCGGATGAGAAGACGCTGTACGTGTCGCAGTCGGACCCGGAGCGCGCCATCTGGATGGCCTTCCCGGTAAAGCCGGACGGCACGCTCGGCCGGGGCCGGGTCTTCTACGACGTGACGAGCCTGGTGGACAAGCTGCCCGGTCTGCCGGACGGAATGAAGGTGGACCGCAACGGGAACCTGTTCGCCAGCGGGCCGGGCGGAATTCACGTCATCGCGCCCGACGGCACGCACCTGGGGCGGATTTCGACCGGGGAGCGAACGGCCAATTGCGCCTGGGGTGGCGACGGCTCGGTGCTTTACATCACGGCGGACATGTACCTGTGCCGGGTCAAGACCACCACCAAGGGGGCCGGCTGGTAGCGGCGAACCGGCGAGCGGATCATGCGGAGGGAACCCATGAGACGCCGGGACTGGCTGAAAGCGGCCGCGGGGCTCCCCGCCGCGGCCCTGGCGCAAACCGCAAGCCCGGCGCGAGGGCCGGCGCCCGGCGAACGGCCACGCCAGGATCCCGCCATCAGAGTGCTCAACCCGCGCACCCGCACGCCGGTCTCGTTCATCATCGATGATTCCACCTGCCTGGTGAACTTGAACCGGTTCGCCATTCCACAGTTTGCCGCCGCCTGGAACAACCAGCGCTATCACCAGGACTGGCGGCGTATGCCCTGCGAGATCCCGGACGATTTCGTCCGCAAGTTCGGCCACTGGTGCGGCGAGCACGGGGTGAAGGGCAAGTACAGCATCGTCCCGTATCCGGCCTGCGTCGGCCGGCTGGACCGGCTCCTGCCCGGCTGGACACGGGAGGAACTCGAGGGCAGCCTGAAGCTGGTGCGCACGCTCCTGGCGCCCAATTGGGACTTTCACCCGGAGATGGTGACGCACACGCGGGTGATCGATCTGAAGACCGGACAGCCTTATCCGGGCTGGGACCTGGAGTTCATGGAGAACTGGCGATGGACCGACGGCAAGTCCGTGGATGAGCTGGCCGCTTACATGAGCTATGCGCTCCGCATCCTGCACAACGTGGGGCTGGTGTGCGAAGGCATCACCACGCCCGGCGGTTTCGGCTCGCGGGTTCTGCCGGAACTGGCCCAGGCAACCCTGCAAGCTTGCCGGGAAGTGTTCGGCGCCGGGATTCCCCATTACTTTAAGCACGCCATCAGCGAGGGCGAGGCGAGCGTGGCTCCCCGCGTGGAATACGCCACCGGGATCGACGGGCCGGACGCCAGGTGCGTCGTCTCGATCCTCGCCTGCACGGGCGACTGGACCGGCGGCTGGGATTGCTCCGGCCCCGGCGACCCGGACCGGTTCATCACCCCGGATCTGGCGGCCGGCCGCCTGGTGGAAGTGATCGGGCGCGGGGAGCCGGCCATCCTGCTGGCCCATTGGACCGGCATTTACCGTAACGGGGAAGAAACCGGCTTCCGGATCTTCCAGGAGGTTGTCCGGCGTCTCCATACCAGGTACGACGACCTGGTGTGGATGAAACTCAGCGAAATTGCCCGGTATTGGGCTGCGCGGGAGTTGACCGGGATCAGCACAGAGGGCCGGCGAATCCGCTTTGCTGCGCCGTTCGCGTGCCCCGATTTCACCGTTCGCACCCCGTCCGGTGGCCGGGCAGCGGTGACGCTGGCAGCCGGGGCGCGGCGGAGGCGGCTTCGCGAGGTGAGCGATCCCCGGCGGCTGGAGGCCGGCTGCTGGGTCCGGGATGGCGGCGGCCGGATCCTCTGTTTCCACTTGCCCAAGGGGGCCTCCGAACTTCAGGCGTGAAAGCGGAGGGCGGCCACGGCAGGGTTAACCACGACGTGGATGGCGGCAAATCAGTAAGGCGCAAATAGCGAAGAGAGCCGGCGCCGCGCCAGGCGCGGTCCGCAGGCTTCGATGTGGCGGAATTACCGGGCGCTGTGTCGAAATTTCACTTTCTGTCGGGCTTCGGCGATGAGGAAATCATCGCCAGGAATAAGCCAACGATAAATAGGCCAGTGACTAAACCCGAAATCAACATCTTTGACTCCCTGCTCCCGCAAGAATACGCAGCAATCTTGATGCCAGAGTTCCGGCGGCGGAAAAGCCGGATCGCCGGGTGCCAACGGCCCGCCCGCGTCCGTGGCGCAAGGCGGGCTGATCTTCTTATCGGCACGAGAGGCGCGAATCCAGCTCCGTGAAGCTGATTTTTTTGTGTTAGGGTGACCCATATGCGAGTTGAGCTGGCATTCGGCAAGACAGGCCTGGCGGTGGAGCTGCCCGAGGGGTTCCGCTACCGCGTGCTGGAGGCGCGGTCGGCGGCGCCGCTGGCCGACGCGGCCGGGGCGCTGGAGGAGGCGCTGGATTCTCCCATCGGGTCGCCGCCGGTGGAGGAGCTGGCGCGCGGCAACACCAGCGCGGCGGTTTCGGTGTGTGACATCACGCGCCCGGCGCCGAACGCGGTGGTACTGCCGCCGCTGCTGCGGCGGCTGGAACAAGGTGGAATCCGCCGCGAGGCGATCACCATCCTGATCGCGACGGGGCTGCACCGGCCTGCCACCGCGGCCGAGATCCGCCGGATCGTGGGCGAGGAGGTCGCCGCCGCCTACCGGGTGGTGAACCACCAGGCGCGCGAGCTCGCCAGCCACCAGCGGCTGGGCCAGACGGCCGCCGGCACGCCGGTCTTCATCGACGAACGATTCATGGCCGCCGATCTCCACATCACGCTGGGCTTCATCGAGCCGCACCTGATGCTGGGTTACTCCGGCGGGCGGAAGCTGATCGCGCCGGGACTGGCCGCGCGGGAAACCATCCAGGTGCTGCATAGCCCGCGCTTCATGCGGGACCCGCGGACACACGAGGGTTCCATCGAAGGCAACCCCCTGCACGAGGAGCTGCTGGAAATCGCCCGGATGGCCCGGCACGATTTCCTGGTGGACGTGGCCTTGAGCCGCTCGCGGGAGATCGCCGGCGTGTTTGCGGGCGAGCCGGTTCAGGCGCATCGCCGGGGCGTGGAATTCGTCTCGCAGGCCATGCTCGAGGAGCTCGCCGAGCCCGTCGACGCGGTCATCACCACGGCGGCGGGCTATCCCCTGGATTTGACCTTCTACCAATCGATCAAGGGCGTCACGGCGGCGCAACACATCCTCCGGAAAGACGGAAAGATACTCCTGGTGGCGGCCTGCGAGGAAGGATCGGGATCCTCCGAGTTCAGCCGGATGCTCCGGCAGTTCTCCTCCCCCGATGAGTTTTTGCGTCACATCGAGGGTGCCGAGGTGATGATCGACCAGTGGCAGTTGGAAAAGCTGGCCCTGGTGGCGCGGAAAGCCGAGCTGCTGTATTACGTGCCGGGACTGCCGTCCGAATACCACGCCAGGCTGTGGGGAACGCCGTATCCGGCCATCGAGGAAGCGGTTGCCGCGCTGGCCGGCAAGCTGGAGCCGGACGCCGTGGTCGCCGTGATACCGGAAGGCCCCTACGTGCTGGCCCGGCTGTCTCGTTGAAGGAAATCCCTCGGTCTGCTGTTGCCGGCGGCGGGGCGGGCCGGCCATTCGCGCCTCGGCGCCGAACCGGCGCCGGGCTCGGAGGGGCGGTTGCGGTTGACAAGGATTCCGAGGTCCGCTATAGTTCTTAAAGTACTGATCTTTCAACGGGTTGTCGGTGTCAAATTCTGAAGTCTACATGGGTACTCCAGGACTGGGAACACGGTTTCCGGATCCCCGACACTTCCGAGCCTTCCGCTGTAGTCTTTCCAGCAGTATGCACGTCGCCCTCGCCGGGCCATTGCGTATCGTCCGCCTGTTGAAGATACAGTCGACGCGGAGACTTGGCCATGGCAAGCAACCAGGATGAACTGCAGCAGCAGCGAGAACCTGCCCGGTCTGAGATTGAGGAGTACGAACAACTCATCGACGACTACAGTCATCTTGCGCCACCGGCTGAAGGTGAGCTTCTCCGCGGTCACGTGTTGGCGGTTTCGGCGAGCGATGTGATCGTCGATTTCGGCTACAAGTCCGAAGGTGTTGTTCCCCTGGAAGAGTTCCGCCGGCCCGATGGCAGCGTGGAGGTCAAGCCCGGCGACGAAATCGACGTGATGGTCGACCGGAAGGCCACGGCCGCGGACGGCTACATTCGGCTCTCCCACAGCCGGGCCGTGCGCATCCGCGCCTGGGAGAACCTGGGCAAGGCGCACCGCGAAGGGCTGTTGGTTTTCGGGCGTGTGATGGGGCGAACCCGCGGAGGTCTGTCGGTCGACGTGGGCGTGGAGGCCTTTCTTCCCGCCTCGCACGTGGATCTCCACCCCGCGCATGACCTGGATTCGTTCATCGGCCAGGACATCGCGGTCAAAATCGTCAAGCTCAACCGGCGCCGGGGCAACGTGGTGGTGTCCCGGAAGCTCGCGGTGGAACAGCAGATCGCCGAACGCAAGAAAGCGGCTCTCGAGATGCTCACCGAAGGCGCGGTGGTCACCGGCGTAGTGAAGAACCTGACCGACTACGGGGCCTTTGTCGACCTCGGCGGGATCGACGGACTGCTGCACGTCGCCGACATGAGCTACGGGCGGCTGGCGCATCCTTCCGAGATGTTGTCGGCCGGGGATGAAATCACGGTTAAGGTGCTCAAGATCGACCGCGAGAAGGAACGCATCTCGCTCGGGCTGAAACAGCTTGCTCCGGATCCGTGGCAGAACATCCAGCAACGCTACCCGGCCGGATCACGCGTGATCGGCCGCGTGGTCAGCATCGCCGACTATGGCGCGTTCGTGCAGTTGGAGCCCGGAGTCGAGGGCTTGATCCACATCTCGGAGATGACCTGGTCGCGGAGAATGAAACACCCGTCGAAGGTGGTGAAAGTGGGTGACCAGGTGCAGGTGGTGGTGCTGGAGGTCAAGGCGAAGGAGCGGCGCATCTCGCTCGGCATCAAGCAACTGGAGCCGGATCCCTGGACCACCGTGGCGGATCGCTACAGCATTGGCTCGGTGGTGGAGGGACGCGTGCGTAAACTGACCGATTTCGGCGCCTTCATCGAGATCGAGGAGGGTATCGACGGACTGGTACATATCTCCGATCTGTCCTGGACCAAGCGGGTCAAGCATCCCTCCGAGGTCCTCAAGAAGGGGCAGATGGCGCAGGCGGTGATTTTGCAGATCGATGCGGCGAACCGGCGATTGTCGCTCGGCATCAAGCAATTGCAGCCAGACGCCTGGGAGACTTTCTTCCGGGATCACCAGGTGGGTGACATCGTTCGCGGACGGGTAACGCGGATGGCCAGCTTCGGGCTCTTCGTCGAGCTGGCGCCGGGCGTGGAAGGGCTGTGCCACAACTCCGAGTTGCCGCCGACCCCGGAGCGGGCGGGCGACGAGCCGCCCGTGCCGCTCAATGAAGAGTGCGAGTTCAAAATCATTAGAATGAATGAAGCGGAGCGGCGTATCGGCCTGAGCATCAGGGCGGTGGCCGACGACGAGGAGCGCAGCCGGCTGGAGGAATACCAGCGGCAGGCCGCGGCGGCCACGATGACCATCGAGGAAGTCATCAACCTGAAAGGGCAGCGGGAAAGCCGCTAGTTTGTGCCGCGGCCGGGATTGTCCATGGAGAATTCAATATGACGAAAGCGGATCTGATTGAAGAAGTTTCCCGGGTGGTCGAGATGACCCGGAAGGATTCAGAGGTGATTGTCGAAGCGATCTTTGACAGCATCGTGCGCGCGTTGCGAGGCGGAGACAAGATCGAGATCCGCGGATTCGGAAGCTTCCGCACCCGGGAGCGGCGAGCCCGGATTGGACGGAACCCGAAGACCGGCGAGCGGGTGGACGTGCCCGCCAAACGCATCCCGTTCTTCAAGCCCAGTAAGGAACTCAAAGACCTGGTGGACAGCTCCTCTCAAAAGAAAGGCGAAGCCGCCGCCGCGGATTCCCCGGCCCCGCCGGCGGGTTCTCCACCGGTTGCTCCGATCGGCTGAACGGGGCGCCGCCGGAGCCGACATGGACCGCCTCTGGACCCCGTGGCGATACGCCTACGTCAGCAAAGCAGCGCCGCCCGGCGGCTGCGTTTTTTGCGAGAAAGCGGCCTCGGCCGACGATAAAGACAATTTCGTCGTCTACCGCGCTGAGCACAATTTCATTTTGCTGAATATTTACCCCTATACCAACGGCCACATCATGATCGCCCCCTACGAGCACGTGGCCACGCTGGCCGAACTGAGTGAGGAAGCGGCGGTCGAGATGATGCGGCTGGCGCGGCGGGGCGAGGAAATCCTTCGCCGCGTCTACCGCGCCCGCGGCGTCAATCTTGGCATGAACATCGGCGAGTGCGCCGGGGCCGGTGTGGCCGCCCATGTGCACATGCACTTGCTGCCGCGATGGCCCGGCGACGTCAGCTTCATGACCGCGATCGGAGAAACGCGGGTCATTCCGGAAGAGCTCTCTACCACCTGGGCGAAGCTTACTGAGGCCTTCCGCGACAACTAGCCGCATTTCGGCAGGAAGGCGTCTGCGGTGGTTTCGCGAAATTTTCTTGGGCGGCCTGTGCGATCCCGTACCAGTACCTTTGGCGTTCCCGGTTTCTCAACGCCTGGTACCCGAATGTTGAACCGCACTGCGGTACCCCGCGAAACAGACGCGAGGTAGACTTTCCTAGACCCAGGGGAAGCGGCGGACGTAATCCACTATTTTTGTTTGGATTAGCTGGACTGTGACGAGGAAGCGCGGCTAGCGGCGCCGCCGGGACGGCCGGTAGATCGGGGTATGCCGGTGATGGTACGGCCGGAATCGGGTAGTACGAAAACCGGCGCGGGGCGAGCCGTGAAAACCGGAGGTCCATCCGCTTGTTACCTAGGTACTTATTGACGCGCCCGGTTAAATCTCCTACTGTCGGAATTCAGGCTGGCGCGATCCCCCTGCGGGATCCGCGCCAGGCGAGGCCGAGCATGAGAAGGAATCCAAGATGGCTGATCGGAGCGGTGGCCATTGTCGCGGCGCTGGGCTGGTGGGCCTTACCCGCGCTGGCCGCCGGCGGGGAAAACGCCCAGGCGGAAGCGGACTCCTCTGCCCGCCGGTTCGCGCCGCGGGAACCGCGCTACCGGCTGCAGTTGAGCGACGAGCTGGAGGTCGGTTTCCGCTTCACCCCCGAGTTCGACCAAAAAGTAACGGTCCAGCCTGACGGGTTCATCTCGTTGCTGGACGTGGGTGATTTCAAGGCGGCCGGCCTGACTCTGGAGGAGGTGCGCCAGGAGATCATCCGGCGCTACGCCGGGATCCTGCATGATCCGGTGGTGACGGTGAAGCTCACTAAGTTCAACAAACCCTACATCATCGTCGGCGGGGAAGTGGCCAGGCCCGGGCGGCTTGACTTTCAGGACGATCTGACCCTGTCGGACGCCATCGCCATGGCGGGCGACTTCACCATTCGGGCGCGGTCGACCGAGGTGATGCTGATCCGGCGAGTGAGCAGGGACATGGTGGAGGTAAAGAAAGTGAACGTCAAGACGGCGCGGAACGGCCGGCCGGAAGAAGATGTCCGCCTGCGGCCGGGGGATTCGATCTTTGTCCCCCGCTCGAAGATGGGCAAGATCGACCGCTTCATGAGCGTGGCCCGGGTGGGGCTGTATTTTCCGATTCCATTCTTCTAAGACACGGCGGCCATGGCAGAGTTCAACACGAACGACCGGGCGGAAAACATCCTGAGCCCGCGCGGCCTCTGGGGGGTGCTGGCGCGGCGCAAGAGCCTGGCGGCGGGCACGTTCCTGGTGCTGTTGGCGGCGGCGGCCACCTTGATTCTCACGCTCCCGGAACAGTACGAGGCCAGCCTGCAACTGATGGTGAAGCGCGCCCGTGCCGACAAGCCGGTGGATGTGGACCGCGGCCAGGCGGCGGTTGTCAGCAGCGACGTGACCGCCGGCGAGATTGCCAGCGAGATTGAGCTGTTCCGTAATCGGGCCTCGCTGGAGGACACGGTGGTGAGCTGCGGCCTGGTGAACGAAATCGAGAACCCGCCGGCCGGCCGGCGGGCGCGGATCGCTCTGGCGGTCCGGGAATTGGACCGGAACCTGGCTGTCTACCGGATCGAGAATACGAACCTGATCGCGGCGCGCTACACCCACCGGGATCCGCAACGCGCTGCCGGTGTCCTGCGCAGGCTGGCCGACAACTACCTGGCCAAGCACCTGGAAGTGCACCGGAACCGCGACACCTCCGAGTTCTTTCGGGCGCAGGCCGCCGATTATGAGAAGCAGCTCACGCAGGCCCAGAAGGCGTTGGCCAGCTTCCGGGCCCGGCACCGGATCTCCCTGCTCGCCGATGAGAAACAAGCCACCCTGCGGCGGCAGAGCGAGCTGGAGCGAACGTTGCAAGAGACCAATTCCCAGATTCAGGATGCCCGCGAGCGCATCGCGCGGTTGCGTGCGCAGCTCGACAAGCTGCCCGAAACGATTGAAACCTCCAGCCGGCAGGCGCGCAACGAAGCCCTGGTCGAGCGGCTCAAGACGACGCTGCTGGAGCTGGAAAACAAGCGGACCGAACTGCTGACCAAGTACGACGCGGGCTACCGGCTGGTAAGGGAGGTCGAGCAACAGATCCGGGACACGCGCAAGATGCTCGATCAGGCGACCCAGGCGCAGGTGGTGGACCGCACCCGCGCGCTGAACCCGCTCCGGCAAAAGATCGAAGGCAGTCTGCTGGAAACCGAAACCGAGCTTTCCGGCCTCGGCGCCAAGCGCGACGCGACCGCGCGGGACCTGGAGCGGGTGCGGACGGAGCTGGCGAAACTGGATCGCCTGACGGCCGAACATGACAACCTGACCCGGAACGTGAAGCTCGCCGAGGACAACTACGTCCTGTACAAGCGGAAGCTCGCCGAGTCCCGGATGGAGGACGCCATGGACCGGCAGCGGATCTTAAACGTCTCGGTCGTGCAGGATGTGGAGCCGCCGGCGGTGCCCACCGAGCAGCACCGGGCCTTGCTGCTGATCCTGGGTGCAATCATGGCCTGTTTCGCCACCCTGGCGGTGGCGTTCACCGCCGAGATGGCGGCCCCGCTGTTCCGGCCGGCGGCTGACGGCGATGAGGAGCTCGTCGAGCGCGGTGTGGTGGACGTGGTCTCGGCCGGGGAACGGGTCGGGTCGCCGGGGCCGGAGAAGGAGAGGCCGGAGCGGGAGGAAGCGCCCGGCCGCCCCTTTGAACCGGGCTACCAGCAAGGCCGGGTATACGCTCAGCCGGCGGCGCATCCCGAGCCGGCGGGCGGAGACGCGCCGCCTACGGAACTGGTTTTGTTCCCGCCGGGCCCGGTCGCCGGCCCCGGCGCACGAACGCCGGGCGTGGTGGAGATCATGTCGCGCGAGCTGGCGCTGCGCGACGACTATGGTCAACTGATTGACTACATGGGCGCCGTGCGGGGAAGCAAGCACGGAGTCTCGATCGGGCTGGCTCCGGGCATCAACCCGGAAGAAGCCGCGGTGGCGGCCGTTCAACTCGCCTGCTCGCTGGAGCGCCGCAACGGCCTGCCCGTGTTACTGGTCGACGCCGGCGGCCGGGGCCGCTCATTGGCGGAATTGTTTGGCCTCGCCAAGGCCAAGGGAGTTCACGAACTGCTCGGCGGGCCGGCCGGCTCCGAGAAGGAGTGCATCCATCGCACGCGCTTCGGCAACCTCTGGCTGCTGCCGGCGGGCAAGCGGCACGGAAACGCCGACGCTCCGCCGGCGCGCGTGGAAGCGCTCTACAAGGCGTTGGCCAATGGATCGATGAACCTGATCGTCTACCTGCCGGAAGCGGCCGACGGGAAGGTTTCGTTGATGATGTATTCCATCCTCGACGCGGTGCTGGCGAATCTGAAAGAGGAAGACGCGCGAGGCGCGGACCCCGAGGAGTTGGTGCGCCGCGTCATCGAGGCGAAGAGAAAGTATTCCGAGCGGCGCCTCACGCTGGTGGGCGGCGCGAAGCAGTGGTCGAACGACGAGGCGGAATCGCTGACGGTCTGTTGAGAAAACAGGCCGCGTCTGTTCGGATAACGCTTTAATAATCAACGATTTGCAAGGATTATTCAAGATAATCCAATGGCGGTAGCTTGTCGAAAAACCGAGATTTCGGCGGCCGGGAATTCCGGGCCGCGCGACCGTGGAGCCCGCTGGTACGTGGTGCGGGTCAAGCCGCGCAAGGAAGCCTACCTCGAGCGCCAGCTCGCCTTGTTCGGCGGCATCGACACTTATTGCCCACTGATGAAGACACCGAAGAAGCACCTGCGCAAGTATCAGAGACAGTTCGAGCCGGTCTTTCCGGGCTACGTCTTCGTGCGCTTCGAGCCGCGGACGCAGGTCTTCCACCTGCGCCGGCTGCACGGCTACCACGCGCTGTTGCAGTTCGGCGGCCGGCCGGCCACGGTACCCGAGGAATTCATCCGGGAGTTCCGGCGCAAGGAATGCGGCCGGGGCTACATTGTGTTCCGGCCCGCGCGCCCACTGGAGGCGAATGAGAAGGTACGCGTTACCGCGGGTCCGTTCCGCGGGCAGACAGGCGTGTTCCTGCGCTACCGGCGGGGCGCCGAGCGCGTCAGCCTGCTGATGGACTTCATGAATTCCCGGCGCCTGCTCGAGCTGCCGGCGGAGGCGGTTGAGGCGGCGGCCGGATAAGGAAGGAGCGGTCGCCAAAGATCCCCATGTTCCGCGACATTCGCAATATGAGTCTGTCGACGCTGGCGGCGTTTCTGCTGCTGGCGCTGCGGTCGGTACTGGTGCTGAAGATCGTCGGGCCGACGACGATTGGGGTCTGGAAGTCCGTGCTGGTACTGTTCTTCATCGCCGAGTTCGCCAACCTCGGCCTGCCGCACGGGATTCTGCTGCGGGTTCCGTTATTACTGGGACAGCGCCGGGACCGGGAGATCAAACTTACCGCGGAGGCGGCCGGCTCGTTTCTCAGTCTGATTGGGTTGGCGCTGGGAACCGCGGTGTTCCTGGCCAGTTTCCTGGCGAGCAACGCCGACTACCGCCTGGCGATGCGGCTGGTGGCGGTGGTGATGGCGCTCAGCCAGCCGTACCACTTGCTGCGCGAGCTGGCCGTGAGCCGGCACCTGTTCTCCGTGCGGATCAAGGAAACTCTGATCGACGCGGTAACGAACTTCGCGGCCACCATGGTGCTGGCGTCGCTGTTTGGGCTGGCGGGCCTGGGTATAGCGGCCATCCTGACCGTGGTGGTGCCGTTTGTCTACCTGAGCTGGCGCCTGGAGTTCCGGGTGAAGCCCCGGCTGGACGTGGCGTGCGTGAAGGGTTTGGTGAAGACAGGCCTGCCGTACTCGCTCAACGAGGCCTCGGTGCACGTGGTGCGCTACCTGACCGTAGGCCTGGTGGCGCTGTTGCTGGGGCCTACCGAGGCAGGTTACTTCGCCCTCAGCCTGCTGATCATCGATTTCAGCGCCAACGTCACTGAGACCGGCTTGATGCGGGTCGTCAGCCCCCACATGCAGCGGGAATTCGGGCGCGCCGGCTCGCTGAAGGAGGTGGCGGGCTACTACGAGGCCCCGGTCCGGCTGTTCTGTTACGCGCTGCCCCCGGTGCTGGCACTGGGCGGGTTGTGCATCCCCGCCGCGGTGGAGTTCTTGCTGCCACGGTATGCGCCGGGCATACCGGCCGCGCAGGTGACCCTATGGGGGATATTCTTCCTGGCCGTGCACGCCACGGTCGGCCCCTTTATCGGGGCCGCCAACCGTCTCCAGAAGATGTTGAAGCTGTACGCGGTGCTGGTTCCGGTGGGCGCCACCGTGCAGTACGGAGTGATCAAGGCCGGGTTCGGGTTGACAGGGGCGGCGTGGGCAAACGTGCTGACGCTGGCGATGGTGACCGCCAGCGAGCTGTTCGTGGCCCAGCGCGAGTGCGGCCGCAGCGTCAAGCAGGCGGTCCTCTCCATCGTGATGCTGCATTTTCCGTTGGCCGCTTCCATCGTGCTGGCGGCACTGGCGCGTTCGCTTTCCCTGGGAGCTGGCGTTACGGAACTGGTGCGGATTCCCTGGGAAGGACTCCTGTTCCTGATGTTGTACCTGCCGCTGTTCGCTCTCTATGAGCACCGCTTCTCTGGAGTGCGAATGCTGTGGCAGGGCTTGTGATCCGGCCGACGCCACGGGAGAGAAATGATGACAATGACGGTGAAGTTCTGGAGCTCATTCGCCGAGTGCGAAGCGCTGGTCCGGCCGCTGCTCGAAGCCGAGGACGAAGCGCCGTTTCTGAATTTCGACTGGCTGCTGGCGTACTGGGAGCACTTCGGTCAACCGGCCGGCAGGGAGCTGTTGCTGGCCGGCGTTTTCCGGGACGGCGAGCTGGTGACGTTCGCTCCGCTGTGGGTCCGCCGGAGAGCCTTTGGCGTCGCCGAAGTCGGCCTGGTGGGCGACGGGCTGTCCGATTACCTCGGCTTTGCCGGTGAGGTGAGCGAAGAAGTATTCGGCGCGGTGATTGCGGCGGTTTCCGGCCGGTATCCTGGCGCGCTCTACCGTTTTCACGACATCGTGGTGGGCAGCCGGCTGGCGCGGGCGATCGAGGCGTCCACCGCTTTTGCCAGCCGCCGGCGAGTGGCTTTATATCGCTGCCTTTACCGGGACTTGAACACCGCCGCGACCAAGGAGGTGACCCGTTCCAGAAAGAAATTCCGCAGGGCGCTCGGCAACCGGGTGCGGAAGCTGGCAATGCTGGGGGAGGTGCAGTTTGTGGTGCTGGATTTCGACGCGGACCGCCCGCGGGCGCTGGCAGCGCTGCCGGCGCTGTTCGCTCTGCACGGGTTGCGGCATCGGGGCACCCTGAATGCCTGGTGCGAACCACGCAACCAGGCCTTTCTGGAGGATTACCTGCGCCACGCCAGGAAGACCAATGTCCTGGCTGGCGTCCTGCTGGTGGACGGCCAGCCGGTGGCCTTCCACATCGGCTTCCGGGCCAGTGCCCGGCTGGTGCTCTATATTACGGCCTTCCACCCGGCCTTTGCTCCGTTCCAGCCCGGGCACGTCAACCTTCACCTGTTCCTGGAGCATTGCGGGCAACTGGGAATCCAGGTGGTGGATTTCTCCAAGGGAGAGGGCTTATCCAAGCGCCGGTGGACGACCCGGAGCGAGTGGAGCTACCGCTACCTGCTGGGCGGCCGAGGAAGTGTGGCCGCGCGTCTGCTGATGGAGATGGATTACCTGCTGCTCAGTGCGCTGGTGTGGGGACGGCGCAAACGAATCAACTACACGGTGCGGAAGATGCTCGGCCGGATTGTGCGAAACTCCCCCCACCAGACTCGCGTCTCCGTTCGGCCGGAACGGCACCAGCAGCCGGACTCAGAAGCCGTAAGACCATTTTCCTACCGCGAAGTGGCTGACCTGCCGTTGCCGGCGCTGACCGGCATCGTGAACTTCGTCTACCGCCACGGTGACCACGGGCCGCTGCACTGCCGGCGGCTGCCCGGCGAGATCCGGCTTTCGGGCGCCGACTCCGGCGCCGAGTTCGCGGTGGCGATCTCATAGAACCATGGGAATGCTGATCCACAGCGGCCAGCCGCGCCGTTTCCTGGCGGCCGGTTTGTTGGCGGCCGAGCCGGACAAGCCGCAATCGCGTGCGGGCGCGCCGGGCAGGGAAACACACCGCAGCTCAGCGGAGACGGCCGGGCGTGCAGCCAGGAAGCCGTGGCGGAGAGCTTCGATGGCCGGCCCGCGGCGACGGCTGCTGGCGGCGTTGATTGCCGCCTGCCCGGCCCTGTACCTGGTGGACCGCGGCGACATTCTGGTGAACGTCGGCGCGGCCGACCTGGTGATGCTGGCAGCCGTGCCCTGGCTGGTGTGCCGTTTCTTGAAAGGCGGCATTCGTGCACCGCTGGCGGCGCTGCTGTTCGGCACCATGGCGATCAACTTGTTCTCGATGATTTACAACGGCGGCGTCACCCAGGCCGCCCAGGGCCCCATCGGGATCGGGATCGCCTTTGTCAAGGCGCTGCTTGCCTGGCTGTACTTCTACGCGGTGGCGAACCTGATCGACACGCGGGAGGATCTGTTGCTGGCGCTCCGCACGTGGCTGCTCACGGCCGCCGTTGTGTCGCTGACGGGCATTGCCGGCACCATCGGTTACGAGATGACCGGCGCCGACAATGCTTTGGCCACGGACTATCGCGCCCACGGCGTGATGGGTGACCCGAACTTCTTCTGCATGCACCTGGGCGTGAGCTTCCTGCTGGCCATTTTGTACATGAACCTGACCCGCCGCCGGCTCTGGGTCCTGGCGGCCATGGGCCTGTACCTGGCTGGCATGTTCTTCTCGGCCTCGCGCAGCGGCACGCTGGCCTTCCTGCCGGCGGTGGCGATCGCTGTTTGGTGGTGGTTGCCGTTGCGGGTGAAAGTGGCCGGCGCGGTGGTACTGTCGACGCTGGCAGCGGCCGTGCTGTTCGCCCCCGATAGGGACCACCTGCTCGCTTCCAACCCGTTCACCGCGCGCTTCGCCGCCACGACCATCGAGGTGGCGAAGACCGACCGCGAGGCCTTATGGGAACACGCGCTGGAGGGCTTCTACGAATCCCCGGTGATCGGGGTCGGCTTCGGCAACGGGGTTTACTTCGAGCCGAAGACCGCGGGGCGCATTGACGAAGCGCACAACACCTACCTCGGCACACTGAGCGAAACCGGAGTGCTGGGTTTGACGGCGTACTTGCTGGTGCTGGGCTATTTCCCGGTGGTGATGGTGGCCGGGCTGCGCCGGCTCGAAAACCGCCGGCGCCAGGCGGCCGTCTGGGCCCTGGTGGCGGCCATCACGGTGATCGCCATCGCCGGGATTCCGGTGAACGTGGAGAATTACCGGGGCCTGTGGATGCTGCTCGGAATCGCGTTCGCCTTCCGGCGCACATACCTGGCGCCGCAGCGGGAAGCTTCCTTGCGGCCGGCCACGGCCGTGGTGGGGGATGGTTGACCCAATGAGAAGGAAACCGGCAGGTTCACTGGAGCGCGGCGTGGTGATGATCACGCTCGACACGGAACAGATCTGGGGGTACCTGGATCTTTTTGACGAGGCCCGGTTTCAGGCCACATTTCCGTATGCCGGCGGCATCGGGGACACGCTGCTCGGCATCCTTACCGAGGCGAGGATCAGCGCCACCTGGACGGTTGTCGGCGGTCTCAGCCTCCCGGGCAGCGAGGGGCCGGAGGATCCGCGCTTTGCCGGTCTTCCGTGGTCCTGGAGGCGCCACATCCGCGCCGGGGACCAGCTTTCGGCGCCTTGCTTTTACGCGCGGGAGTTCGTGGTCCGGCTCCGCGACGCCGCCCATTACCAGGAAGTGGGATTGCACGGGGGCATCTCCCACCTGTCCTGGAGGCGGCCGGAGCAGAGCGAAGCCACGCTCGAAAGCGAGCTGACCAGCGGAATCCGGGCGCTCGGAGAACTGGGAATCCGGCCGGTTTCATTCACTTTTCCCCGGACACTGGAGGCGCACTACCGCCTGCTGCGCCGCCATGGCATCCGCTGCTACCGCGGCCGGGGCCCGGCCCTCACCGAGCACATTCGCCATCCGGCGCTCCGCTTCTCGCTGCGGGTGGCCGCCGAGTGGCGCCGGGCGACGCCGCCGGTGGTGATGCCGGAGGAAAAGATTCCCGGGTTGTGGAACCTGCCCAGTTCGCTGTTGCCGTTCCGGATATCGGACGCATGGAACCACCTGGTTCCCCTGGGCACGCGGCGGGCCCGCATCCGCCGCGGTATCGAGCAGGCCGCGCGAACCGGCAGGATCTTCCACCTGTGGCTGCACCCGGAAAACCTGGCCGAGAACCAGACGGCCGTGGGCGTGTTCGCCGGTGCCGCCGAGGACATTTGCCGCGCCCGCCAGGCCGGCGATATCGAGGTGCTGACCATGAACCAGATGGTTCGGCGGATGGAAGAGGCCCGCCAGGAGAGCTCGGCGCCGGTTGCCGCAGCGGGAGGTGCAACGCAGTGACCGTGCGGGGACAGACCAACGTGCAAGACACCGAACGAACCTCAACAAAGACGCTGGCCATCTGCAACGTTGACGCGATGGCCTGGCAGTTCCTTCGGCCGTGGCTGGCGGCCCTGCGCGGCCGCGGACACGAAGTGCACATCTGCTGCACCCCCGGCCGGTACTTCGATCAGTTGGCGGAGGAGGGCTTCCACATGCACCCGGTAACCATTCACCGGGGCCTGAATGTGGCGCGGAACCTGAAGCCCCTGGTTCAGCTCTACCGGCTGGTGCGCCGGGGCCGGTTCGACATCGTCAACACCCACAGCCCGGTGGCGTCGGGTGTCGGGCGCCTGGCGGCGCGGCTGGCCGGGGCGCGTAACATCATCTACACCGTCCACGGGTTCTACTTTCACGACAACATGCGGCCGTTGGCCTGGAAGCTGGCGGTAGCAGTGGAATGGCTGCTGGGACGGATCACCGACCGGTTCCTGTTTGTTTCCGACGAGGACCGGCGGACGGCCCTGGCCACGGGCATCGCCGGCAGCGCGGCGCAGACGCGAACCATTCGGAACGGGGTTGACCTGGGGCGGTTTCGCCCGCGCCGGCCCGGCGAGGAAACCGCGCTGCGCGACAAGCTGGGCATTCCCCGGCACCACCGCGTAGTGGGCACCGTCGCGCGTCTGGTGAAGGAAAAGGGCTACCGGGAGCTGTTGGCGGCGGCGCGCGTCTTGCTCCGGGAACACCACGATGTCACCTTCCTGGTGGTGGGCGGCAATCTGCGGAGCGACCGTGATCAGTTCGGCCCGGCGCTGAAGAGAATGGCGCGAGAAGCAGGGATTGCGGACCGGTTTCTGTTCGCCGGTTCCACGACGGACGTCCCCGGGCACCTGCGGGCGATGGACATCTTCGTGCTGGCTTCCTATCGCGAGGGTTTTCCGGTCAGCGTGCTGGAAGCGATGGGGAGCGGGTTGCCGGTGGTGGCCACCGACATCCGCGGTTGCCGGGAGGCGGTGGCCCACGGGGAGACGGGACTGCTGGTGCCGCCGGCCGACGCCCGGGCACTGGCTGCCGCGCTGGGTCTGCTGCTGGCCTCACCGGAGCTCACCGCGCGGATGGGCATCGAGGGCCGGCGGCGCGCCGAACAACTGTTCGACATCAACCACGCCAGCGAGCGTTTCGCCGCGGCGTGCCTGGAAACGGTGGCGGGGACCGGAACCAGAATGGAGACATCGGCCTATGCGGGCAGTTAGCCGGGCGCTGGACATTGCCATTTCCGGAGCCGTCTTGTTGGTGTTGGCGCCCTTGCTGGGACTGATTGCGCTCGGCATCCTTCTGATCCTTGGTCGGCCCGTCTTCTTCCGGCAAGCCCGGCCCGGCTTGCACGGCCGCCCGTTCACTTGCATCAAGTTTCGAACCATGTCCGAGGCCCGCGATGCCGACGGGCGCCTGTTGCCGGACGAGGAGCGGATGACCCGGTTCGGCAGTCTCCTGCGCGAGATCAGCCTCGACGAGCTGCCGCAGTTGTGGAACGTGCTGCGCGGGGACATGGCGCTGGTAGGCCCACGGCCGTTGCTGATGGAATACCTGCCGCGCTACAACGCGCAGCAGATGAAACGGCACGAAGTGAAGCCGGGCATCACCGGCTGGGTACAAATCAACGGGCGCAACGCGCTGAGCTGGCCGCAGAAGTTCGAAATGGATCTCTGGTACGTCGAGCACTGGAGTCTGTGGCTGGACCTGAAGATCCTGCTGCTGACGCCGTGGGCGGTGTTTTCCCGGACCGGGGTCCGCGAGCGAGGCTACGCGACGACCTCGGATTTTCTCGGCAACGGCGAGACCGCCGAATCCACCCAGAGCTGAGTGATGAAACGAATCCTGCTATCGGTTCCCCATATGAGCGGGCACGAGAAAGCCTACGTGGAGGAAGCATTCGCCTCGAACTGGCTGTCGACGGTGGGGCCGAACATTGATGCCTTCGAGGAGGAGTTTTCCGCCCGCCTCGGCCGGCCGTCGGTGGCGGTATCCAGCGGCACGGCCGCCATCCACCTGGGGCTGCGGCTGCTGGGCGTGGGGGCCGGCGACGAGGTGCTGTGTCCCACGCTCACCTTTGTGGCGTCAGTGAACCCGGTTCGGTATCTTGGCGCGCGGCCGGTCTTTCTCGACAGCGACCCGGCCACCTGGAACCTCGATCCGGACCTGCTGACCAGCGTGCTGCGCAAGCGCGCGGCGCAGAACCGCTTGCCGGCGGGGGTCATCGTCGTGCACCTGTTCGGCCAGTGCGCTGACATGGACCCGATCTTGGAGACCTGCTCGCGCTACGAGGTGCCGGTGCTCGAAGACGCAGCGGAGGCGCTGGGCGCCCGGTACAAGGGAAAACCAGCCGGCAGTCTCGGCCACGTGGCGGCCTTCTCTTTCAACGGGAACAAGATCATCACCACCACCGGCGGCGGCATGCTCGCCGCGCGCAATGAGGAAGCGGCGAGGCGCGTTCGCCACTGGGCCACGCAGGCGCGCGATCCCGGTATCGGCTACGAGCATCATGAGCTGGGCTACAACTACCGGATGAGCAACGTCGTGGCCGGCATCGGCCGCGGACAATTGCGCGTGCTGGACCAGCGCGTGGAGCAGCGCCGCCGGGTGGCCGCGCGTTACTGGGCCGGGTTCGCGGACGTGGCCGGCATCACCCGCATGCCGCAGGCCCGCTACGGGCTGCACACAAACTGGCTGAGCTGTTTCCTGATCGAGGAGGAAAGATTCGGTTGCTCCCGCGACCGGCTGATCCAGTTGCTGGACGCCGCCGGTATCGAGTCCCGGCCCGTCTGGAAACCAATGCACCTGCAGCCGCTCTACGCGGCCGCCGAATGCCATGGCGGCCGGGTCGCCGAAGACCTCTACCGGCGCGGCATCTGCTTGCCGAGTTCCAGCAGCCTCCCGGCGGAGGACCAGCTCCGAGTGATTAACGCCGTCCGGCGTGCCGCCGGATTTGCCGGGCTGCCGGAGCTTGCCGGCGATTTGACCGCCGTCGCCTGAGGAGACGCAATTCCGTGCCGGGCAGGGAAAAGGACAACACGCGATGCCGGCAACCGGGGAGGATACCAGAATGAGAAACCAGCGCGGGATGGCGCCGGCGCTCGTTGTCGGCGGGCACACGATGGCCCTCGGGGTCGTGCGCGCATTGGGGAGCATGGGCGTTCCCGTCGTCGTGCTCCATTACGACCGGCGGGACACCGCGCACCTTTCCCGGTACTGCGCGCACCGGGTGCGGGCGCCTCATCCAGAGAAGGCCGAAGCGGAGTTCATCGGCTTGCTCATGGATCTGGCCGGCCGTTTCCGTGGCGGCGTCATTTTTCCCGTCTCCGACGAAGCCGTGGTCGCCGTGGCGCGCCACAAACCGGCCCTCCGGCGCCACTACATCGTCGCCTGCCCGGACTGGCCGGTGGTCCGGCGATTCATCGACAAGAAGCATACCTACGCGCTGGCCGCAGCCAGCGGCGTCCCGGCGCCGAAAACCGTGGTTCCGTCATCCATAGAAGACGTGCAGGCTTACGGAAGCCAGGTTGCGTTCCCTTGCCTGGTCAAGCCGTGCCAGAGCCACCTGTTCTACGACCGCTTCCAGCGCAAGATGTTTCCCGCCGCCAACCTGGACGAAATGATTTCGGTTTACCGGCGGGCTGCCGAGGCCGGCCTCGAGGTGATGCTGCAAGAAATCATTCCCGGCGGCGACGCCGAGGTGGTTAACTACAACGCCTATTTTCATCAGGGCCGGCCGGCGGTTGAATTCACGGCCGTCCACGTCAGAAACGCGCCGCCGCGCTGGGGTTCGCCGCGAGTCGCCGTCAGCAAGGAGGTTCCCGAGGTGATCGGGCCGGGTCGCAGGCTTCTCGAGGCCATGGGCTACGCGGGATACGCCTGCACCGAGTTCAAGAGGGATCCCCGCGACGGGATTTACAAGCTGATGGAGGTCAACGGGCGCCATAACCTGTCAACGCTGCTGGCGGTCGCCTGCGGGGTGAATTTCCCGTGGCTCGAGTACCGGCACCTGGTTCATGGCGAGCTGCCCCCGCTGCGGCGACCGGCCGCCAGCGGAATCTACTGGATCGATATCACGCGCGACGCGGCTTACAGCGCGAGGAATCTCCTGCGTGAGCGGTATTCTCCCGGCCGGTACCTGGCGCCGTATTTCCGGCCGCACGTTTTCGCAATCCTCGACCCGAAGGACCCCCGGCCGTTTGCCGCCCGGTGCGTCTTCCTGGCGCGGGAAGCCGCGCGCGGCGTCCTGGCCCGCCTCGCCGCCTTTGCCGGCAGGGTGCGGTGCCTAAAACCGCCGCTTCGGTCGGCTGTCCGGCTCACCCGGAGCCAGTGCGGAAAACTGCTGGGAGCGGGGTGACCGTGCTGAGGACAGACATGGTGATGGTGAAGGAAAGACACGATAATCCGCCGGGAGATGTTCCGGCGAAGAAACGATGGATCCGTTGCAACGCCTGCGGCGCTGATGCCTTCCGGCCCCTCTGCACGGTGAACGGATGGCAGATCGGCCGCTGTGGTAATTGCTCGCTGATCTATTTGAACCCGATGCCGTTTTTTGAACCCTCCGCGGGATTTTCCAAGATGTCCCTGGATTTCCAGTACACCCGGTTCCAGCACCACATCACGCCGGCGGTACTGGAGCATGACCGCAAACAGCTCCGAAGGCAGCTTGAGAAGGTTTCCCGGCTCGCCGGCATTGACCAGCCGGGCAAGTTTCTCGATATCGGTTGCGGTTCCGGTTCTTCGGTGCGGGCAGCCGCGGACCAGGACTGGGAGGCGACCGGCGTGGATATCGACCCGGAACTGGTTGCCCTCGGGCGGGGGCAACTCGATGCCGACCTGCGCTGCTCGCCGGTGCTCGAAAGCGGCCTGGAGGCGAGCCGGTTCCACTTCGTTCGCTTGCGCGACGTCATCGAACACCTGCCGAACCCTTACGAGGTGTTGTGCGAAGTCAAACGGTTGCTGGTTCCCGGCGGGGTGGTGCTGATCGCCACACCGAACGAAGGGGCGCTGGCCACGCAACTCCGCTTGCTCCTCGGTGGTAAACGGAAGCTGATCGCCACCGTGGCGCCGCCCCACCATGTCCACGGCTTCACGCCGAAGACGCTGGCGCTGACGCTGGAGCGCGCGGGGCTGGAGCTCTGCGAGATGAAGACGACCACGCCGGTTGACCCCGACTACGTGACCGCGCGGAACATGGAATCGGCGAGCCGAAGGGTGCTGGTGCTTTCCTGGCGCCTGGCGGCCGTGGCGGGCCGGGGCAGCATGCTCGTCGCCTGGGCAAGGAAACCATCCGCGCCACGGCCCGGCTCACGGCGCGCGGAAGTGCGGGAAGAGTGTTCGGTGGCCGGATGAGGGATCACGGGGACGGACGAGGTTTGCAGATGCACGGGAGCGCGGAGCCGGCCGGTCCAGCCAACGGCGGCCGCTCCTATGCCGCCTACCTGGCCTCACAGGGAGAGACCGTGGTGGAGCTGGCCGGCGCGGCCTGGATGAAATACCGCGGGGCGCTGATCCCGGCCGCGGCGATGCCGGTTTACGCGGCTGTTGCACCGGCCGAGGCGCGGCGGGCGCTGCGGCGGACGGGCGCCTTGTTCCTGCGCTATTCGGCCCGCCGCTCGGAAACAACGACCAACTGGTGGCACGTGGTTTGCCGGCGCTACGATTTCGGGTCCGTCTCGGCCAGCACCCGGTCAAAGATCCGCCGGGGCCTGAAGCGGTTCGCGATCCGGCGCGTGCCGGCAGCGTGGCTGGCCGACAACGGCTACGACTGCCACCGCCGCTCTTACCAGCGGTATGCCGGCGCCTCGCCGCTCGAGCCGGAACAGTTCCGCCGCTTCGTGCGGAGCCTGGACGGACAGCCCGTTTTCGATGTGTGGGGCTGCTGGCGGGGCGGGGAACTGCTGGGCTACGTCATTTGCCTGCGGGAAACCGGCGGCGTGTTTCTGCACACCGTGGACATCACGCCGGCGGGGTTGCGGGACTACGCGGCCTACGCCATGATCCATACCTTGCTCGACTACTACGTGAACGAAAAAGGAGTGCCGGTTTCCAACGGGACGCGTTCGATTGCCCACGCCACCCGCATGCAGGATTTCCTCCTCAAGTTCGGATTCGAACGGGAGTATTGCGAGCTGGGCGTCATCTACCGCCCAGAGGTAGCGTTGATCGTCCGCCTTCTGTATCCCTTCCGCAATGTCCTGAAACGGGGGAAGAGAGTTCCGTTGATCCGCCAGCTTTCTTCGGTGCTATTTCAGGAGCAACTCGTCCGGGAACAACAAGGGCGGGCTCGTAACCTGCGGACGAGCTCTGGGGAGGCGGGAGTGCCGCTGCGCGGCGGCGTCACTGCTCCGGCGGCCGCCGTAAGCAGCCGCCGACCCACAGCGCGACAATTTGCGAATGCCTTTCGAAGAGGTGACCCATGCTGAGAATCGCGGGCGCCGGAGGAGTTCTGGCAGCGGCGCTGCTGCTCGCACTGGTTCCGCCGCTTTCCAATACTTACGCCGCATCGCCTACTTGCTACGTGGTGAACAGCCTGGTGAGAGTAGCGCCGGATGATCCGGTGCCGGCGAATCCGGCGGTTGCGGCGGAAGTGGCGGCCGCGGGCAACGAATACGAGGCGGTGCAAGTGGTGGTGCACGGTGGCGACAGCGGGGTGGCGGGAGTCGACATGGAGCTTGCCGGCGCCCTCACCGGGCCGGGCGGCGCCACTCTGCCGGCTGGCACGGTCCGGTTGTACCGCGAACACTACATTGCGGTAACCAGCCGCAGCGGTGGGTCGCGGCTGGCGAAGCCCGGGGTTTACCCGGACGCACTGGTACCGTTCAGGAATCCGTTTACCGGCCAGGCGCTGGGCACCGCGGCTTATCCGGCCGCTCCGTTCGATGTCCCGGCCGGGGCCAATCAACCGGTCTACGTCGAGTTCCACATTCCCCCGGGAACGAGACCGGGCGTGTATCGCGGCGCCATCGAGGTGACGAGTGAGCCGGCCGTGCCCTTCGCCGTGATCCCGGTTTCGGTGCGCGTGCGGCGTTTCACCCTTCCGGCGGCTTCCTCGCTTCATACGGCCTTTCAAAGCTACGACTCTGACTACCGGTTGGGTCCGGCCGCCTACTACGGCTATCGTTACGGAGGGCCGCGGCACGTGGCGCTGGCCACCGCGATTGACGAGATGCTCATCGCGCACCGGCTGATGCCGGAGGCGCCGATGGGGTTCCGCATCGAGCCGGACGACCTGGACCCGGAAGGGAACCTCCGGCTGACACGAGCCCGGGCGGCACACCTGCTCTCTCTGCTGAAGAGGCCGGAATTCACCGACTACAGCCTGTCTTTCGCATACAAGTATCCGTTTGACCTGGACATTCCGGCGAACCGGCGCCTGGCGGTGAACTATCTCCGCTCGGTCTATGAATGGTTCCGTTCCTACGGAATCCAACAAAAACTCTTCATCCGGCCGGGCGACGAGCCGGCCACGCGGCAGCAGTTCCAGGAGATTCGCGAGCTGGCCGGGCTGGCGCGGGCAGCGCATCCGGAGTTTCGAGTGGGCATGACCATCGATTTCCACGACCGCCGGACCGCCCAGTTCCTCTACGGTAACGTGAACCGGCTCATCGCCTTGTACGCTTCGTTTGATCCGGCCGAGGCGGCCGCGCGGCGGCTGGCCGGCGACGAGATCTGGACCTACACGGCGCTGGTCCAGAACCGCGATGTTCCCAGCCCGCACTGGGAGATCGACTTCCCCTTGCTGAACTACCGGGTGGTGAACTGGATCAATTTCCGCTACGGAATCACCGGCCTGCTGTACTGGACTTCAGCCTACTGGAACCAACTGGCAAAGAAGGGCGGCAACCCGTGGAGCGAGGCCTGCAACTACGGCTCCGGCGGCGGCTGCTACAACGGCGAAGGCCTGCTGGTCTATCCAGGCCGGGAGGTAAACCTCGTGGTGCCCAGGAACGCTTACGGCGCCCGTTCCCCGGCGGCGGCCTACGGCGTTGTCCCGTCGCTGCGACTGAAGACGTTGCGCGACGCCGTGGAGGACTACGAATACCTGGTGCTGGCGGCCCGCACCGACCCGCAGGCCGCCAA
The DNA here is from genome assembly GCA_964644025.1 of uncultured Solibacteraceae bacterium. GTDB lineage: Bacteria > Acidobacteriota > Terriglobia > Bryobacterales > Bryobacteraceae > CAZXVW01. The sequence continues at coordinate 18,830 of CAZXVW010000002.1, read as the reverse complement.
CCGCGAGGCGATTGAGGTTGGTTGCGCGGGCGATGGCACGGCCAACTGTTTTCACCACTGGAACACCGACCCGCAAGCACTGCTGGCGGCCCGAGAGCGGCTGGCGTCACTCATCGAGACGGCCGCCGCCCGGCGAACCAGGGGCAGTGAAGGCCGCACCAGCCTTCCCGCGACGGGCGGGAGGCGCTGACGGCACTGGCTGGCCGGGCTTAAGACGAACGGATTGCAGTCCTGAATCGTTAACCCAGCATCACGATGAGCTGTCAGGCGGCATGCCCGCAGAGGACGAGCGACATGAAAATCCTGCAGATACTTGATGACGAGCCATGGGGAGGATGTACTGCCATCGTTCACGCGATCGTCCGCGCATTGGTTCTGCGCGGTGACGACGTGTGGATCATACCTCCCGACGAGGTCACGGCACACCATTTCGAAAAGCTTGGGGCGCACATCGTCATGCCGCCCCGGGGCCTTCGTTCGGTTGTGGACGGGGACCTGCTGCTGGCGCCGTGGCTGTTCCTGTTGTGCCGCCGCGAGCGGTTCGACCTGGTAGTCATCCACGCCGGCGACGGCGGCTTCGCCGGAGAAACGCCGGCGCGGCTGGCCCGGGTCCCGCATATTATCCGCCACGCGCACGGGCTTCCGCCCCGGGAGGCGGCGGGTGGCCGGGTCCGGAAAACCGTCGCTTCCTGGCTGAGGCCGTCAATCCGTAGCGGTGATCTGACGATCTGCGCGTTCGACGAGCACCGGAGGTTAGCCGCGCGCGAGGGAGTGGCCGGGGCGGAGCGGATGCTTACCATTCGAGACGGAGTCAACGCGCACCTGTTTGCCGGCGTGCGGCGTGGCGCGGCTCGCCGGGAGCTCGGCTTGCAAAGTGGTGAGGTGGCGATCGGTTCCCTCGGACGCCTGGAGGCGGGCCGCGGCCACGAATTTCTGCTCTACGCGATGCTGGCCGTCATCGCCCGGGAGCCCGCGGCGCGGTTGTTGATCGCCGGCGGCGGCCGTCTGGCGGAGGAACTGCGGCAGGAGGCGTCCTTGCTGGGACTGGGGGACCGGGTGCGCTTTCTCGGAAACCGGAGGGAAGCCCTGGAACTGCTGCCCGGCCTGGACATCTTCGTCCGGCTCTCGCCGCGGGAGGAATCCGCGGTGCCGCTGCTGGAGGCGATGGCGGCTGGAATCCCGGTGGTGGCTACCGACATCCCCGGCAACCGCGAGCTGATCCATCCCGGTGAGACCGGGCTCCTGGTTCCCCCGGGGAACTCGTCTTCCCTCGCCGATGCGATCTGCGAACTGCTTCGCGAACCGGCGCTGGCCCGCCGGCTCGGCAGCCGGGCCCGGGAAGTTGTCCGCCGGTGTTTCCCGCTGGAGGGCACGGTGCGGGAAAACCTCAAGGCGTACCAGTTGGTGATGGAGACCTCACCCTGGGCCGCCGGGGGGCGCCACCTGGTGGCTACCGGCGCCGCATCCGGCAGATGAGGCCACGCCGGGTCCTCTGATGCCTGGCGAAAACGCGCAAGCAAAAACAGAGAAGGCTGACTACCATGAGGTTTTTTGAAGGGTTACCTTTGCGGACGGTTACCGGCTGGTCCCGTCTGCTGGGGGCCGTTATCTGGCTGGCTTACGCTGCCGCGTTCGGCCTCTGCGGCTGGCTGGCGTTCTTGCTCCGGTTCGATTTCACGATCGACCCGTATTGGCATGCCCACCTGACCGCGGCGCTGGCGGCCTGGACGGTGGCCAAGCTCCTCATGTTCCGCCACGAGGGCCTGGATATGGAATCGTCCCGGATCCTGGCGCCCGCGGATCTGAGCAGGATTGCCATCGCCAACGGGAAAGGCTCATTGTTGGGCGGCGTAGTGATCCTGTTGTTCGGGCCGGCCGGCTTTCCACGCTCGATTTACTTGATTGATTTCCTCCTGTGCCTGGTGGCCACGGCCGCGCTCCGGGTGAGCATGCGGTGGTGCCGCGACCGGATGGTCATCGCCCGGTTGGGCCGCACGCGAAAGCGCGTGCTGATCTACGGTGCGGGCGACGCGGGAGAGATCCTGCTTCAGGATATCCGCACCAACCCTCGGCTTTCCTACTGGCCGGTCGGTTTTCTTGACGACGACCCGGCCAAGCGGCAGGCGCTCATTCACGGCCTGCCGGTTCTGGGCGACGGCTCGCGGCTGAAGAAACTGGCGGCCCGGCACCGCGTCGATGAGGTGCTCATTGCGATCCCGTCGGCGACCGGCAGCCAGATGACCGCCATCTTCGAACGCTGCCGCGCCGCCGGTGTGCCGTGCAAGACCGTACCGGCGCTGGAAGAGATTCTCGATGGCCGGACCCTGGCCGGACAGGTACGCGAGATTGCCATGGAGGACCTGCTGGGGCGGCACCCGGTGGAACTGGACGAAGCAACCATCCGGGCCTCGATCGAGGGCCGCGTGGTTCTGGTTACCGGCGCCGGCGGTTCCATCGGGAGCGAGCTTTGCCGGCAGGTGGCGCGATTCGGCCCGTCGATGCTCGTCGGCTACGAGATCTCGGAGAATGCCCTTTACGAGCTCAATCACGAAATGGAAAGCCGCTTCCCGGAAATCGAGTTCTACCCTGCTATTGGGAGCATCCAGAACCCGAAGCGGCTCGCCGAGGTAATGTCACGGTACGGACCGGAGCTTATTTATCACGCCGCCGCCTACAAGCACGTTCCCATGATGGAAGACCATATCTTCGAGGCGGTGGAAAACAACGTCTTCGGCACCCTGAACGTGGTGCGGGCCGCCGAGGAGTACGGAGTCCGGAAGTTCGTGTTGATTTCCTCGGACAAGGCGGTGCGGCCGGCCAACGTCATGGGCGCGACCAAGCGGGTCGCGGAGCTGATTGTCAAGTCTATGCAGAACAGGGGGCCGAGCTACATCGCGGTGCGCTTCGGCAACGTGCTCGGCAGCAACGGGAGCGTGATCCCGCTGTTCAAGAAGCAGATCGCCGCCGGCGGTCCGGTCACCGTCACCCACCCGGACATGGAGCGTTATTTCATGACCATCAGCGAGGCGGTTCAGCTCGTGCTCCAGGCCGCCGCGATGGGAGAAGGCGGCGAGATCTTTGTCCTGGACATGGGCGAGCCGGTCAAGATCACTGAGCTGGCCCGGAACCTGATCCTGTTGTCAGGTTTTCGCCCCGATGCGGAGATTGCCATCGAGTTCACCGGCATCCGCCCGGGAGAAAAGTTGCGGGAGGAACTGAATTCCACCACGGAAACCACCGCCGCTACGCCACACGAGAAGATCCGCATCTTCACGGGTCCGGAGCTTGACTACGGCCAGATGCAGGAGCACCTGCGCGTCCTCGCTACGCTGAGCGCCACCCGGGACGCCCGGAAGCTGGTGGAATACCTCCAGGTGGTGGTTCCCGAGTACCGGCCGAGTACGAGGGTGCTCGCCGCGGCCCGGCTTCCCCAGGCAGCCGTGTGGCCCGCGTCCCAGGCGCGACGCAAGGCCGTGGCCAGCGCGGCTGGCTGAACGGGTGTTTCCTCACGCCGCGGTTCCGGACTCTCCGGTGGGCCGGGGCGCGGTTGCGATAGAATACCTGGCAGCGGCTGCCAAACGCCACGAGCCGTTCGTCGCGCCACCAATTGATGTCGACGCTCGTTGCCAAACTCCGCCTCGTTTTCTACACCGGTCCCCTCATGCTGCTGGTCACGGCCGGGGCAGGGGCGCTGTGGCTGCTGGCATCCTTGTTCGATTCGAGCGGGCGGAGCCAGCACTCGGTGGTCCGCTCCTGGTCGCGAATGCTGCTGGGGATCGCCCGGGTCCGCGTCGCGGTGGAAGGGCGGGAAAAGATCGCCCCCGGCGGCAGCTACGTCTTCGCCGCCAACCACCGGAGCTATTTCGATGCTCCCTGCATCCTGGCGCAGATTCCCGTCCAGTTCCGCTTCCTCGCCAACAGGAGCCTCTTCCGCATTCCCTTTTTCGGCTGCCACCTGCGGCGCGCCGGACACCTGCCCGTGAACCGTTCCACCGTCCGGGAGTCCCTGAAAAGCATGTCCGCGGCGGCGGAGGTGATCCAGGAACACGGCATCTCGGTGCTCCTGTTTCCCGAGGGCGGCAGGACCAGCGGCGAACTGCGTCCCCTCACAGACGAGGCGGCCTACCTCGCTATCAAGGCCGGCGTCCCCATCGTGCCGGTGTCGCTGCTGGGCGCCCGGGAAATTCTGCCGCCGGGATCGGCACTGGTTCGCGGCGGCCGGGTCAGGATGAGGATCGGCGAGCCGGTTCCCACCCTGGATCTGAGCTTGCGGGACCGCAGCGAGCTTTCCCGGCGGCTCCGGGAATCTATCGCCGAAACTCACCAGCCGGCCGAAGCCGTCCGGACCGTTTGAACCACGGCTCCCGGTTGCCGGGTGACGGGCTGGTATAATCTCCCTCTCGCCGCTATGTCGCTGAGCTTGCTGTGGGCGCTGCTGATCAAGGACCCGCTGATCATCCTTGCCACGATCGTTATGGGATCGATCTCGGTCGCCGTCTCGTTCTTCGATCCAGAGGGACGGCGGACGGACCGGATCGCCCGCCGCTGGGCGCGCATGCTGCTGGGAATCGCCGGCGTGCGGCTCCGCGTGCGCGGGCTGGAGAACATTGACACGGCCCGCAACTACGTCTTCGCGGGCAATCATCTGAGCCTGATGGACACACCGGTGGTGCTGGCGGCGGTGCCGGCGCGTTTCCTGTTCCTGGTCAACGCCAAGTACGTGCGCTTGCCGTTCCTGGGAACGCACTTGCGGCGGTGCGGGCATTTCTCCGTGCCGGAGGGTAATGCGCGCGCCTCGCTCCGGGCGATGACCGAGGCCGCCCGGACCGCCCGCGCCAGGAACCTCTCCATCCTGGTGTTTCCGGAAGGTTCCCGTTCCCCGGCGGGCCTGGAGCAGTTCAAGGAAGGAGCCGCCTACATCGCCATCAAGGCCGGTGTTCCCATCATCCCGTTTGCGATCAACGGCACGCGCGAGGTGCTGCCGATCGGCAGCATTCACGTTCGCGGTGGTCCGGTGGAACTGGTGTTCGGCCGGCCCATACCGACCGGCGAGTACGCTCTCAAGGACCGCGCGCGCCTTAACCAGCTTCTGTTCAGCACGGTGGCCGGCATGCTGGCCGAGCTGCGCGGCCCGGGTGCGTAGCTTATCCCTCGGCGGGCTCTCCCCGCCGGGCCAGGTCCCGGAGCGCGGGCAGCACATCGCCCGCTTCGATGGCTTCCGCATCGGCTTTGCCGAAGCCGAAATACAGGCGCCGGAATAGCGGGTAGAGCTTCTCGTAAACCGCGTGCTCGCCGGCATCCGGCTCCACAGTGCGGTAGCTCGGGCACAGGGCGTCTTGGGCTGCCTCGATGGAGGGGAACACGCCCGCCGCCAGAAAGGCGAAGATCGCCGAGCCGAGGCTGGTAACTTCGGTCTCCGGCACCAGAACGGGCTTGTTCAGGACGTTGGCGTAGACACGGTTGAGCGTTTCATTCCTCTGCGGGACACCGCCGCCGTTGATAACGCGGCGAATGGGCACGCCGTAGTCGGCCATGCGCTCCAGGATGACGCGGGTGTGGAACGCGGTGCCTTCAATCGCCGCGAACAGCTCGTCCTGCGCGGTATGCGTCAGGTTCCAGCCGAAGGTGACGCCGCCGAGGTTCGGGTTCACCAGTACGGTGCGGTCGCCGTTGTCCCAGGTGAGGCGCAACAGGCCGGTTTGTCCGGCGCGGTATTGCTCCAGGCCCTGGGAAAGCTCGGCCACGGTGGCGCCGGCGCGGCGCGCAATGGCGTCGAAGATGTCGCCGGTGGCGGAAAGGCCCGCCTCGATGCCGGCGTAGGCCGGATGGATGGAACCGCGGACCACGCCGCAGACACCCGGGATCAGCCGGGTCTGGCTGGCAATGGCCATGATGCAGGTAGAGGTGCCCACCACGTTCACCACGTCCCCTTCGCGGATGCCTGCCCCGATGGCGTCCCAGTGCGCGTCGAAGGCGCCCACCGGGATGGGAATGCCGGGCTTCAAACCGAGCCGGCCCGCCCATTCCGGCGTCAGGCGGCCGGCGATTGTATCCGAGGTGGCATAGCGGCCGCCGAGCTTGGCGCGCACGCCGCGGAACAGCGGGTCCACTTTCACCAGGAACTCTTCGGGGGGCAGTCCGCCGAGTTCGGCGTTCCACATCCACTTGTGGCCCATCGCGCAGATGCTCCGCGGCACTTCCGCCGGGTCCTTCACCCCGGTCAGCACCGCGGCCACCATGTCGCAGTGCTCGAGCGCAGTCACCATCTGCTCGCGCTTGTCCGGGTTGTGCCGGAGCCAGTGGAGCAGCTTGGCGAAACCCCACTCCGAGGAATACACCCCGCCGCACCAGTTGATCGCCTCGAGGCCTTCGCGGTGAGCCGTCTCGGTGATGAGCGCCGCTTCCTGTTTGGCGCGGTGGTCGCACCACATGTAATAGTCATCCAGGGGTTCCAGTCCTTCGCCGACCGGAACCACGCTCGATCCGGTGGTATCGAGCGCCAGCGCTACCACGTCCTCGCCGCGTACGCCGGCCTCGGCCAGGGCGTCCCGGGTGGCCTTGACCAGGCCCTCCATGTGGTCCTGGTGGCTCTGGGTGGCATGATCCGGGTCCTCCTTCTTGCGATGGAGCGGGAATGAGGCCACCGCGGATCCGATCCTGCCCCGTTCGCTGTCCACAATCGAGACGCGCACACTCAGCGTTCCAAAATCAACACCAGCAACAATCGCCATAGATCATCTCCTCAAAACCGCAATCGAACAGCGGGAAACCGCCTTTCGGTGAACTCTGCCGGGAAAAACGCCTCGGTCCCGGCTCCTGGTTAACTATTTACGATATCACCCGCCGTCAACGACAGCACTCCAGGTATCAGCCACGAGTGCCTGCCGCCTCAATGCGGCTTCGGCAGGTTTTCGATGGGGACCGGCTCGATGCGGCCGGCCGGCGTGAAACCGAAGATGCGGCCGTAGAAGTACAGCTCCGCTTCCAGCGCCCGGCGAATGGTCTCCGCCCGGCGAAACCCGTGCTGCTCGCCTTCAAAAGCTAAGTAAGCCACCGGAAGCCGCCTCGCCCGCAGCGCCGCCACCATCTGCTCGGCCTGGTTCGGCGGTACCACCCTGTCGTCCAGCCCCTGGAAGAAGATGACCGGGCAAGAGAGCCGGTCGGTGAAGTGGATCGGCGACCGCGCGCGGTACAGGTCTTTGCGCTCGGGGTACGGGCCGATGAGCTGGTCCAGGTAACGGGATTCGAACTTGTGCGTGTCCCGGACCAGGCTCTCCAGGTCGCCGACGCCATAGTAGCTGGCGCCGGCCCGGAACAGGTCATGGAAGGTCAGCGCGGCCAGCGTGGTGTAGCCGCCTGCGCTGCCGCCCCGAATCACCAGCCGGGCTGCGTCCACCTTGCCGGCATCGGCGAGGTAGCGTGCTCCGTGAAGGCAATCCTCCACGTCCACAATGCCCCACTCGCCTTTCAACCGGTCGCGATAGGCCCGCCCGTAGCCGGTGCTCCCCCGGTAATTGACATCGAGAACAGCAAAGCCCCGGCTGGTCCAGTACTGCAGCTTCAGGTTTAGCGCCGTCGAGGTTGCCGCCGTCGGGCCGCCGTGGCTGATCACGATCAGGGGCGGAAGTTCACCCTCCGGCGCCGTGAAGCCGCCGTTCCGGGGCGGGTAGAAGAAGCCGTGAGCCGTTTCGCCCCCAGCGGTTGGGAACTCGATGTTGGCCGGCTCGGAAATGCAGGAGGCATCCACGGCCACGCTGACGGATTCGCGGAGGACCCGCTGCTCGCCGGTTTTCAGATCGAAGCGGATCACCGCGAGCGGTCGCCGCGGCGAACCGCCGAGAAATACGGCGTGCCGGTCCGTCACGGCCAGGCCCTCGATATCGGTGAGATCGAGCCCCAGGCGGCGCAATTCACCGGTTTCCGGGAACAGGCGGCCGGCCCGCCACTCGCCCTGCCGGCAGTACGCGCAGACGATGCTGCCGTCGCCGGCGAAGCCGTAGGTGCGCATTCCGAACAGCCACTGCGGCTGGCCGAATTCGGCCGGCATTTCAACCACGCAGTGAAGGCGCGCGCCGTCCCAGCGGTTCAGGTTCCACCAGCCGCCGGGATCCGCCGCCACGTAGAGTTCGCCGGCGGGCGACCAGGCCGGCTGAAACACGGACACGCCATCGCCGCCGGCCACTTTGCGAGGAACCTCGAGCCGGCCGGCCGGGTCGAACTCCGCCACCCAGGCCATGGTCTCATCCCACGGCATATTGGGATGGTCCCAGGTGAGCCACGCCAGCCGGTCGCCGCCGGGGCTGAGAGCGGGCGTGGAGCAGAAGTCGTGACCGCCCGCCAGCACTTCGACGGCGCCGTCTTCCAAGCCAACGGCGACGATCTCGTTCACCGGTTCCCCACCTCCGGAGTGATCTTCCCGGACGCAGATCAGCCGGCCGCGCGCCGCGTCGAGGATCATGTCGGCGTAACGGAACTCGCCTGGGGCGGTGAGTGGCTCGGGCGGTGCTCCCGGCCGTTGGCGGTAGAGACGCTGGTCGGCGAAGTTGGCGAACCAGACCTCGCCCCCGGCCGCCAAGTAGGCCCCGCCGCCGTACTCGTGGGCGCGCGTGCGCACGCTGTAAGGCTCCGGCGTTACCTCCTCCGGCGCCGCTGCGCCGGCCCGCCACCGCAGCAGCACGTTCCGGCCGCCTTCCATCGGCCGCCCTTCCACCCAGTAGACATCGGGTCCGTCCACGGCCACACCGCCCAGCCGCACGCTCTCGGCCACCAGCATCTCCGTGCTGATCGGCGATTCCCATTCGCCGTAACGAGCCGTTTTCGGGATTGCCATCGTGTTCACCCTAACATGGACAGCACAGCCCGGACGAAATCAGGCAAAATGGTGAAGCCATGATCACTCGACGTCACTTGCTGATAATGGCTGCGGCCGCCCTGCCCGGTTTTGCGCTGGGGGCGCAGGCGGCCCGGCCCAACGTCATCTTCATTTTCGCCGACGATCTGGGCTGGGGCGACCTCGGCTGCTATGGAAACCAGCAGATCAAGACTCCGAACCTGGACCGGCTGGCGCGCGAGGGCACGCTGTTTACCCAGTTCTACGTCAACTCGGCGGTCTGCTCGCCTTCCCGCACCGCGGTGATGACCGGTCACTTTCCCGCGCGGCACCGCGTGCACGGTCACTTCGCCAGCCACGCCGCCAACGCCCGGCGCGACATGCCGGACTGGCTGGACCCGAAGGTCGCCACCGTGACGCGGCTGCTCCAGCAAGCCGGCTACGCCACCGCGCACTTCGGCAAGTGGCACCTTGGCAGCGGCCAAGGCGCTCCCACGCCGTCGGCCTACGGCATCGACGTCAGCCGGACCGTCAACTCGAACGGGCCCGGCTGGCCGGACGCCAACAGCATCGACTTCCGGGCGCGTTCCAGCCGGCTCATCGTAGACGAAACCATCCGCTTCATCGAACAGCACAAGGACCGTCCGTTCTACGTGAATGTCTGGAGCCTGGTGCCCCACGCCACCCTGAATCCCACCAAGGAGCAGATGGCGCCTTACCGGCGCTACGGGCCGCAGCGGGTGCCTTACGTGGGTGCTTCCCCGGTCTACTACGCTTCAGTAACGGACCTGGATACGCAGGTCGGCCGCCTGCTCAAGCGCCTGGACGAGCTGGGGCTGGCGAGAAACACGCTGGTGCTGTTCTCCAGCGACAACGGCCCCGAGGACATTCATATTCGCAACGCCAACCACAGCGGCGTCGGCTCGCCGGGTCCGTTTCGCGGCCGCAAGCGCAGCCTGTACGAGGGAGGCGTGCGGCTGCCGTTCCTGGTTCGCTGGCCGGGACACGTGCCGGCCGGACGCGTCGATGAGGCCGACGTGATGACGGCGGTGGACCTTCTTCCCACTATCGTCCGGCTGGCCGGAGTGAAATTGCCACCGGGGCTGAAACTCGACGGCGAGGACCGCAGCAGCGTGCTACTCGGCGCTTCCCAGGCGCGCACGAAGCCGATCTTTTGGGAGTGGCGGTTCAACATCGCCGGCCACGTCCTGAACAAAAGCCCGATGCTTTCCATCCGCGACGGCAACTGGAAGCTGCTCATGAATCCGGACCGGAGCCGCGTCGAGCTGTACAACATCCCCGCCGATCCGCGTGAGATGAACAACCTGGCGGACCGGCGCCCGGAAGTCGTGGCGCGGCTCTCACAGAAGCTGCTGGCCTGGCAGAAGACGCTGCCGAAAGGAATGAAGGAACCAACAGCCGGCCGCGACGACTATCCCTGGCCGAAGCCGAAATAGGGCTGCCGCGCGGCCGGCCTCTGGCTTCGCCTGGTCCACTCGCCGATGATCGCCGCGGCGCGTTACTCGAACGCCAGCTTGCTCAGCCGGGCCGGGTCCTCGCTTTTGCCGGTCAGTGGCCGCAGGCGGAACTTGTAATGGTACGCCTTGGCCGGCAGCGTGTACTCCGGGTGGGTCCGCGCGCCCCAACTGTTGTCGCCGCCGACCCCCATTTGCTTGTAGTCCAGGTTCACGGTGATCTTGTTGTCCCGCGGCAGCTCGTGCGTGTGCGCTGCCCGCTCGAGTTGATCCATGGTGAACGGCCAGGCGCTGGCGCTGAGCAGCGGCATGCCGACCGCCAGCAGTCCGGCGCCGTCAGCATCGGTGAGCGCCATCCAGCGCACGTCGGTCTTGTTGCCGTTCTCCTGCGGCCGGACATAGACGTAAATCTCTTTCTCCACCGGCCCGGAGTAGCGTCCCACGGCGGCGCCGGTCTTGCGGTCCCAGTAAGTTTCCTGCGGCCCGCGCCCGTACCAGCTCATCTGGTGGAACTCGCCCGGGATGGCCATCTGCATCCCAAAGCGGGGCAGGTTCGGCAGCTTGCCGCGCGGGGTGAAGTCGGCCTCCACCACCACGTCGCCGCTGCCGTAAACCGTATATGTGTTCCGGTACTCTGAACCGCCGGCCGGCAAGACGGAATCAGCGATAATGCGCACTACCTGCGGCTTCAGTTGCTTCGCCGTGACGCCGGTTACCTCGCGCTGCGGGCCCGCTTGGCGCCAGAGGCCAAGGCGCAGCGGCATGCGGTTGCCGATGTCATTGTCAATCGGCGCGCGCCAGAAGTTCGGCGCCAGGGGAGTGACGATCAGCTCCTTGCCGTTCACTTTGTAGGATTCGATAGAGCCGCTCTTCTTGCCCACGCGCAGCTCGAAGTTGGCGCCGGTTACGGTGATCCCCGCGGGCGAGTCGGCCAGCTTCACCGGCGGCATGGCGCCGATGTCGGGCTTCGGCGCCGGGGGCGTCTTGAAGGGAAGCCGGAACTGGTCCCAGGCGAGGACGTGGCCTCGCGGCGCCCAGATCGTATCTCTGGCCAGCGAAAAGCTCACTTTCAGGAAATACTCGCTGCCGGGACGCAGCCGCGGTTTGCGGTACGGGATCCGGATCTGTTTCTCCGCCTGGGGAGCAACGGGAACCGGGGGCAGGCTCCCCTTCTCGATCACGACGCCGTCCTCGGTCACCTCCCAGGCGATATCGACGAAATCGAGGTTGCGGAAAAAGTACTTGTTGCGAATCCGCACCGTGCCCGCTTCCAGGTCCACCGGCAACACTTTGATGTTCTGGTAAACCTTCTTCACTTCATAAAGCGATGGATGCGGCACGCGGTCCGGCATCACCAGGCCGTTGATGCAGAAATTGCCGTCGTTGGGCTTGTCACCGTAATCGCCGCCATAGGCCCAGAACTCGTCTCCGGCGGCGGTCTGGTGGCGCAAGCCCTGGTCCACCCAGTCCCAGATGAAGCCGCCCTGCAGCACCGGATACTTCTCGATCACGTCCCAGTAATCCTGCAGGTTGCCGACGCTGTTGCCCATGGCGTGCGCGTACTCGCACAGGATCAGCGGGCGGTCGGGTTTGGTTTCGGCGTACTGGATCAGCCGGGGAATCCGGGCGTACATCGGCGAATACATGTCCACTGCCCGGTCGGTCCCGGCGCGCTCGTAGTGAACCGGGCGGCTGGGATCCCGCTGGTGAATCCACTGGCTGGCCTTGACGAAATTCACCCCGAAGCCGGCCTCGTTGCCCATGGACCAGATGATGACCGAAGGATGGTTCTTATCCCGCTCCACCATGCGCTGGATGCGGTCCAGGTGCGCCTTCTCCCACTCGGGCTTGTTGGCCAGCGTCGTGTCCGGACGGTAGCCCATGCCGTGGGATTCGATGTTGGCTTCATCGATCAGGTAGATGCCGTAACGGTCGCACAGCTCATACCATTCCGGCGTGTTTGGGTAGTGGCTGGTGCGCACGGCATTGATGTTGAACTGCTTCATCAGCCGGATGTCCTTGATCATCATCGCGGTGGTGGGCACGTGACCGAGGTCGGGGTCGTGCTCGTGGCGGTCGGCGCCTTTGAAGTAAACCGCCTTGCCGTTCACCAGCAGTTGTCCGTTCTTGATCTCCACCTGGCGGAAGCCGAAGGTGCAGGGAATCACTTCGATGGTCTTGCCGGAGGAGTCTTTGAGCGCCAACAGCAGCTTGTAAAGGTTCGGCAACTCCGCCGACCATTTCCGGGGGTTGGATACCTTTTGCTCGGTCTCCAGGGTGGTTTCCGAGGCGCCCGGCACTGACGCTTTCATCGGCGGCAACTCGAGCACCTTCTGGCCGGCATCATCCAGCAACTCGGCCTCGATCCGCGCGGCGGCCGGCTCGGAGCCGTAGTTGTGCAGCTTCACCGTCACTTTCAGTTGCGCGTCCCGGTAGGCGGCATCGAGCGGCGTCCGGACCTCGAAGTCCCGGATATGCAGGCGGGGCACGGAAAACAGGTAAACGTCCCGGAAGATACCGCTGAGCCGCCAGAAATCCTGGTCCTCCAGGTAGGAACCGTCCGAGAAACGGTACACTTCGGCCGCCAGCACGTTGTTGCCGGGCCGCAGATAGCCGGTAATGTCGAACTCCGCCGGCGTCCGGCTGCCCTGGCTGTAGCCGACCTTCTTGCCGTTGATCCACAGGTAGAAAGCCGACTCGACGCCGTCGAAATGAATAAAGACGCGGCGCCCGCTCCAGGTCCTGGGCACGGTGAAGTCACGCCGGTAGGAGCCGACCGGGTTGTGGGCATGGCGGATGTAAGGCGGGTCTTTCTTGAACGGGTAAATTCTGTTGGTGTAGTGCGGGTAACCGTAGCCGAGCATCTGCCAGTTGGAGGGGACCGGAATGTCGTCCCATCCGCTCACCTCATAATCGGTTTCGTAGAACTCTAGCGGCCGCTGTTCGGGCGTAGGAACCCAATGGAACTTCCACGTCCCGTTGAGCGACTGGAAATACGGTGACGCCTCCCTCCGGCCGGTGAGCGCGGTGGCGCTATCCGGGTAAACCATCAGGGTGGCGTGAGGGGCCTCCTTGTTTCGTCCGATGATGCTGGGGTCTTCCCAATCCGTGGCGCCCAGGGAGGCGGCGGCCAGCCCGGCCACGCCGAACAAGAGAAAGAACCGGTGGATTCGCTGCATGACTTTTATGTTACACAGCCGCCGCCCCCGCGTCATTTTCCGGCAGCGGGGCAGGGGATCAGGTGGCCACGGGCCGCGTCGCCGTGCCCGCGCGTTTGCTACAATCATTGGCCGAATCCTATGTCCACCACCATCGTTACCTTCGGAGAAATCATGCTACGGCTGGCGCCGCCGGATTTCGACCGTTTTCTGCAGCGGCCCGAGTTCCAGGCCACTTGGGGAGGCGGCGAGGCGAACGTGGCCGTCGCGCTTGGCAACTTCGGCATGCCGGTGCGCTACGTGACCGTGCTGCCGCCCGCTAACCCGATCGCCGAGGCTTTCATCGCCGAGCTGCGGCGTTTCCGTGTCGATCCCTCCTACATCGTGCGCGCGCCTGGCCGTCTCGGCGTCTATTTCGTTGAACGGGGCGCCAACCAGCGGCCTTCCAAAGTCGTCTACGACCGCGACCACACCGCCATCGCCCTGGCCAAGCCCGGCGACATCGACTGGGACAAGGTCTTCGACGGTGCCGGGTGGTTCCACATCACCGGCATCACCCCGGCGCTGAGCCAGGGCGCCGCCGACCTGGCGCTGGAAAGCGTCCGCGTGGCCAAGCAAAAGGGCCTCACCGTTTCCTGCGATCTCAACTACCGGAAGAAGCTGTGGAAGTACGGCAAGCAGCCCAGCGAAGTGATGGGCGAGCTGGTGAAGTTCGTCGACGTCGGCGTGGCCAATGAAGAGGACTGCCAGAAGGCGCTCGGCATTCACGTGGACGTCGACGTGGAGGCCGGCGAACTGGAGACCGCCAAGTACCGGGAACTCACCGCCAAGGTGCTGGACGCTTACCCGAACCTGAAGCTGATGGCGATCACCCTGCGCGAATCGCGCAGCGCCTCCCACAACGGCTGGTCGGCCTGCTTGAACGACCGCCGCGAGTTCCTGGTGAGCCGGCACTACGAGATCACGCACATCGTCGATCGCGTGGGCGGCGGCGACTGCTTCGCGGCCGGCCTCATCTACGGGCTGAACAAGCTTGCCACCCATGCCGAGGCGCTCGAGTTCGCTGTAGCGGCCTCCTGCCTGAAGCACTCGATCTCCGGCGACTTCGCCCGCCTCACCGTCGAGGAGGTCCAGGCGCTCATTAAGGGAGGTGGATCCGGGCGCGTGCAGAGGTAGAATAGAACCGTATCGTTGGACGCGGCGCCATATGGCATCCGCAATTATACGATGGCTCCCGGCAGTCGCCGGTATCACGCTGCTGCCGGGAGCTCTTTTTCTTCTGCGGGCCGAGAGGCAGTGGGAAACGGTGCGGCCCGAAAGCGCCGGCGTCAGCTCCGCGATGTACGTGATCTTCTCCGGCCGCAAGCACAACGGCATTCTCTGGGACGCCTTCTGCGTGCGGAAGATGGTGCTCAGCAGTCGGCAGGGAGACGTAGCGCGGGTGGTGAGACGGTACAGGAATCGAATAGAAAAGGAACCGCACCAATGCAACGACGAACCTTACTGAAAAGCCTGATCCCGGGAGCGGCCGCCCTGCGGGTGCAACCAGCGGCGGCGAATCGCTCGCGCCCAAACGTGATCCTCTGCATGGCCGATGACCAGGGCTGGGGCGACACCGGCTATAACGGCCATCCGTACATCCGCACGCCGAACCTGGACCAGATGTCCACCGAGGGCATCCGGTTCGACCGTTTCTACTCCGGCGCGCCCGTCTGCTCGCCGACCCGCGGCAGTGCTCTCACCGGCCGCCATCCCTGGCGCTACGGCATCTACTCGGCGAACACCGGCCACATGAAAAAAGAAGAGATCACCCTGGCCGAAGCGCTCAAGACGCAGGGTTACCTCACCGGCCATTTCGGCAAGTGGCACCTGGGCACGCTCAGCCCCAGCTTCTCGGGAAAGAAGAACCGGCACCCGGAGAAGCACTATTCCACGCCCGGCATGAACGGCTTTGACGAGTGGTTCTCCACCGAGTACAACGTGCCCACCTGGGACCCGTACACCTGGCGGGACAAGAACGGCCGGCGAGATGTCCGTACCCTTTACTGGCACAACGGCCGCAACATCACTGACGGCCCGGCCGAAGGTCTCGTCGGCGATGACAGCCGCATCATCATGGACAAAGCCATCCCGTTCATCCGCCGGTCGGTTCGGGAGGGCAAGCCCTTTCTCGCAGTGATCTGGTTCCACGCGCCGCACGGACCGGTGGTCGCCGGGCCGCGCTACAAGGCCATGTATTCGCGGTTCAGTGAGGGCGAGCAGCATTTCTACGGGGTGATCACGGCCATGGACGAGCAGATCGGGCGGCTCCGCCAGGAGTTGCGGGATCTCGGAATCGAAAACCATACGATGCTCTGGTACACCAGCGATAACGGGCCGGAGGGCCGGAATCACTACCAGAGAGAGTATCGTGGTTCGGCGGGCGGACTCCGTGGCCGGAAGCGCAGCTTGTTCGAGGGCGGTATCCGCGTGCCGGGCATCCTGGTATGGCCGGACCGTGTCCACCCCGGTCGCTCGACGAGCATTCCCTGTTCCACCTGCGATTACTTCCCGACGGTGCTCGATGTGCTGGGCTTCCAGATGAAAGGGCAGCCCGAGCCGATCGACGGCGTCAGCCTGTTGCCGCTCATCGAGGGAACCATGAAGGAGCGGCCGCGCCCCATCGGCTTCGAGACGACCGACCGGGGGGAAAATGGAACCAGGAGTCGGCTGGGCTCACCGGACAAGGCGCTGATCGGCAACCGTTACAAGTTCCTCTCTTACCTGGACGATGCCCGGGCCGACCAGGACATGCTCTTCGATATCGCGATCGACCCCGGCGAGCGGGAAAACATGATCCAGGTGAAACCCGAAATCGCCCGCTCGATGAAGGCTACGTTGACCGAGTGGGCGGCCTCGTGCAAGAACAGCGACCTTGGGCGGGACTACCACACGAGCTAGCCTGGACGGGCAAGCCCCGTTACGCCCGAGCGAGAGCCGGCAAAGCGCAACGGGGTGGGCTGTTCACGAGGATTTCCCGCCCGCGTTGCCTGTCGGCGCTGGCGCCTGCGCCTCCGTCTCCGCCGGCTGCTTGTCCTCCCCCAAGATCGCCGCCACCAGCGGCTGAAGTTCCGGAACCTCATGCAGCACCTCACTCAACACGAGCCCGATCGCGAACCCTTTTCCCAGGGGCTGGACATAACACACCTCGCCCAACAGGACGGACCTATTCAAGTCTACCCGGACCGGGCTGTTCACCGGTAGCGGCTGGTTGGTTATCAATCTCATTCCACGGGCCGAGAGATTCTCGAGCCGCGCCGGCATGGTAGCAGGTTGCTCATCGAGGAGAGTGATCTGTGCTTCCTGGCCGGTTTCGAAGCGAGGTTCACGTCTACGGTCCATACGTCATGTATCGGCGGAATTAGCTTTTCTCTAGAGGCAAATGGGATGCACTTTTCCCTGGCCCACGGCTGAGAGAGCCGGCGGGACCGGGCGTCAATCTCCCGGGCCAGGGGCGCTGGCGATGGTTTCAGCCACAAACAGATCTATGGCGCGGTCGAGGTGCTCTTTGCCGGGCCAGGAAAGGAGGGGAATCACCTGGCGAAGAGCTGCCACCGGCAGCCGCTCCAGCTCCTGCCGGACCGTCTCCGGTGTTGAATGCGGCTCCAGCAGGACGACGATCGAGGTGCCGGACCAGCGGTAGAGACGGGCCTCCGGTCGAAGCAGCCGGACCAGTTCCTGGCAGAAACTCATCAGGGCGTGCTCGGCGGCCTGCCAATCGCCGTCGTCCAGCATTTCGGTGGCGTGGTCAACCAGGAACACAGCAGCGTAGGAAAAACAGCGGCGGCCGCTCGTCAAAGCTGCCGCCAAGGCCTCCTCGGCTGCGCAGCGGCCGGGAATCGCGCCGAGAGCGGGACAGGTTGCGGTGGAGTTTCGCATCGCCGTTCAGGGAATAGATCGGCGGGACCGTACCGCGGCTCGCCTACTCCGGTGGGGGTATGGGGAGGAACAAGTGAGGGTATTATCTTACTTCCGGTAGTCATCGCCAGGCCGCCAGCACCCAGAACAAGTAGCCGAGGGAACCCACCAGCAGAATGCGGCCCAGCAGGGGCAGAGCGAGGCGTAACCGCGATCTCCGCCGCGCCGGCGCGGTCTTTCCGTTGATGAGGATACTCGCGAGCCGGGAGTAGCGGCCCGCGCGCGCCCGCCGCATTGCCTTCAGGATCTGCTCCCGGCCGGCCCGGTCGGCGATGAGGATGGTGGCGGAGTTGGCGCCGCGAGTGGAGGCGAACAGCTTCCGGCGAAGCTCGGCGGGAATGTCGTCGACGTCATGGTAGACACGCATCCGGTCGCCGGTGGCGATGAAGATCGTCGAGCACCTGGTGGTCAAGCGTTCCATAAAGCGCTTATCGGGCCGCCGCGCGGGGGGCGGGAACCTCGCGGTGGCCGTTCGAATTCATCTCCGTCTGCTCCAGCGTGATCCGGATGAAACCGAGCGCCGCCTTCGACAGGGCCTTGTCCTTACGGTAGATGAGACCCAGGCGGCGCACCATCGGCTCGGGCCCCAATGATACGGCCGCCAGCGTACCGGCGGTGATTTCCTCCCGGCAATTGGAGACCGCCAGGAAAGCTAGGCCCAGGCCCGCCCGGACGAACCGTTTCATCATTTCCGTGGAATCCAGCTCCATGGAGACGTGGATGTCTTCCTCCAGCAGATCCAGCCAGACGTTGAGGCGGCCGCGAGTGTTGCCTGCCCGCGGCAGCAACAGCCGCTCCTCAAGCAGATCCCGCGCCAGGACGAGCTTCTTACGCGCCAGCCGGTGGGCGGCCGGCACGATCAGCTTGATTTCGTCGGTGTAAATCGGCACCACCTGGAGTTTCTTGTCCGGCACGGGAAGCTGGGTAACGCCGAAGTCGGCCTGGTTGTCCAGGACTGCCCGAACCACCCGGGCGCCGTAGGAACGGTCCACCTGAAGCTGGACGTTCGGGAACTGCTTCTTGAACTCGGAGAACACACCCGGGAGTACGTAGATGCAGTTCGCCTCGTTGGCGGCGATCACCAGTTCGCCGCGCGGTACGCGCTCCAGCTCGTTGATGCTGTCCTGGGCCTGGCGCCGCAACTCCAGGATGCGCGCAGCGTACTCGCGAAAGATCTTCCCGGCGGGCGTCAGCGCGATCCGCGTGCCGAGGCGTTCAAACAAGGGAGCGTTCAGCTCGTGCTCGAGCTGGCGCACCTGGGCGCTGATGGCCGGCTGGGTGCGGTAGCAGGTCTGGGCCGCCTTCGAGAAACTCTTCAGCCGTACGACCTCCAGGAAAGTATGTAGCTGGTCAAGGTCCATGACGGCAGAATGGGTATCCCGCAATCAATTGAATTGCCCGCTTGCAGCG
>CAZXVW010000001.1:0-66894 GCA_964644025.1 uncultured Solibacteraceae bacterium | reverse complement strand
ATCACCGTGGCGCACAACCTGGAGCCCATCCGGAAAATCCTGCAGGAGACGTTTCCCAACGAGGAGATTCACGTGCAATCGGCCGCCGACTCGGTCACGCTGACGGGCACGGTTTCCTCCCAGGACGTCTCGGATCGCGCGGCGGCGCTCACCGCGTCGCTGGCCAAGACGGTGGTCAACAATCTCCGGGTGGTCGAAGACGTCCAGAAGCAGATCCTGCTGCGGGTGAAGTTCGCTGAGATGGACCGCAGCGTCGCCAGCCAGTTCGCCTTCAACCTGGTGTCGACGGGGGCGGCGAACACGCCGGGGCAAATCAGCACCGGCCAGTTCCGGTCCGCCACCGCCAACCAGTTGAACGGAGTGATTCCGGGCCGGAACGAAGGGGTCACCTCGGAGTGGAGCATCTCCGACGTGCTGAACGTGTTTGCCTTCCGGCCGGACCTGAACCTGTCAGCCTTCATCTCCGCCCTGCAGTCGCAGCGGCTGCTGCAGATCCTGGCCGAGCCGAACCTGGTGACCTCCAACGGCCAGGAGGCCAGCTTTCTGGTGGGCGGCGAGTTCCCCATTCCGGTGCTGCAGGGTGGCTCCAACGCCGGAGCGGTGACCATCCAGTTCCGGGAGTTTGGCATCCGGCTGACCTTCACGCCGGCGCTGACGCCGAAGCACACCATCCGGATGCACGTCCGGCCGGAGGTCTCCTCGATCGATCTCAACAACGCGGTCAGCTTCCAGGGATTCACGATCCCGGCGCTGTCGACCCGGCGGATGGAGACCACGATCGAATTGGGTGAGGGCCAGAGTTTCGTGATCGCCGGCCTGATGGACGACCGCGCGCGGGCCACCTTCAGCCGGATCCCGGGACTTTCCCGCATCCCGATCCTCGGCGAGCTGTTCAAGAGCCGGGAGAAGGATAAGTCCAAAACGGAGCTGGTGGTGATGGTAACGCCGGAGATCGTGACCCCGCTGGAGGCGGGCGAGGCCAAGCCGATGCCGGACATGCTGATGAAGTTTCTGGAGCCGGTGCGGCCGGGCGAGAGCCTGAAATACGACGGCACGATCCAGAAGAAGGAGTGAAGGCGGGCGAGCAACGGAGACGAGCGCAACTGATGGAACGAGGAATCAGAGGACGGGCGACAGAGCTGACGGCGCTGATGATCTCGCCGAACCGGGAGCTGGCCGACCAATTCCGCGCCACGCTGCCGAAAACGCGTGCCTTCCAGATCCTGGCTGACCTGAAGTCCTACCCGCCCCTGCAGACACTCGACATCCGGCTGCGGCAACTGAAGCCGGATATCGTTCTGCTGGACGTGGCCACCAACCTGGACGTGGCCGCCGAACTGATCCGTTCGATCGCCGCGTTCCGGCCGGTGACCCAGGTGGTCGGTCTTCATACCCACAATGATTCGCAGGCCATCGTCCGGACGCTGCGCATGGGGGCCAGTGAGTTTTTGGCGGCGCCGTTCGAGGTCGAGGTGCAGCAGGAGGCCATCGCCCGGATCCGCCGGCTGCGACAGCCGAGCGCGGCGGCCGAACCGGATGTCGGCCGGGTGGTGGTATTCACCGACGCCAAACCCGGCTCGGGAGCCTCGACCCTGGCCACCCAGACGGCCTTCGCCATCCGCCGCGAGACCGGCGAGCGGATTCTGCTGCTTGACCTGGACCTGACCGGGGGGACGATCGCCTTCTATCTGAAACTCCATCACAACGCCTCGATCGCCGACCTGTTCGAGCAATCCGGCCAGCTCGATCCGACCTCGTGGGCCTCCCTGATCGCCCACTGCGCCGGCATCGACGTGGCGCCGGCGCCTGAGACACCCGAGCCTGACGCGGTAGATCCGAACCGTCTGCATGATGTGCTGGAATTTGCGCGGATGCTCTACGCGTGGGTGATTGTCGATGCCCCGGCGGTCCCCCACCGGACCAGCCTGCTGGCGGTTTCCGAGTCCGACGAAACGTTCCTGGTTTCCACCTCGGAGCTGGCAAGCTTGCACCTGACGCGTCGGGCGGTGAGCTTGCTGGAGCAGTTGGGGTTTTCCAGGGACCGGTTCCGGGTGCTGATCAACCGTTCCAGCAAACGGGACGGAATTGGAAGTTCGGACATGGAGAAGATTTTCAACTGCCCGGTCTACCAGATCCTGCCGAACGATTATTTTTCCCTGCACCGGGTGATCTCGGTCGGCCAGTCGTTGGGCAGCGAGTGCGAACTGGGACGGGCCATCGACAAATACGCCGGGCGTCTGATTGCCGCGGCCCGGGTGGATCGCCGCCAGGCCGAGGCGGCCCGGCAAGCGCAACCGGCATGAGGAATTAAGAACGAATGCTGCCAGCAACAGAACAGAACAAACCACGACAGCTCAGTTGGGAGCAACGGCTCTTGAAGAATGCCGGCCGGCCGAAGTCGGCGCTGCGACCGGAGTACCAGGAGCTGAAATTCACCCTGCACCGGAAGCTGCTGGACAAGATCAACCTGGAGGCGCTGGCCACCATCGACAATCAGCGCGTGCGTGGCGAGGTGCGCCAGGCGCTGCTGTCGCTGATCAACGAGGAACAGACCCTGCTGAGCTCCATCGAGAAGCAGCAGATCTGTGAGGAGGTGCTCGACGAGGTCTTCGGCCTCGGCCCGCTGGAGCCGCTGCTGCAGGACCCGACCATTTCCGACATCCTGGTCAACACTCATCGGCAGGTGTATGTGGAACGCAAGGGCCTGCTCGAGCTGACCAACGTTTCCTTCCGGGACGACGCCCACCTGCTGCGGATCATCGACAAGATCGTTTCGCAAGTGGGCCGCCGGATCGACGAATCGATGCCGATGGTCGATGCCCGGTTGAGCGACGGCTCGCGCGTGAACGCGATCATCCCGCCGCTGGCGGTGGACGGGCCGCTGCTGTCGATCCGCCGTTTCGGCACCGACAAACTGATGCCGACCGATTTGGTCGAGAAGAAATCGCTGACGCAGGGAATGATGGACCTGCTCGAGGCGGCGGTCAAAGCGCGCCTGAACATCATCATCGCCGGCGGCACCGGGGCCGGCAAGACGACGCTGCTGAACGCGCTGTCGTTCTTCATCTCGCCCAAGGAGCGGATCGTAACCATCGAGGACGCCGCCGAGCTGCAGTTGAAGCAGCCGCACGTGGCGCGACTGGAGACCCGCCCGCCGAACCTGGAGGGTCACGGGGCCGTCCGCCAGCGCGAGCTGCTCATCAACAGCTTGCGGATGAGACCGGACCGGATTGTGCTCGGCGAGGTCCGGGGCGAGGAGGCGATCGACATGCTGCAGGCAATGAACACCGGCCACGATGGCTCGCTGACCACGATTCACGCCAACAGCCCCCGGGACGCGGTCTCACGGCTGGAGGTGATGGTCTCGCTGGCCAATGCCAACATGCAACTGGTGTCGATCCGCCAGCAGATCGCCAGCGCCGTGGACCTGTTTGTCCAGGTTTCCCGGCTGAGCGACGGCACGCGCCGGGTCACCAGTCTCACCGAGGTCACCGGGATGGAAGGACACATTATCACCCTGCAGGACATTTTTGTCTTCGAAAAGCGCGGTCTGACGCCGGAAGGACGGGTGGTGGGCCGCTTCGCCGCCACCGGCATCCGGCCGAAGTTCTACGAGAAGCTGCTGGCGGCGGGCATTCGGCTGCGGCCGGACCTGTTTGACGAAGTGGTGGAGGTCTAACGAGGCGGTTATGGGTTTCTACGTGGCGGTCTTTGTGGCGATTTGGTTGCTCTCCGTGTTCGGCTGGTGGATGATGTCCAGCGCCGCCCGCAGCGCGGAAGTCGACCGGATGAAAAACCGCCTGCTGGGGACGCCGAAGGGCAAGGCCAAGAAGCGGAGCCAGAAGAATCCGGCGCTGCTGGAGGCCGAGGATCGCAAGACCGGGCAGTTGGTGTTGCGCATCCTGCGCCGTTTCCGCTACCAGGAGCGGGCCCAGCGACTGCTCGAACAGGCGGGCTTGAAATGGAAGCCGGCGCGGCTGGCGCATGCCTGCATGGCGGCCTTCCTGCTGGGCTTCCTGCTGGCCTGGTTCATGTTGCCCCCGGAGTATTCCAGCCTCGCCCTGCTGCCGGCAGTTGTCTTCGGGAGCTTTCCGTTGCTGCACATTTATCGGGTTCGCCGGTTGCGGCTGCGGAAGTTCGAGGAGCAGTTCCCGGAAAGCCTGGAGTTCATGGCGCGCTCGATGAGGGCGGGACACGCCTTCTCGGTCTCCTTGGAGATGATTCACCGGGAGTTTCAGGAGCCGCTGGCCGGTGAGTTCCGCCGGACATTCGATGAGCACAATCTCGGCCTGCCGCTGGAGACGGCGCTGACCAAGCTGGCCGAGCGGGTGCCGTCGATGGACGTGCATTTCTTCGTCTCGGCGGTCCTGCTGCAGCGGCGCACCGGCGGCAATCTGGCCGAAATTCTGGACAAGCTGGCCTCGCTGATCCGGGAGCGTTTCAAACTGCGCGGCAAGATCCGCGCCATTAGCGCGCATGGCCGCATGACCGGCGCGGCGCTCACCTGTATTCCGATCGGCGTGGCGCTGATCATGTTTTTCGTGAACCCAGACTACGCGCACTTTTTCTTCACCGACCCCACCGGGCAGATGATGGTGACCGCGGCGGTGGTCCTGCAGTTGGTGGGCTACGCCATCATCAAGAAAATCGTAACGATCGAGGTGTAAGAGGATGACGCTTGCGCTAGTCGTGCTGGTATTCGTAGCGGTAACGCTCACCCTGTCGCTGTTGGGTATGAAGCTGTGGGTGCAGCCCAAGGAGGCCATCGACCGGGTCACCGGCGCTACGGCGACGCCGACCGAGAAGGCGCCGACGCACCCCAGCCTGATGTTCCAGGAGATGATCAAGAAGCTGGGAGCAATGCTGCCGGCTTCGCCGCGCGACGTCGGCGTGATCCAGCGCCGGCTGATCCGCGCCGGGATCCGCAATCCCAACGCGCTGAAGATCCTCTACGGAACCAAGCTGCTGCTCGGCGTGGCGTTGCCGGTCCTGATGGGGCTGGCGGTGGCCGGCTCGCCCGCTGACCCGAGCAACAAGGTGGCCGCCGTGCTGACGGCCGCCGCAGTGGGCTTCTTCGGGCCCAACGAGTACATCCGGATGCGAGCCAAGAAGCGGCAAAAGGAGATTCGGCGCGGCCTGCCCAACGCCCTCGACCTGATGGTGGTGTGCGTGGAATCCGGGTTGGGCCTGGACCAAGCGATCATCCAGGTGGCCAAGGAGCTCGAGCATGCTCACCCGGATATCAGCGAGGAGTTCAGCCTGGTGAACCTGGAACTCAAGGCGGGTAAACGGAGGATGGACGCGCTGCGGAACCTCGCCGAGAGGACGGCGGTCGATGACTTGAAAAAGCTGGTGGCCGTGCTGATCCAGGCCGACCGGTTCGGCACCGGCGTGGCCCCGAGTCTTCGCGGCCACTCCGACTACATGCGGGTGCAGGCGCGCCAGGCCGCCGAGGAAAAGGCGGCCAAGCTGGGTGTCAAGCTGGTGTTTCCGATCTTTTTCTGTATTTTGCCGTCCCTGTTCGTGGTGACGGTGGGGCCGGTGGTCGTTCGCATCATCCGGGACCTGCTCCCGATGATGAACAACATGTGAGGGACGAACTACAAGCCGATTCTTTGTGCGAAAGGAGAATAGCGATGGATGCTTCCATGATTCGAATCATTTGCGCAGTACTGGCCGTCCTTTTTCTCGGACTGCTTGTGCTGCGTCGTCGCAAAAGCGCCGAGTGAGGCGTATGGACCCGCACCGGGGGAGGCGCGGACGGTGCGCCCGCGCCTCGCCGGGACGGGAATGCAGTTAGCAACCTAAGGTTTTGGAGTTGATTTATGGAACGGAAGTCTTGGAGGTTGATCACCGCGCTTGGCGTCTGGCTGGCGGCAGCGATTCTCCCGGCTTCGGCGTGGGGGGCTACCCTCGGCCGTGTCGTGGCTATCGGAGGACACGCATCCGACATAGCGCTGGACGAAGCGCGAGGAGTTCTCTATATCGCCAACTTCACGGCGAACCGCATCGACGTCATGTCGCTCGGGGATTATTCAATTCAGACCTCGATGAACGTAGCTCCGCTGCCCAGTTCCATCGCGCTCTCACCCGATGGACGTTATCTGGTGGTGACGCACTTTGGAAACTTTGAGCCTCCGGCCACGGCGAGCAACGCGCTCACCGTGATCGACCTGGAAACCAGGGGCAAGCAGACCTTCGCCCTGGGCGCGCCCGCTCTCGGCGTCGCCTTCGGCCGAAGCAGCCAGGCGCTCGTGGTCACCACCACGGACTTCTCCTTGTTCGATCCGGTTTCCGGCACATCCCGCGTGCTGAGCACCATCGAGGAACTCGCCGCCACCAGTTTGCCGGTCCCGCCGGCCAACTTTCCGCCGAATATCATTACTACTTCCCTGAACGTGTCCGGGGATGGGACCAAGATCTACGG
Source organism: uncultured Solibacteraceae bacterium (assembly GCA_964644025.1). Lineage (GTDB taxonomy): Bacteria > Acidobacteriota > Terriglobia > Bryobacterales > Bryobacteraceae > CAZXVW01. The sequence goes on along the minus strand of CAZXVW010000001.1, from coordinate 60,467 downwards.
CCTCACCGACACGTTCGAATTCGGCTACGATATCACCTCGGGCTGGCTCCGGATTCTCAACTACACCTCCGAGCCCCCGCAGGGGCCACGGGTGGTGAGCGTGAATCAGGACGGGTCGCGGTACCTGGCCGGTTGGGTCCTGCACGGGGCGGCCATTTGGGACAAGGCGACCGGTGTCTGGAACCTGGCCCAGTTTCCCGATGCGGAGGGGTTGCTGCAGGTCGGCAGCCATGCCATCGATGATTCCCGGGGCCTGATCTATGCCCAGATCGCGCAACAGAGCCAGACCGAGGGGCAACAGGAAGGCGCGCCGCAGCCGCCGATCCTCAAGATCCTGAACGCCGACAATCTGGCCGTGCTCAATCAGATCCAGTTGCCCGAGAACCTGGCGGGCAAGAGCCTGCTCAGTTCCGATTACTCGACGATGTATTCAATCTCGGACAGCGGCGTTACCGTCTTGCCGATCGGCCAGTTGGCCAGTGTGCCGCAAGTCACGGCCAATGTGAAGGACCTGCTGTTCCAGGCCAACTTCTGCGAGCGGACGGTGATGAGCAAGCAAGTCACCATCTACGATCCCAGCGGCGGCAATACCGATTTCTCGCTCGAGGTGCAGGGCAGCGGTGTCCAGGTCACCCCACCCACCGGAATGACGCCGGCGACGGTCACCGTGCGGGTGGATCCGTCAGCCTTCCAGAACCGCGACGGGACGGCGGTGGTGCCCATCGTGATCCATTCCAGCACCGCGGTGAACGTGCCGCCACCCATTCGCGTTCTGGCCAGCACGCCCGAACCGGATCAGCGCGGCACGATCGTTAATGTGCCCGGCAAGCTGGTCGACATTCTGCCCGACCCGGTGCGGGACCGGTTCTATATCCTGCGCCAGGACACCAACGAGGTGCTGGTGTTCGACGGCCAAACCTACAACCAGATTGCGGTCCTGCCGACCGGCAATACGCCGACGCAGATGGCCATCACTTTCGACCGCCGGTGGCTGCTGGTGGGACATAACGACTCGCAGTTTCTCGCCGTCTACGACCTGGAAACGCTGCAGCCTTCGATCCCGATCCGCACCCCTGCGGGGCACTATCCGCGCTCGGTGGCCGCCTCGGGCAACGCCATTCTGACGGCGAACCGGGTCGCCGGGCCGATCCACAAGATCGACCGGGTGGATATGACCACCCGGACCGCAACCGAGTTGCCCAGCCTCGGCGTCTACGAGAATGACATCAATGAAGCCACCGTGCTGGTCGCCTCGCCGAATGGCTCCTCGATCCTGGTGGCCGAAGCCGACGGAAACGTCATGCTGTACGACGCCAACGCGGACACGTTTACCGTCTCCCGGAAGGATGCCGAGGAACTGAAGGGCGCTTACGCTGCCTCCAGCTTCGGTCAGTACGTGGTCGGAGACCGGTTGCTGAACGCTTCGCTGGTCACCACCAGCATGATGGAAACCGGCACCGGAGAAACCTCCGGCTTCGCCTTCGTGGACCAGTTCGGCTTCCGGACCACCGCCCCGTCGGCGGAAGATCCCGGCGTGATTCAACGGGTGGACATCCAGACCGGGGGCGGAGTTCGTGCCACGCGCATGGCCGAGGCCCCGCTGCTTGGCACGACAGCCTATCCGTTCACCCGGACACTGGCTCCGCTCTATTCCCGGCAGCTCATCATCAGCCTCACCACTTCCGGGTTCACCGTGCTGCCGTGGGATTACGATGCCTCGGTGGCGCCGCCGAAGATCGGCGCCGTGGTGAACGCGGCCGACTACACCGAACCGGTCGCCCCGGGAGGCCTGGTCAGCATTTTTGGCTGGGACCTCAGCCCGGTCAACCAGGCCAGCAGCCAGATCCCGCTGCCGACGGCTCTCGGGGAAAGTTGCCTCACGGTGAACGGCGTGCCGACTCCGGTGCTGTTCGTCTCCCCGCAGCAGATCAACGCCCAGTTGCCCTTCGAGGTGGAGGGCAACGTGACGCTGGTTCTTCACACCCCGGGCGGCGTCAGCGACAACTACAACCTGACGATTCTGCCCACCGCGCCCAGCGTGTTCCAGCGGGCCGCCAGCGGCGCCAGCGCGCCGGTGCCCACGATCGTCCGTTACGGGGACGGGCGGATGGTAACTCCATCCAACCCCATCCGGCCCGAGGACCATATCGTGATTTACCTTACCGGGATGGGCCGGACGAACCCGGCCATCGACGCCGGCGTGCCTTCTCCTGCTGATCCGCCGGCAACCACCCTGGTCCCACCGGATCTGCACCTGGCGGGAGTGGGACTGCCGGTCAGCTACGCCGGACTGGCGCCCGGCCAGGTCGGCGTGTACCAGATCAACGCCTTCGTGCCGTGGTGGGTGCCTCACGGCGACGCCCTCCCGCTGGTCATTGACCAGGGAGCGGCCTCCACCACGGTCATGGTGAAAGTAGACGACTAGAAATCCGAGCGGGGACCCCGCACCAATGGCTGGCCGATGATCCGGTGCGGGGTTCCGCTTTCTCCAGCGGCCCTCCGGATTGTCGCCGGGCCGGCCGGTCCCCGGCGGTGGGCCCGCCATGGTATCGTCTTGTTGAAGCATGAGCGCAGGGCCCAACTTTGCCGACGTCACCACCGCCATCGTGGCCGCCCTGACCGTGTGGATGCTGGTGGCGCGCTACCGCGGCATGATCGAAAGTAATTGGCCTTTGCTGTACTACTTCGGCGTGGTCACCTATAGTTGGAATTACCCGGGCGTGCTCGACTCGGCCTGGGTGTATGGGGGGGTTGTGTGCGCTCTCCTGCTGCGGTTTGAGTTCATGGGCGGCGTTTTCCTGAAGATCATCCGGTTTATTGACTTCCTGGTATTGTTGTACGTGCTGTACGCCTCGACGGCTTCTCTGCTCCGGTGAGCCCGCTCGAGTTCCCGGCCGGGGTCTCACCCACCCGTCACCCGGCGGATTCTGGCCCCGAGCTGCTGCAACTTCTCCTCGATCTTTTCGTAACCCCGGTCAATGTGATAGACGCGATCAATCAGCGTCTCGCCACCGGCTACCAGCGCCGCCAGCACCAGCGAGGCGCTGGCCCGCAGGTCGGAGGCGATCACCGCCGCACCGCTGAGCGCCCGCGGGCCGGCCACAATCGCCTGCCGCCCCTCCACGCGAATGTTCGCCCCCATGCGTCCCAGCTCCAGCGCGTGCATGAAGCGGTTTTCGAAAATCGTCTCGGTGATGAGGCTGATGCCCTCGGCCTGCGTCATCAGGGCCATGTACTGCGCCTGCAAGTCGGTAGCGAAGCCGGGGTATTCTTCGGTCGCCATGTCCACCGAGCGGAGCCTCGGGGCCGGCTGCACCCGCAATGCATCCGGGGCAGGCTGGCTGATCTCGACGCCGGCCTGGCGGAGTTTGGCGGCCAGCGCCGCGATGTGCTCGGGCACGCAGCCGGCCACCACCAGCTCTCCGCGGGTGATCGCTCCGGCCAGCAAGAATGTGCCGGCCTCGATGCGGTCCGGGATAATCGTGTGTTCGGCGCCGTGCAGGCGGCTGACGCCCTCGACGCGGATCGTGGATGTACCGGCACCCTGGATCTTCGCTCCCATCTTCGTCAGCAGCCCGGCCAGGTCCACGACCTCGGGTTCGCGGGCCGCGTTTTCCAGTACGGTTTCCCCCTCGGCCAGCGTCGCCGCCATGAGCAGGTCCTCGGTACCGGTCACCGTGATCCGGTCGAAATGGACGAACGCGCCCCGCAGCCCCCGCGGGGCCTCCGCCTCCATGTACCCGTGGCGTTGCCGGATCCGTGCGCCGAGCTGCTCCAACCCGCTGACGTGCAGGTTGATGGGGCGCGCGCCGATGGCGCACCCGCCGGGAAGGGAGACCCTCGCCCGCCCCACCCGCGCCACCAGCGGTCCCAGCACCAGGCTCGAGGCGCGCATCGTTTTGACGATCTCATAAGGTGCCTCCGGGGTGACAACCTGGCGCGCCGTCACGGTCACGGTTCCGTCGGTAGCTGTGTCCACCTCCGCGCCCTCATGCAGGAGGAGCTTCTCCATCGTCCGCACATCCCGGACCCGGGGCAGGCGGAAGAGCCGTACCGGCTCGGAGCTCAGCAAGCAGGCGGCCAGACACGGGAGGGCTGAATTCTTCGCCCCGCTGACGGTGACTTGGCCCTGGAGAGGAACCCCCCCTTGAATGAGAAACTTATCCATGACGGATGCCCTTGAGCGCTTCGGAAAGCCGCCCGCCGGCCTGCTCCAGCCACCGCAACGCCTCGACGCGGGTCACGCCCGCGCGTGCCATCACGATGGCCGCCTTCACGTCGCCGCCGGCCTCCTCCAACAGCCGCCGCGCCTTCTCCGCCTCCACCCGGCCGGCAGCGGCCACGATCCGCCGTGCGCGGTCCGCTAACTTCGAGTTCACCGGCCGGACGTTCACCATCAGGTTGCCGTACACATGCCCGAGCCCAATCATCACCGCCGTGCTGATCATATTCAATACGAGTTTGGTGGCCGTCCCGGCTTTCATCCGCGTCGAGCCGGCGATGATCTCCGGCCCGGTGACCGGCGTAATCGCGATGTCCACCCGGCGAGACAGTTCCGAACCCGGGTTGGCGCTGATCCCGACGGTGAAGGCTCCGAGCTTTCGGGCCGCTTCGACGGCTCCCAGCACGTAAGGGGTGCGTCCGCTGGTGGTGATGCCCACCAGTACGTCCCGTCCGCTGAATCCCCGCTGCTGAAGGTCTGCGGCGCCGCTCGCCGGATCGTCCTCCGAGCTCTCGGTGGCGCGCGCCAGCGCCGCCTCGCCCCCGGCGATGATCCCCTGCACCAGCTCCGGGGGAACCTGGAAGGTCGGCGGGCACTCGGCCGCATCCAGTACCCCAAGCCGGCCGCTCGTCCCCGCGCCGATGTAGAACAGGCGGCCGCCGGAGCGGATCCGCTCGGTGATGACCTCCACGGCCTCCGCGATACGGGGAATCTCGGCGGCCACGACAGCGGGCACCTTCTGGTCCTCGGCATTGATCAGCCGCAAGATCTCGGTCACCGGCCAGGCATCGATGTCCTCCGAGGCGGGGTTTACCTGTTCGGTTGGGAGATTCTCCAGCATCACTTCAAACGGCGCGGCCCAGCGGGGCGCCTCATTACAGTACGCCCGCCTTGCGCATCACGTCGGTCGTGTAACTATAGCCGAGCCGGGCGCCGTCCTCCGGCCGCAACGTTTTCAAACCCCGGCCGAGAACCTCGGGGCTGACGCCGTCCTCATAACCGATCCGCTTCAGCGCGCCGAAGAAAGCATTCCAGCGGATCGCGCCTTCGCCGGGCATCAAGCGCTCGTTATCGCGGACCTTCTCGGGAGGCACACCGGCGGGCGCGTCGGATACGTGGACATGCACGATGCCGTTCTGGCCGGCCTTCAGGATGTCTTCCACCGTGGCCCCGGCATGGTACCAGTGCCAGCTATCGAGCAGCAACCCCACATTCGGCCCGCATTCCCGGGCGAAGGCGAGCATCTCGTCCATGCGGTAAATGAATTCGTAGGGAAAGCGTTTGCGCAGGTGAAGCGGGCCAAGGAACTCCAGGCCAAGTCGCACCTTGTGTTTCCCGAGGATCTCGGCGCAGGCGGTGAAGCGGTCTTTGAGTATCTGCCGCTGCTCGGCTTTCGGCCGTTCACTCGACGCCATCACCCAGGTGGTCATCCGCGGGCAGCCGATCGCGGCCGCAAAACGGGCGGCCACGGGCAGGCGTTTCAGCCCTCCCTGGAACGTCGCCTCGTCCTTCCGGGTGTCGACGGGCAGCCCGATCACGGCCGGCCTCAATCTCAGGCCGGCCAGCAGTGACCGCGTCGCGGCCGCGCCCTCCCGCATGGCGCTGGCGAGGGCGACGTCAACCCCGGGATACCCCGTTTTCGCGGCCAGCCGGGCGAACTCCTCCCAGCTCAGTTTGCCGCCGGCCACCAGGGCCCTGTTCAACGAAACATACATGGTCCCTCCGGGATGTCGCGGGCGTCGGTCACCGCGACACCAACCTAACATGTTACCGGTTTCCGGCCATCACCCGGAACGAGGAGATGATGCGCGCTGTTGATGAGCGCTGGTCAAAGGGCTATTATGAGCGTTGATCGCGCTTTTTGCGCGCGGAGCAATGACAATGCGTATTCCCTGGATTCTCGGGCTCGGATTCTGTTTCACCAGCCTTGCAGCACTGCCGGCCCAGCCGATTCGCGTCCTCATCGTGGACGGCCAGAATAATCATCGCTGGCGGGAGACCACCCCCGTGCTCAAGCAACTTCTCGAGGAAACCGGCCGGTTCAGCGTCGCGGTAGCCACTTCCCCGCCCAAGGGCGAAGACATGAGCGGCTTCCATCCCCGCTTCTCCGCCTTCGACGTCGTGCTCTCCAACTACAACGGGGACCCGTGGCCGCAATCGACGCGCGCGGCTTTTGAAAACTACGTCCGTTCGGGCGGCGGCTTCGTCGTCTATCACGCGGCCGACAACGCTTTCCCGGAGTGGAAGGCGTACAACGAAATGATCGCGCTCGGCGGCTGGAGGGGCCGCACCGAAACGGCCGGGCCCCGGGTTTTCTTCGCCGACAACCGGCTCCAGTTCGACTACGGGCCCGGTAAGGCCGGCCATCACGGGAAACGGCATCCGTTCCTGATCGTGACGCGGAACCGGAAACATCCGGTCATGGCCGGGTTGCCGCGGGCCTGGATGCACGCCACCGACGAGCTCTACGACAGCTTGCGGGGACCGGCCCGGAACATGGAGATTCTCGCCACGGCCTATTCGGATCCCGCCACCGGGGGCACCGGTAAGGATGAACCGATCCTGTTCACGGTCCGCTATGGTAAAGGAAGAATCTTTCACACCACGCTGGGCCATGACACAGCGGCGATGCGGTGTGTCGGCTTCATCACGACGCTCCAGAGAGGAACCGAATGGGCGGCGACAGGAAAGGTAAAGCAGAAGGTGCCGGCCGATTTCCCCAGTACAATGCAGGTGAGCCTCAGGAAGTGACCGGACAACGGATGCAGATGCGAATGAGTCACCGGGAGACGGATCACGGTGTCATTGTGATCACGATTTCGGGCCGGGTGATGCTCGGCCCGGAGAGCGAAAAGATTGAGACGCTCGTCGGCGAATTCATCCAGAAGGGCCGGAAGAACTTCGTCTTCGATCTCGCCGGCGTCCGGCATCTCGACAGCACCGGGATCGGGCGGTTCATTTCGTGCCTCAACAAGGTGATGCAAGCCGGTGGAAAGCTGCGTGTGGCCGCTGCCAGCGGCGTGGTCCGCGAGGGTTTCCGCGTGACGCGGCTCGACACCGTGTTCGAATTTGCCGACGATGTGGAGGCGGCTTGCCAGGGGCTCGGTTGACAGACAGCAGCGGGCATCGGCTGCTGAGCCGGTTTTGACTTACTTCAGGCATGACGATAGCTGCTTCACCGTCCGGGCCTTCTGCCACGGCGGCTGCTGTTGAAGGAAGCGGGAAGGAGAGAGCATGAAGGCGCTGAAACCTTTGGCGGTTCTGGTTGGCCTGGGCCTGCTGGCGGCCGGGTGCCGCGCTCCCCGGCCGTCGGTCGCAAAGCCGGACGCCTGGCAACAGATCCCAGACGTGAAGGTAGGAGGCATCCTCGGGCAGCGGCTCCAGCTCTGGCGCGAGCATCGTCTCTGGCGGGTGGTCAACGATCCGTTTCTGCTCAAAGGATTCGAGTCCCGGCCCGGCCAGCACGCCTGGCAAGGCGAACACGTGGGCAAGTGGCTCCACGCCGCGACACTGGCTTATGAGGCCACCCACGATCCGAAGCTGCTCGCGGCCCTCACCGGCGTGGTCCACCGGCTGCTGGCCGCTCAGGAAACCAACGGCTACCTGGGAACCTACGCCCCCGGGAAGCGCTTCTATGAGCCTGGCGGAGTGAATCAGACCTCCTGGGACATCTGGACCCACCGATACGTGCTCTACGGGCTGCTCACTTACGAGCGTTTCCATCCGAACCCGGCCGTCGTCCGGGCTTGTGAAGCCATCGGCGATCTGCTGATGTCCGCCCTGGGGCCCGGCCGGCAAGACCTGACCGCAATTGGAACGCGCGAGGGCATCTCTTCAGCCACGCTGCTGGAGTCCATCATGATGCTTTATGAGCGGACCCACGAGCCGCGGTTTCTCGACTTCGCCATCTACATTCACCAATGCATGGAGAGGAATCCCCGCCTCCGCGTGGCCAGTGTGCTGAGTTCCGGCGGCGACGTCGAAGGACCAGGTGACGGGAAAGCCTATCAGCTCATGGCGGTGCTGCTGGGTTACGGGGAGTTGTACCGTGCGACGCGGGAACCTCTGTACGGAAATGCCTGCCAGAAGGGCTGGGAAAACATCCGCGCCTACCACACCTACGTGACCGGCGGCCCGTGGAGTTACAAATCCGCCCCGAACAAGAACCGGGAGTGCTTCGCGCCGCCGGAATTCTTCGACCCGGCCCACGTGGTCGAGAACTGCTCCACCGTCACCTGGATTCAGCTTTGCCTGGAACTGCTGCGCATCACCGGCGAAGCCCGTTACGGAAATGCGGCCGAGCGCGCGGTGCTCAACCACCTGTTCGGGGCGCAGGCGCCGAATGGCAATGACTGGGCCTACTTCACCCCGGCGAATTGTCCGCGGCGCAAATACGAAGACCGGATCAGTTGCTGTGCTTCCAGCGGTCCGCGGGCGCTGGAAATGTACGCGCGCCATTTGCTGGGCCGGGCCGGCGATGCGCTGGTCGTGAACAGCTACCTACCAATGCAGGCGAGCCTTACAGGCCGCTGGCCCGGCGTGGAACGCCTTACGATCGAAGGCAACTACCCGTTTGACGACCAGGTGACGCTGAAACTCGGCCTGGCGCGCCCGGTGCGGCTGGCGGTCGATTTCCGTTTGCCCGAGGACACTACCGCCCTGGCGGTCACCATTGACGGCGAACCCCAATCTCTCGTGAAGACGGCCACTGGCTTCTACCGCCTGGAGCGGACTTGGAAACCGGGCGAGACGGTTCGCGTCAAGTTCGCCTTCGCTCTGAAAGCGCATTTCCACGCAGGCCGCAATTCCGAAAACTGGGTGGCTTTCACCCGCGGGCCGCTGGTTCTCGCGCAGGACGTGACGGACCCCAAGGCTTCCCCACCCGTCATCTCCGCTGGCCCGGCTGACAAAGACGCGACGTCCCTGCTGGAGCCGGTCCGCGATGCTGGTTCCGATCCGATGACCTGCGCCTACCGGCTGAAGGGAACGAGTGTGGTCCTCGTGCCTTATTACCAGGCCGGAAGCCACGGCGCCGGCGTCCGCACCCTGTTCAAAACCCGAAGCCAGGGCGCTCCGTTACGCCAGTAAAGCCGGGTGAGAAGAAACCGGGGACGCAGTGCTCTGTCGCCGGGTTTATAATTGGCGCTGTGCAGGCGTTTGAGCTAGTCGAGCGGAACATGCGTCACGCCATGCAGTGCTTCGCCCAGGCCACCCCGGCCAGCGAAGTCCGCGAAATGCCCGGTGTGCTCATCGCCAACGCCGGCGTGGATACGCCGGTCTTCAACACCGCCTTCCTGACCAGTCCGCCCCAAGACCTGGTGGACCTGGACCGGCGGATCGCTATCGCCAAGGTTTACTACGAGGCTCGCGGCCTGCACTGGTCCTACTGGGTCTGCGAGGATCTGCTGGAGGCTTGCCCCCGCCGCCGTGCCGCCTCCGTGTTTCGCCGGCGCGGGCTGCGCGCCGCCACCGAATGCGCCGGGATGCTGGCCGAGCAAATTCCGGCGGCCAGCCGCGAGGCGCCCCCCATCGAGTGCCGGCGGGTGAGCGACGCCGAAACAAGGATGGCGTTTTGCCATATCACCAGTGCTTGTTTCGGGATCCCCTTTGAGACCTCACTCGCCATCTATAACTCAGCGAAGACATGGCAGACGGATTTCATTGCCTATACGGCATACCTGGAGGGGCAACCGGTGGCCACCGCCGCCACGGTGACCGCCGCTGGGGCCATTGGGCTATACAGCGTCGCCACATTGCCTGCCTACCAGCGGCGCGGCATCGCCGAGGCCCTGTCCCGTCACGCCATCGGCGAAGCGCAGCACGCGGCTGGTATGCAGCCGAGCGTGCTGCAGGCCACCCGCCCCGGCCAGGCGCTGTACCGGCGTATGGGTTACCGCCACGTTACCCGGATCACGGTATACGTATCCGACTGAAGCCATGAAACACCTGCCATACCTCGTCACCCCTGCCGCCAGGCGCTACGAGAAGCTGAAGCCGGTCCCGGTCAGTGTCGTGCTCGACAATGTTCGCAGCCTCTACAACGTCGGTTCGGTGTTCCGCACCGCCGACGGAGCCGGGAGCCAGCGGCTGTACCTGACCGGCATCACCGGACACCCGCCCAATGACGCCATCTCCAAAACGGCGCTGGGCGCCGAGGAAACCGTCCCCTGGGAATACCAGGCTGACCCTTTGCGCCTCGTGGACAAGCTCCGTGAACGCGGTTGGGAAATCGCCGCGGTGGAAACCAGCCTCCATTCGGTGGATCTGTTCGACTGGCAGCCGGCTTTTCCGGTGTGCCTCGTCTTCGGTCACGAGGTTGACGGCATCCGGCCCGAGCTGCTGGACACCAGTGACACACACGTTCGCATTCCCATGCTGGGACGGAAACAGTCGCTCAATGTCGCCACCGCCGCCGGCGTGGTGCTGTTCGAACTCCTGCGGAAGTATCGCGGGATGGCCGAAAAGGCCGGATCGTGACGCCGCGGCGTTCCGGCCCGTCTGTTCACTGGCCGGCAACACCCAGCCGCTGCCGCTCCGCCTGGATTTGGCGGCGTAATTCGTCCGCGCGCCGGGCTTCGGCCGCAAGCTCCTTCTGAAGCTGATCGATTATCGCGGCAAGCTCCGGCGAGGCTTCCTCGCCGCTTTCCGGAAGCTCGGCGTTTGCCGCCGGCGCCGCGCCGAGGAACCGCGTGAGCTCAGTCAACGGCTCCCCCTCGGGAAACTCCAGGCGCAAGCGGAACTGGACATCTCCACCCTGGCGCTGGTAGGTCAGGCTGCCGCTCCGAAGCTCTTCCGGGGTAAGCTGGACCCGGCGTTGCGTGTCCCCGTCCACGATCGCCAGCGAGGCGGCCACGGCGTTCGCCACCGCCGGAGCGCGCGGATTCCACTCCAACAACAACTGGTCCCCCACGTTCCGCACCTCCAGGTCCAGGGCGCTTGTCCGGCCGCCCGTTTCCAGGACCGGCACCGCCAGGTACAACGTCAGGGCCGCGGCAGCAGCCACCGCCACCACCGAGCCGGCCCTCCACCACCGTGACGGCTTCACTGGCCTCTCTCCGGCAGCCGCAATCGTGCCCGGGGGAGTGTAAGCTTCCCGCCCCGGCGCCAGCGGCAAGCGTGGAACCGGGTGCGGAGCCCCCTCTCCCTCAGCGGGTCTTTGGACCGCCTGAGAGGGATCGAATCCCAGCGGTAGCCGGCGCTGCTTGTTTTCGAGCAAGAACTCCCGGGAGCTCGACTCCATCCCGATGGAGCCGTCCGCCTCCCGGAGAAAAAATCCCGCCTGCGCCGGGTCGTACAGATAAGGCCGCAGCACCAGGATCACTTGCCACGGCTCGGGAAAAAACCGGTCGTGCAGCTTGACGTCGTCCTCCGAGAGGCATACTCCTCCCCGCGTGCGCGTCCGAAACCAGCCCAGCGGCGTCAGTTTGCCCAATTCCGGATCCTTCTCCGCCTCATCGAGCAACTGGCGAAGCCCCTCTTCATCACTGGCGGAAAGCGCAAAACCGGGGCCTTCGGCGTGTTCGCACTCGATCGTCCGCCACCGCGTGATTCGGATCTCGTTCCCCTCGTGCGTACCGAAAAGCACGCCTCCCACCTCGAGCCCGCGCCGCGGAACCTTTCGCAATCCCTCCATCGCCGCCCGCCGGATCTCTTCCATTACGGCGTTGGTGTAATAAACCACCAGGGAGTGCGGCTCTGCCTCCCACGAACTGAATTCAGCGCCCATCCGCATTCATCAGTTTCCAATACCGCGGCTTGCCAGGCAACATTGGGTGCGAGGGCCGGCCGCCACAACCGAACCGGCGAGGCCGGTGTTCTCAACGGGGCGTGATCAGGCCGCCTAGCTTGTCCTGCTCTCCGCCGCCCACCTTTGGGAAGCGGGTAGCGTAAGCTCCCGGGTATTTCAGTCCCGAGCCGGTGTTGCAGATCACCACCCTTTCCTCGGGCCGGAGAAACCCCTTGTTGATCAGCTTGCCCAGTGCCGCCACGCACGCCGCCCCCTCCGGCGCGGCGAAGATGCCTTCCTCGCCCGCGAGGGTGGCCGCGGCATCGAGCAGTTCTTCATCCTCTACCGCGATGGCCGTGCCGCCACTGGCGCGCAGAGCCTCCAGAATCAGAAAGTCGCCGCGTGAGCGCGGCACCCGCAACCCGGCGGCCACCGTATGCGCGTTCTCCCACCGCACGCTCCGCTGTTCGCCTTGCTCGAAGGCGCGGACGATCGGCTGGCAGCCGGCCGCCTGGACCGCGATCATCTTCGGCCGTTTCGCCGTGATCCAACCCATCGCCTCCAGCTCGCCGAAGGCCTTCCAAATCCCGATCAGACCCACGCCTCCGCCGGTGGGCCAGAGAATCGCGTCGGGCGGATCCCAGTGAAATTGCTCGGCCAGTTCGTAACCCAGCGTCTTTTTCCCCTCGATGCGGTACGGCTCCTGGAATGTGCTCAGATCGTACCATCCCTCGGCGTCCTTTCGTGCTGCAACCACCTGGTCGCAGTCGGTCACCGAACCCTCGACCAGCGTGACCCGGGCGCCGAAGGCCCGGCACTCCAGGTAGTGCGCTTCCGCGACGTCGCACGGCAGGAAAACGTGCGCTTCGCATCCGGCGGCCGCCGCGTACGCCGCCGCCGCCGCGGCCGCGTTTCCGGTCGAGGATATCGCCAGCCTCTTTACCCCGAGGTCCACCGCCATCGAGACCGCGCAGCCGAGGCCCCGCGCCTTGAACGAACCGGTCGGGTTGACGCCTTCATCCTTAATCCACAGGTTCTCGCACCCCAACCGGCGGTGGAGCCTGCGCACCCGGACCAGAGGCGTGAACCCTTCACCAAGCGATATGATGGATTCCGATTTGCGCACCGGCAGCACCGGCTGGTAACGCCACATCGTGGAAGGCCCGTTGGGAATCCAGGCGCGGTTCCAGCTCTGCCGCGCCCGTTCCAGGTCGTAACGGACCAGCAGCGGCGCGCCGCATTTACACACCCCGGGCGAAGGGCCCGCGTCAAACTGTTTTCCGCAGGCCGCGCATTCCAGGTGGCTGATCGTGGTCATGGCGCGAATGGCTTATGATAGCGAAGTTACGGCCATGAAATCACTCACACTTTTCTGCAACCTCCTGGCGGCTTTCCTGCTGGCCGCTCCCCCGGCTCCCGGCCAGCAGCAAGTCGACACCGCCTACACAGCGAAGATCCGGGAATACACCACCGAGCCCTGCTTTCTCACCGAGCTGGTGGACCACCTGCCGGCCTCGGCCACCGTGCCGACTCCGGAGAAGGTGCTCGGCTACGTCATCGGCGCCCCGGACCGGCTCACCTACACCAAGGACATTCACCGCTATATGCGGGCGCTGGCGAAAGCCTCGCCGCGCGTGAACGTTTACACCACCGGGCGCTCGGAAGAAGGCCGCGAAACCTTGCTGGTGGTCATCTCGGATGAAGCCAACATGGCCCGCCTGGCCCGTTTCAAGCAGATCACGGCCCGGCTGGCCGACCCGCGGGGCCTGTCCGAGGAACAGGCGGCGCGCCTCCAGGCCGAGGGCCTTCCCATGTACTGGGTGTCTGGCTCGATTCACTCGCCTGAGACCGGTTCGCCCGAGATGCTGATGGAGCTGGCCTACCGGCTGGCGGTCGAAGACACGCCCCTGGTGCAGACCATCCGGAAGAACTCCATCGTCATGATTACCCCGGTCCGGGAGGTGGACGGACGCGATCGCCAGGTGGATCTCTGGAATTACGAGAAGGCCAACCCCGACAAGACCCCGCCCCCGCTCGTCTACTGGGGCAAGTACGTCGCCCACGACAATAACCGCGACGGCATCGGCCTGGCGCTGGCGCTGAGCCGGATGGCGACGAAGACATTCCTGGAATGGCACCCGCAGGTACTGCACGACCTGCACGAGTCGATTCCTTTCCTTTACATCTCCACCGGCATGGGGCCGTATAACGCCTGGCTCGATCCCATCGTCATCAACGAATGGCACGAGCTGGCCTACTATGAGGTGGAGGGGATGACCAAGCGCGGCGTACCCGGCGTCTGGACTCACGGATTCTATGACGGCTGGGGCGCCAACTACATGGTATTCGCCGCGCAGGGGCACAACGCCATCGGCCGCTTCTATGAAACCTTCGGTAACCGCGTTCCCCGGACCATGGAACGCACCGTGCCAGAGAGATCCACCCGGCGCGCCTGGTACCGGCCGAATCCGCCGCTGCCGAAGGTCAAATGGTCGCTGCGCAACAACATCAACCTGCAGCAGAGCGCCCTGCTGCTGGGCATGAGCTACGTGGCGCGGAACAAGAAGGAGTTCCTCGAGAACTTTTACCTGAAGAGCAAGCGCTCGGTGGCGAAAGCCCGCAATGAAGGTCCGGCGGCCTGGGTGATTCCCGCCGACGACCCCCGGCCGGTGGCCTGTGCCCGCCTGGTGAACCTGCTCCAGCTCCACGGCGTGGAAGTGCACCGGCTCACAGAGGCCATCGACAAGCCGGAAAAGTTCCCCGCCCGCAGCTACGTCATCCGCATGGACCAGCCTTACAGCCGGCTGGCCGACATGCTGCTCGACCGGCAGTATTACAACCCGAACGATACCCGCCCCTATGACGATACGGGCTGGTCCCTGGGCCCGCTGCACAACGTCAAGACCGTCCGCGTCACCGATCTCGCCATCCTGGACGCCCCGATGCGGAAAATCACACGCCCCGCGGCGGTGACGGGCGGCGTGAGCGGCCCGGACGCGGCGGCCGCTTTCCTCATCAATCACAACACCGACAACACCCTGGCGACATTCCGCTTCCGGCTCAAGGATGTGCGCATGTACGCCGCCGAAAAACCATTCGCAGTCGCCGGAAAGAAGTACCATGCCGGCTCCTTCCTCATCCCTGCCGAGGGCAATCCGGCCGGTCTGTACTCGCGGCTGCGTGAGGCCGCGCGGGAGCTGGGAATCTCCGTCCAGGCGGTGGATCAGATGCCCGGCGTGCCGAAGCACGAACTGGCCGCGCCCCGCATCGCTCTTGTCCATAATTGGACCTCCACGCAGCGGGAGGGCTGGGTGCGCATCGCCTTCGACCGCCTGCAGATCCCTTATGCCTACATCTCCGACCACGTCATTCGCGACACGCCCAACCTGCGTGACAAATATGATGTGATCCTCTACGGGCCGGCTCGCGGGTCGGCCCAGCGCCTGGTGAACGGCATTCCCCGGCGTGGCGGTCCCATCCCGTGGAAGGCTTCGAAGTTGACTCCGAATATCGGAACCTCTCCCGACCAGAGCGATGACATACGCGGCGGCATGGGACTTCAAGGGCTGCTGCACCTCCAGAAATTCGTTCGCGACGGAGGCCTGTTCATCACCATCGCTGGCAACGCGGCGATCCCGATTGACTATGGCCTGATCGACGGAGTTGAAATCCAGCAGACGCGCCAGCTCAAAGCGCGCGGCAGCGTCCTCGCCGCCGTCTTCGATGACACCGGTTCCCCCATTGCGTACGGCTACGGGCCCAGGCTGGCCGTCTACTTCAACCAGTCGCCCGTGTTCCGCGTCAGCAAGACGGGCGGCGTTGCGCAGCGCGCCCCGCTCACGCCTCCGGCGCGTCCGTCCGGCCGCGGGTCGAAGACTGACCCGGACATCCCCCAGGGTCGCCCCTACGTTGAGCCGGAAGCCAAACCCAAGGTCCGGCCCGGCGAAGAGTTGCCACTGACGCCGGAGCAGCGGCGGCGCTACCGCGCCTTCATTCCCTCGCCGGAAGAGCAGCCGCGCATCGTGTTGCGGTTTGCTGGTGAGAAGGACCTTCTGGTTTCCGGACTGCTGGCCGGCGGCCGGGAGTTGGCGCACCGCCCGGCGGTGGTCGACGTCCCCTGCGGAAAAGGGCACGTCGTCCTGTTCGCCAACAACCCGATCTGGCGGAGCCAAACGCAGGGCAGTTATTTTCTGATCTTCAACGCTGTGCTGAACTACAATCATCTCGGCGTGGGCCGAAAAGAACCCGGCAAGGAAAAGAAATCCGATGAACGGCGGTCACCGTGATTCGCTTTCCCTTTCCCGGGCGGCGCTCCCGCTCCCCGCCCACCGGCGCCACGGGTGAAGGCGGCGGCTCCGCCTACGCTAAAATAGGATTAATGCGCTCGTTACCGGTTGGACTGCTGTTCTTGCTCGCACTGTTGCTGGGGCCAGGTGCCGCGGAGAATACAGGTAAGTCCGCGCTCGACAAGCCGACCCTGGAAGCCTACGTCCGCCACCTGCTGCTGTGGGGACCTCAAATCAAGGTGAGCATCTCAGATCCCAAACCTTCCGAGCTGAAGGGCTTCTATGAAGTCCGTGTCCGCGGCACGGCCGGCAGGGCTTATCAGGAAGACACCTTCTACATTTCCAGCGACGGGCAAAAGATCGTCCGGGCAGTGGTTTACGACGTGGACAAGAACCCGTTCTTCAAAAACATCGCCAAACTCCACACCGAATCCGCCCCCAGCCTCGGCACCCCAGGCGCGCCAGTCAAGCTTGTCCTGTTCACTGATTTCGGATGCGCTTTTTGCCGCAAGGAGTCCGAGATTCTCCGGACGAACCTCCTCAAGACCTTCCCTGATCAGGTCCGGCTCTACTTCAAGGATCTCCCGCTGGAGTCAATCCACCCGTGGTCGAAAAAGGCCGCCATCGCGGGCCGGTGCGTCTACGCGCAGTCCGAGGACGCCTTCTGGACGTATCACGACTGGATGTTCGCGCATCAGAGGGAAATTACGTTGGAAAACCTGAATGACAAGGTCCTCGAATTTGCCCGAGGCGTTCCGGGCCTGGACACGTTGCGGCTGGGCCGCTGCCTGGAAACCCGGGCTACCGAGAAAGAGGTCGACGAATCGCTGGCCGAAGCCCGCGCGCTCGGCCTGAATGCCACGCCGACCCTATTCATCAACGGCCGCCGGATTTCCTCCCAGTTACCGTGGGCCAACCTGAAACAGATCATCGAGCTCGAGCTGGACTACCAGAAAAGTGCGATGGACGCCGGTGACGCGGGCTGCTGCGCGGTGAAGCTTCCCACGCCGTTGCCGGATGCGGCCAGCCAGTAAGGCGGACCTTGCGGCGCACCAATCACCGCAAACGGGGTGGCGCAGATGCGGCCGTCACAGCCCGCCGTGAGCGCGGTGATATGCTCGGTAATAGCCTTCCGCAGCAGGGGGGCGGAAAACTAACAATTTCCGCAGGCTCTGACGATGAGAAACTGAGGACATGTCAACTGGCGCAGTAGATCGCAACCGGGTGTGGACCCTCCCCCCGCTGATTCTCCATCCCTTTTCCGACGCCAACGGCCCCGGCCAACTGGTAGAAAGCTCACGGGCGAACTTGATTCTGCAGGGCTTGCTGCCCGGTGGCGACCTCACCGGGGAAGAACTTGAACGGAAGGTGGTCGCCGGCCGCTATTGCGAGTTTCGCATGTTGTTCTACGTGGGCAAGGACCTGGTCCGCTGGATTGAACAATGCCTGGACTTCGTCTCCCACCACGCCGAACTGGCCGAAGAGGGAATCCGCTTCCAGAGCTTCGCCTATTTGTTGGTCTACAACCCGCCCAAAGCCGTCAAGGACAAACTGCGCAAGTGGGGAGTGGCGGACTACCAGGGAATCTTCTCCCGGGCAATCGGCATCAGTTCGGTTTTTGTCGAGCCGCCGGAGCAGACGCAGCTTACCAGCGATTTTCTCCGGAACTACTATCGCTACGCGGATCACCTTTTTGCCGCGCGCCTCAACCTGAACCGCTACACGGAACTCAACCCGAGGCGGTTCGACTTCTCCCTGTACGCCTCCGGCGAATACGCTCAGATGCTGGAACGGGAGTGGGAACAGAGCTGAGCCCCTCGGAAACAACCACCCCAGTGGAAAAGCGCCCGCGGGCCCCCTCGGCTCTTTCCGGTTGATCTGCCGGGTTAAATGATACGCCGGTTGCCGGTCAGCTCTGCTTACCGCGCCCACCAGGCCGCCAACGGAGCAGCCGGGCGCGCCGCCGACTGGAACCGCACCAGGCGGATGGAATCACGGTCCCGGTAAGACGCCAGCGCCATCAGGCCATTCTCCAGAATGCGTTCGGCGGCGCGTTCGCCGAGCAGCGTCTCGGCGCAAGGCTGAGCCACGGATTCGCCGTCGCGCCGGTACACGTGCAGCGGCAGCCCGTCGATCCGAAGGTGTTGGCCGGGACGGAAGTCCCATTCGCTCGCCGCAAACGATTCGGCCAGCAGGGAGGCGCAGGCAATCGCCGGATTACCCCACAGGTACCTTTCATGCTCCGGCTGCTCTCCCATCTCCTCGAAGGCGAACGCCTCGCACGGATCGGTCTCCCTGCCGTAAGGAAGCCGCAACAGGAACCGGGGAAGCGCCAGCCCCACCGAAGCCGCCGCCGGCGTCGCGCGGAACGCTTCCCAGCCCGCGTCAGCCGGCTCGCGCCACTCAGCCGGATCCGGCGATGCGGCCAGCGATTTGCAGCCCGCCAGGCGTGGCCCGGCTCCGGCCAGCAGCGGGGCGCCCAGCGCTTTCGCCACCACGGCCAGCCGCGCCAGCAGCGGCATGTCCGCACCGGCCGCCCCAAACGTGTACAGGCCGGCGATCACCGCCCAGGGCGCCTCCTCCAAGTCCCCGGCCAGCAGTTGGTACACGCCGGTCTCCCGCGCCTCATCGGCCGCGCCCAGGTCCGCGGCCAGCTCCTGCTTCGACACGTCCATCAGGTACAACTTGAGCTTCGGGCCCGTCTCCACGCGCCGTACCAGGAAGAACATTGCGCGCCATGCCGCCTCGAGCGCCTGGAAGGTGGGATAGTGCATCAGGGCCCGCATCTGCGCCGTTGCCGTCTTGTCGATCAGCGCCCGGATCTGCTCCCGCCGCGGGTCGGCTTTCGGTTCCAGGTGCGGCGCCACCGTCTCCTCGACCCACGCATGTAGCTTGTCTTTGGGCGCCGGCCGGGGCTCGCTGGCCGCGCTCTCGGTTGCCTCGACGGCGGCCTCCAGCAGCCCGTCCAGGCTCAAATCCGGTGGCGGCGGTGACGGCGGCCGCCGGGGGGCGGGCGGTGGAACCGGCGCACGCGCCGCTTCCTGTTCCGCCTCTCTCAATTTCTGGAACATCTCCAATTCCGTATAAAGCCGGTCAGGGTGGAAATCCTCCAGTTCCCGGAACCGCACCTTTCCCGCCACCGGCAGATCCAGTTCGACCTCGAGCCGTTCCATGACCTCGTCGAGGTTGTCGCGATCAATCAGCCATCGCCGGCGCCTGGCCATGGCTTGCCCGGACTCCACGATTCCCCGGCTGCCCCGTCCGCTGAAGTCCCCCAGCACCGCAATCCGGAACGGGGTCTCCGGATCGGGCCTTGCCGGTGAGGACGGGCTGGCGGGATTCACATCCAGACGGACTTCGCCGAACGAAAACGAAGATGACATCGCCGCTCTCCTTTGCCTAAAGAATACCGCACGGGAAACGAAAACTCTGGCTCAAAGTTCACCGCCGCGCGCTTTTTCCAGCCGTTCGCGCTCGGCGTTGAAGGCGCAACCGTACAGGGTGACCAGCGAGAGAATGTACATCCACAGCAGCAAGGCGATGACCGTGCCGATGCTTCCGTAAATGAGGTTGTAGTCGGCGATATTGCGCACGTACCAGGAAAAGCCCAGCGTAGCCAGAAACCACAGTAGCGCCGCTACCAGTGAGCCCGGCCAGATATGGCGCCACGGCTGCGGACGGTTCGGGCCGAACTTGTATAACAGCAGGAGGGTCGCCGACATCGCCACGTAAGCCATCCCATACCGCAGCAACTTGCCGAGCAACAGCAGGCCGCCCACTAATTCTTCGCCCTGCCCGATCACGCCCAGCATCCTGACCAGCCACAGTTCGGTGCGGGCGCCGAAAATGATCATCGCCGAGGCGCACAACGCCGGTAGCGCCGAAGAGAACACCAGCCCGATTGCCACCAGCCGGCCGTGCACCAGCGGCCGTTCCGTGGGCACGTGATACACCGCGTTGAAACCTTCGACCAGGCTGAGGATGAAACCCGATGCCGCTCCCAGTGATACCAGTCCGGCGATCACCAGGAGCGACCCCGGCTTTTCCCCGCGAAAGGCGAACTGCCGCATCACCAGCTCTTGGGTCCCCGGCGGGACCACTTCGAACAGAAACCGGGAGATCACCTCCGCTACTTGTTCCGCCTTGACCTTCACCAGAACCAGCGCCACGGTGGTGAGAACCGGGAAGAATGACAGCAGCCCCGAATAGGCAGCGCCCTTGGCAATGCCCAGGCAGCCGTCTTCGTATACTGCGATGAAGGCCCGTCGCAGGAGCCACCAAAGCCGTTCTAGCCAGGATAGCTTCACGTGATTGAATTGCCGCGGCCGGCAACAGTCTCGGTGCGCCTGCCAGGACTGGCGCCGGGGCGCCGGGCGCGGGACAATGGTTGCTGATCCAACACACAGCCTTGTCCCGCGACCTCAGATCCTCCATTCTATCCCGGCTTTCGAGCCCGCTTGCACTCGCACTCCTCCTGCTCGGCGCCAATTCCTGGGTGTGCAGCCGGCTGTTTGTCACCGAATACACTCAGTACCGGGACTCCATTGAAGCCGCCTACATCGGCCTCAGCCGGTGGATGCTTCATCATCCGGGGGAGTTTCAGTGGTTTCCCCTCTGGTATGGCGGCATCCCGTTCCAGAACACCTACCCGCCGCTGCTGCACATCCTGGTGGCGGGCGCGGCCGCCGTCTCCGGCGTCTCGACGGCGCTGGCCTACCACGCCGTGACCGCCGCGATGTACTCGCTCGGACCCGTAACGCTGTTCTGGTTCGCCTGGAAGTTCTCCGGCGAGCGCTGGCCGAGTTTCGCGGCCGCGCTGCTGTACTCGGTGATCTCGCCGTCCGCCCTGCTGATCCCGGCGGTGGCTGCCGACATGGGCAGCCCGTTTTATGCCCGCCGCTTGCAGGCGCTGGTCCGCTACGGCGAGGGGCCTCACGTGGCCGCCATGACGCTCGTGCCCATCGCCCTGGCGGCGCTCGGCTGGGCCTTGCGCAAACGCCGGCCCGTCCCCGTATACGCCGCCGCGTTGACCGCCGCGGCGGTCGTAGTCACCAACTGGCTCGGCGCCCTCGCCTTGGCCGCCGCCGTGCTGGCCTACCTGCTGGCGGAAGCGGACCGCCGCTGGCTCGGGAAACTCCTGCTCGCAGCCGGGATCGGAGTCCTTGCCTATGCCATCGCCTCCCCCTGGATTCCGCCATCCACCATCGCCGCCATTCGTCACAATGCTCAGTACACGGTGGGCCATTACCCGCTCGGCCCCTCACAATTGCTGTACCTGCTGCTGCTGGCGGCCGCGCTCGCCGCGCTCCGTTTCTCGCTCGGCCGGACCCGCGCCTCCCCATGCCTTCGGTTTTCCTGCTATCTGTCGCTGATTCTCGGCGCCATCGTCCTCGCCCGGTACTGGTTCGGCGTCTACCTGGTCCCCCAGCCCGAGCGGTATCACTTGGAACTGGAAATGGCTCTTGCGCTGGCGGCCGTGTTCGCGGCCGCCCGCCTGCCGCGCCGCGTCCGAACCGTCCTGCTGGCGCTGTTCGTCTTGCTGGTGATCGTGCAAGCCCGCCGCTACCACTCTTATGCCCGCGGTCTGGTTCAGCCGGCTGATATGCAGCGCGGCATCGAGTACGAAACAGCCCGCTGGCTCGGCCGGAACCTGCCCGGCGCGCGCGCTTTTGCCGCCGGTTCCACGCGGTTCTGGTTTACCGCCTTCACCGACAATCCCATGCTCGGTGGAGGGTTTGATCAGGGGATCACCAACCCGCTTCTCCCTCATGTTCTCTACGGCGTCACGTTTGCGGAAAACGATCCGGCCCGCACCGCTTCCTGGTTGCGGGCCTTCGGAGTGAAGGCGATCATCGTGGGAGGGCCGGGCAGCCGCGACGCGTTCCGTGACTTCCGCGACCCGGGCAAGTTCGCCGGGACGTTCCGTGAGCTGTGGCGGGACGGTGATGACGTCATCTACGAAGTTCCCGGCGTCTCCGGCTCCCTGGCGCACGTCATCGCGCCCGGACAAGCCGTCTCCCGGACCCCTGCCGGTTACCAGGACACCGAACCACTGGCCGGCTATCTCGCCGCGCTCGCTGACCCGCAAGCGCCCCCGGCCGCCTGCAAATGGCTCAGTCCGCATGAGGCCGAAATCACCGCCAGTCTTGAGCCCGGGCAATTGATTTCCGTTCAGGTGACCTATGCTCCTGGCTGGCGCGCGCGCTGGAACGGCGCCTCCTGCCCCATTCGCCGCGACGGACTGGGCCTGATGCTCATCGACCCGAACTGCGACGGTCCTTGCACCATCCGGCTTACTTACGACGGCGGACTGGAGATGCGGCTCGCCCGGCTCGCTTCGGCGCTGGCATTCCTCGCTGGCTTCCTCTGGCTGCTGGCGGCCAGGAAGCGGTGGTCGCGCCTCGATCGCTGAACTTCCATTTCCAGGGACGGCTCGATCCTGGTATCTTGGATTCACCATGCTCCGCCGCCGCGATTTTCTCCATGGCGCCGCTGCGCCGCTGCTTGTTCCGCCGAAGGCCTTATGCGCCGCTGTTGCCTTCCCGCAAACTCCGCCACCGCGCGGCCTGTTCCCTCGCCCCGCCGATGGCGCCGCTGCCGGTGTCAACCCGCCGGGCTTCGCCTGGTGGCGCGCCCCGGGCGCCTCCGGCTATCGCCTGGTAGTCCGTGACACGAGCGGAAAGACTGTGTACGAGAGTCCTCGCCTGCTTGATCCGGTGCACCTGCCCGACCGGACGTTCCCGCCCGGCTCCTATACCTGGGACGTCGAGGCCCTGGGCGCTTCCGGCTCCGTCGTCGCCCGCCGCGGCGCCTGGCGCTTCACCGTCCCCGCCCATCTGCCGGAGCTGCCGTGGAAAGAACCGCGGGAGCTGCTCGCCAGCGTCCCGGGCACGCACCCGCGCTACATCTTCCCCGCCAGGGAACTCGAAGAAATCCGCGCCACGCTCCGCACCACCCGCCGCCGCGCATGGGAAGATCTCCGGCCGCGCGCCGACGAAGCTCTCAAGCTCCCACTGCCCAAGCCGCCGCGGTATCACACCTTCGAAGGCCGCACCCGCCAGCGGATGGGTTACACGGCGTACTTTCGCGACTTCCGTCGCTTCATCGACGGCGGCATGAGCATCCTGGCGCTGGCCTGGTTGCTCACCGGCGAGGAGCACTACGGCCTGGCGGCCAAAAAGATCCTGCTCGAAGTGGAAACCTGGGGCATTGACGGCCCGATGTCGGTGCTCTCCCGCTACGGCGACGAACCGGGCCTCAGCATGGCCCGCCACGGCCACCGCGCCTACGACTGGCTGTTT
Source organism: uncultured Solibacteraceae bacterium (assembly GCA_964644025.1). Taxonomy (GTDB): domain Bacteria; phylum Acidobacteriota; class Terriglobia; order Bryobacterales; family Bryobacteraceae; genus CAZXVW01. The sequence goes on along the minus strand of CAZXVW010000001.1, from coordinate 36,932 downwards.
CCGCTGCTCGATGACGGTGAGCGCGCCCGCCTCCGCCGGATGACCATCGGCCGCGCCCGCCAGGTGCTTGAACGCCTGCGCCGCGCCGATTACCTCGCCCGGCCTGGCGAAAGCCACAACGGGCGCCTGATCGCTTATTTGAGCGAGTACGCCGTGGTCTTGAAAGACGAAGCTCCAGACGCGGCCGAATGGCTCGACTACTCGCTGCGCGCTCTCACCACGTTCTATCCTCACTGGGCTGGTATTGACGGCGGCTGGGCCGAAGGCATCAGCTATGCTCAGGCTTACAACACCATCTACCTGCCCGCGCTGGAAAGCCTCCGCAGCGCCACGGGTTTCGACTTGTACCGCCGCCCGTTCTTCCGCAAGATCCGCCGCTTCTTCCTCTACTGCGCCTCGCCGGTCGGCGAGATCAAGCCGTTCGGCGACGGCACTGAGCGGGGCGGCGTTGGCTCCACCGCCGCGGCTCTGATGATGCATCACGGGCGCCGCTTTCATGACCCTGCCTGCGTCTGGTGGGCGGACCAGACCGGCGCTTCCCTGGCCGGCTCCGACCCGATGATCTCGCTCATCACCGAGGACAACGTGCGCCCCGCGCCGCCCCGTGGACTTCCCGCCGCGGCCGTCTTCCGGGGCGTCGGGTGGGCCGGCTTGCACAGCGCCCTGGACAGGCCCCGGCAGGACACTTTCTTTCTGTTCAAGTCCAGCCCTTACGGCAGCGTCAGCCACAGCCACGCCGACCAGAACAGCTTCGCCATCCTCAAGGGCGGCCGGGCGCTGGCGATCCCTTCCGGCTATTACGGGCCTGCTTACGGAATGCCGCACCACGCGCTCTGGACCCGCCAGACCAAGGCCAACAACGCGATCCTGGTGGACGGCGAGGGCCAGGTGGTTCGCCAGCCCTGGGCCAACGGCAAGATCACCGCGTTCCGGCACCAGCATGCCATCACCTACGTTTGCGGCGATGCGACGCCCGCCTACGCCGGTAAGCTGAAGCGGTTCCTCCGCCACGTTCTGTTCTTGCGTCCCGGCGTCTTCCTCGTTGTCGATGAACTCGAAGCGCCCGGCCCCGCCCGGTTCCAGTGGCTGCTTCACGCCTTTGACAAGATGAAGGTCGATGAGCGCAACAACGCCGTCGTCTCCGCGCGCAAGGGCGCCTCGCTCACTGTCCGCCTGGCCTGCCAGGGCGGTTTCGAACTTTCTCAGACCGACAGGTTCGGCACGCCGTTCAACGAGGGCAATCCGCCCGAGTATCAGGAGGACATGCCGAACCAGTGGCACTTCACCGCCTCTACCCGGCGGCGCGCCGCCGCCACTGTCATCGCCGCCGTGATGCTCGTCCGCGATGAGCAGGAGCCGGTCACGTTTCAATGGAAGCGGGAGACCGGGCGCGCGGGCATCCTCATCCGCACTCCCGAAGGGAAGGGCCAGGCCTGGGCCGGTATGGAAGGCAAGCCGCAACTGTCAGCCCGCTGGGAACCCATCGCCGGCCCGGCCGAGCAAATGCGAATCTGAACTGAGCCCAGCCGGATTCGGATGGCTGCCGCCGCACCGGAACCTACGGCTTTTCGCCCAGCGCCTCCAGATCAGCCACATCCTGCGCGCGTCCCGTGGCCCGCTTGTTGCGGATCAGGGACTCGCGGTCCAGAAAATAGACCGGCAAGTGATCCAGCTCGGCCGCCACGCGCCGCTTCCAGGCTTCCTCGAACTCGACCCCGGTAATGCTCGTGAGCAAATCGATCCGGAGCGGAGCCCGGCCCAACTGGATCACTCGCCCCGGTGCAAGGAAGTCTGCAGCGCTAATTCCGGCCGAGGAAAAACCGAACGCATGTACCGCTTTTTCCAGGCGCGATGCGTTCTCCACCGAAACGCGTACCAGCACGTCCAGATCGCCGGTGTAACGTGGCCGTCCATGGAAGGCCAAAGCATGCGCGCCAACGATCAAGTATTCAACTCCCTGCGAGTTCAACAATGCGATAAACTCGCGCAAGTCTTTCGCCAGCGGCATCCTGCGCCTCCCGTCCCATTGCAACCAGATCCAGAAGGATCTTCAGCCGCTCCTCCGGCGTCAACCGGAGATAGAAGTCCCGCTCCGCTTTTTCGGCCTCCGCAAAGCTTTCAAATCGGGCGACAGTAAACTCCATCGGGCTGCTTCCCTCTCATCTATCGTGCCACGTTCGCCGCCGCGCTGCTTTGGCGCCGGGCGTTGGCGGCCACCGCGGCGTTGCGCTCCGGTTGACGTTCCCGCCCCGTTTTCGCTATCGTGAAAGTTCCCGGTAGAGGCGCGGGGGCCATTAGTAGGCGTGACCGGCGGTTCCGAGGAGCTTCGGAGGTTCGTCGAAAGGGGCTGTGAGATTTCCCGCCGAAGCCGCCCGCGAAAGCTCGCTTCGCCGGCGGTTGGGGGGCTGGGCTAATACCCGCCCACTGTCATCCGGCTCATCGGATGGAGCGCTACCGAGGCAAAGTGGCGCCGCCCGCGCACTTTCCTCCCCGTTCCATTCGAACCCGGGCGCCGCGTGTGTCTTGATCTCGGTCGGCGCCCGCCTTCAGGAGCGGCTGCCGGCCTCACACCGGCCACCGCCCGGACGGGGAAGATGCAATGACCGTGTTCGAACTCGCGCGACGCCTCATCGACATCGAGTCCATCACCGGAAACGAGAGACGGCTGGGCGAGTTCGTGTATGATCACCTGTCCGCTCTCGCCGGGCGTTACGGCGGCCGCGCCGAGAAGATGTACGTCGAACGGGACCGCTTTAACGTCCTGGCGTACTGGGACAAGCCCGTGGTCACGCTCTCTACTCATCAGGACACGGTGCCGCCGTTTATCCCCTCGCGGGAGGATGACGATTTTATCTGGGGACGCGGCGCTTGCGATGTCAAGGGGCTGATGGCCGCCATGATCGTCGCTGCCGAGCAGCTCCTGGAGGAAGGAACGCGGAACTTCGCGCTGCTGTTCGTCGTCGGCGAGGAAAGAAACAGCGCCGGGGCCTTCGCCGCTGCCAGGCACCGGCGCGGCTCCCGTTACCTGATCAACGGGGAGCCTACGGGAAACAAGCTGGCCCTCGGCACCAAGGGCGCGCTCCGCTACGAAATTACCGCCGAAGGGCGCATGGCGCACTCCGCTTATCCGGAGCTTGGCGAATCGGCTATCGAGAAGCTGCTCGATGTGCTCGCTGACGTCCGGCGCATTGAGCTGCCACGCGACAGCCTGCTCGGCCCCAGCACCCTGAACATCGGCGTGATCACCGGCGGCCGCGCCCCGAACGTCATCGCCGATCACGCCGCCGCGGAAATCATGATTCGGCTGGTCAGTGACGCCGCGCCCGTCAAGAGAGCCATCGAGGCGGCCGTGGCCGGGCGCGCCCGGGCCACCGAGGTAATCTGCATCCCGGCCTTGCGCCTGGGCTCGCTCGAGGGTTTCGAAACCACGGTGGTTGCCTTTACCACCGATATCCCGGCTTTCGATGGGACCTGGGGCCAGCCGTTCCTGATCGGCCCGGGCTCCATTCACGTGGCGCATACCGCCGAGGAACGGGTGCCCAAGAAGGAACTGGCCGATGCGGTGGGGATCTATAAGGACATGGTGAAGCGATTACTGGCCCGCGGCTGATTCGGCGCCGTCGCCGGACATTCCGGTCTTGGCAAGGCCGGGCAGCCCGGGCTTTACAATCCAAAGGACTCCAAGGTAACGATTATGGCAAACAAAATCGAAGTTGGGATTCTTGGCGCCACCGGCATGGTGGGCCAGCAGTTCATTAATTTCCTCCAGGGCCACCCCTGGTTTGAGATCGCCTGGCTCGGCGCCAGCGATCGCTCGGCCGGGCGCAAATACCGGGACGCCACCAAATGGCGCCTGGATGGCCCCATGCCGGACGGCGTCGCCGAAATGACGGTGAACAAATCCGAACCGGGTCACGCTCCGGCGTTGATGTTCTCGGCCATGGATGCTTCGGTGGCCACCGAGATCGAGCAAGCCTTCGCCGGCGCCGGTCACATTGTTGTTTCCAATTCCCGCAACCATCGCATGGAACCGGACGTGCCGTTGCTCATCCCCGAGATCAACCCGGATCATCTGAGGATTCTTCCCGCCCAGCGGGCCGCCCGCGGCTGGAAAGGCGCCATCGTAACCAACCCGAATTGTTCCACCATCGTGCTGACGCTGGCGCTGGCGGCGCTGAAGCCGTTCGGCATCACCCGGGTGATCGTCACCACCATGCAGGCGATCTCCGGTGCCGGCTACCCCGGCCATTCCGCCTACGATATGACCGCCAATGTCTATCCGTTCATCAAGAACGAGGAGCCGAAGATGGAGAGCGAACCGCTGAAGATCCTCGGCGATTGCGACGGCCAGGCCTTCACGCCGCACCCGATGAAGGTGAGCGCCGCCTGCAACCGGGTCGAGGTGCTGGACGGTCATACGGAAACCGTCGCGGTGGAGTTCCAGGACAAGCCCGCCGAGGAGGCGATCCTCGAGGCCTTCACCGGTTTTCGCGGCTTGCCTCAGCAACGTGCTCTGCCGAGCGCGCCGCCGCGCCCGGTGATCTACATGAAAGAGCCGGACCGGCCGCAGCCCCGCCGCGACGCCAACCGGGAAAACGGCATGGCCGTCTTTGTCGGGCGTCTCCGCCAGTGCCCGGTGCTGGACTGGAAATTCCTTGCCATGGGGCACAATACTGTAAGAGGAGCCGCCGGCGCAGCCGTCCTCAACGCCGAACTGATGAAATCGGAGGGACTGATTCCGGAATGATCGTTATGAAATTCGGGGGCACCTCGGTCGCCTCCGGACAAGCCATTCGCCGCGTCGCCTCCATCGTCGCCGCGCGCCAGCAGCGGCGCCCCGTAGTCGTGGTCTCCGCCATGGGAAAAACAACCGACCAGCTCCTCGCTATCGCGGACCACGCGGTTAACGGGCGGCGCGACCAGGCGCTGGAACTGCTGGCCGGGCTGGAACGGTTTCACCTGGCCGAAGGCGGATCGGTCGGCGGCCGCGTCGAAGAGTTGTTTCGCGAACTCGCCGAATTGGTCCGCGGCCTCGCCGTGCTCGGTGAGCTGACCCCGCGCTCGATTGACGCCGTCTCCAGCTACGGTGAGCGCCTCTCCAGCTTGATCGTCGCCGAGAAGCTTGGCGAGGCCGGCTTGCGCGCGGCGCACGCCGATTCCCGCGAGCTGATCGTCACCGATGACCGCCACACGCAAGCTGTGCCCGTGTTCCCGCAAACCTATGCGAAAATCGCGGCCGCGATACCGCCGCTGCTGGATGCGAATGACGTCGTCGTGATGGGTGGTTTCATCGCCACTTCCGAACAGGGCATCACCACCACGCTGGGGCGCGGCGGCTCCGATTTCACCGCTTCCATCGTCGGCGCGGCCGTGGGCGCCGAGGAAATCCAGATCTGGACCGACGTGGACGGTCTGCTTACCGCGGATCCGACCGTCATCCAGGACGTGCACCGCGTGAAGGTAATCTCGTTTGACGAGGCATCCGAGCTGGCCTACTTCGGCGCCCGCGTCTTGCACCCGTCCACCCTGCTGCCCGCTATCGAGAAAAACATCCCCGTCATGATCCTGAACTCGAAACGTCCCGATGCACCCGGTACCCGCATCGTCGCCGACCGGGTCCCATGTTCCAACGCCGTCAAGTCCATTTCCTGCAAGCGCAACGTCACGGTGCTGAACATCAGTTCCACCCGCATGCTGGGCGTGCACGGCTTCCTGCGGCGCATTTTCGAGATCTTCGACCGGCACCGGACGTCGGTCGACATGGTGTCCACTTCCGAGGTCAGCGTCTCGGCCACCATCGACAACGCGGCAGCTCTGCCGGCCATCCGCGAGGATTTGGAGAAGTTCGCTCAGGTGGATGTCGAAGAGAACCAGGCGATCATCTGCCTGGTCGGCGAGAACATCCGGTATACTCCCGGTGTGGCCGGCCGCGTCTTCAAGGTGCTGGACGGCGTCAACATCCGGATGATTTCGCAGGGGGCTTCATTGCTGAACCTGGGCTTCGTCGTCTCGGCCGGCGACGCTGACAAGGCGCTCACGGCGCTCCACCAGGAGTTCTTCTCCGAACTGGACCCGGAAGTCTTCGATTGAGAAAGTCCAATGAACCTGGCAATTGTTGGCTACGGCAAGATGGGCCGCATGATCGAGCAACTTGCGCCCGAGTATGGCTTCGAGGTCAAGCTCACCCTCGATGAATACAACAACGCGAACTACGAGGCATTGACCCCGGAAAACTTCGCCGGCATTGACGTGGCCGTGGAGTTCTCCGTGCCGGAGACGGCGGCGGAAAACCTGGTGCGCCTCGCCGCCCTCGGCGTGAACACCGTCGCCGGCGCCACGGGATGGACCCAGCACATGGACCGGGTTAAGGCTGCGGTGGCCCGGCACGGGACCGGCCTGGTCTGGGCCCCGAACTTCTCGGTCGGAGTCAATGTCTTCCTTCGCCTGGTATCCGAGGCCGCCCGCTTGCTCGCCGCGCAGACCGAGTACGGGGCCTGGGGATGGGAGATCCACCACGCCGCCAAGGTGGACGCTCCCTCCGGTACGATGCTGAAACTCATCGATCAGATGAAACAGGCCGGCTGGGACCGCCCCATCGATGTCGCCTCGAACCGCGCCGGCAAGGTGCCCGGCACGCACGAAATCGGCTTCGATTCGGCGGCGGACACCATCACTCTCCGCCACCAGGCCCGCAGCCGGGTCGGTTTTGCCGCCGGAGCGCTCACCGCCGCCCGCTGGCTGGTGGGCAAGAAGGGTTTCTATGAGTTCAGCCAGATCCTGTTCTAAGTCCGGGTTTGGACACCATGGCCCCAAATTCGGTATTCTCCTGTGCCTGTGCGCCGGCGCGTTAATGGCCTCCCGCGGCGTCCAGGCGAAAACCACTTACAAGCCCAACATCGTGCTGATCTATAGCGACGATCAGGGCTACGGCGACGTGAGCGCGCTGAATCCGGACGCGAAATTCCGCACGCCGAATCTCGACCGGCTCGCCCGTGAAGGCATCGCCTTCACCGACGCGCATTGCTCCGATACCGTGTGCACTCCGTCCCGCTACGGTCTGCTGACCGGACGTTATAGCTGGCGTACCCGGCTCAAGAAAGGAGTGATGGGAGCCGAAGGCGATTGCCTGATCGCCGGCGGCCGCATGACGCTGGCTTCCTTCCTCAAGCAGCACGGCTACGCCACCGCCATGATCGGCAAGTGGCACCTCGGCATGAAGTTCGCCGGCCGGAAAGGGGACCGCGACTGGTCGGCCCCGGTCCGGGACGGACCGACCGAGAAGGGGTTCGACTACTACTACGGCATCCCGGCGTCGATGAACTACGGAATTCTGACGTATATCGAAAACACCCGCGTCACCGTGGCGCCGGTGCTGTGGACCGCCAAAAAGCCCAACCGGATTGCTTTGGACGACTACCGCATCACGCCGCCGTACGCAAAGACCCGCGGGGATCTCAACCTCGAGGTGGCGCCCAACTTCAACGACCAGGAAGTACTGACCACCCTCACCCGGAAGGCCGTCGACTGGATCGCCAAGGCCAGCGGCGAGGCCCGGCGCGGCCGGCCGTTTTTCCTCTACCTCGCTTACACCGCCCCGCACAAGCCCGTCTGCCCGCTGCCGCGCTTCCGGGGCAAGAGCCGGGCCGGCGCTTACGGCGACTTCGTCCTCGAGCTCGACTACCACGTGGGCGAGATCCTCCACGCACTCGAAACTCACGGCCTGGCGGAGAATACGATGATCGTCTTCACCAGCGACAACGGCCCGGAAACCACCTACCGGAAACGCGCGGAGATCTACCATCACCGCAGCAACTACGTTTTCCGCGGCGGCAAACGCGACATTTACGAGGGCGGCCACCGCCTGCCCTTCCTCATCCGCTGGCCTGGGGTGGTAGCGCCGGGCCGCCGCTCGAGCGAACCGATCTGCCAGACCGACCTGCTGGCCACCTTCGCCGCCATGCTCGGACAGAAACTTCCGCCCAATGCCGGCGAGGATAGCTTCAGCATCCTGCCCGCGCTGCTGGGCGACGATTACCCCCGGCCGCTCCGCGGCCCGATCATTCACCACTCGGCCGCCGGTTACTTCGCGATCCGCGACGGGCCGTGGAAGCTGAACATGTTCCGCGGCTCCGGCGGCAGCCTCCCGCCCCGCCTTTACACGCCCAAACCCGGCGAGCCCCCGTTCGAGCTTTACGACATGAAGAACGACTCCCGGGAAACCCGCAACGTCTACGCCGAACACCCGGACGTCGTGAAGCGGCTGGAAGCCGAAATCACCCGGATCATCCAGCAAGGCCGGAGCACGCCGGGACCCGCGCAGGCCAACGACGGCGCCGCCTGGTGGCGCCAGCTCACCTGGATCAAGCCCCAGACCGGCCAATGACCCGGCCGGTCTGCCCCTAACGCGCCTTGATCCGCGAACGTCTCCGCCGAACCGCCCCCGTGGCCGAGCGAGCCCCCCCTCGTTCGTAGTAGAGTTCATGAGAGAGGTAAACAGACCGCATGAAGCCCAAGACCTTCTTACTCGCTGGATGTCTCTGCGGCGCGCTGGCCCTGGCGCCAGGTTGCAGCCAGCCAGCTCCGCAACCCAAGGCGGCTGAGTTCCAGCCGACGCACGAATCACTGATCGGTTACGGGGTCCCGCAGTGGTACCAGGACGCCAAGTTCGGTATCTACATGCACTGGGGGCCGTTCTCGGTCCCGGCTTTCCAGACCGAGTGGTATCCACACTACATGTACATCGAAGGCTCCCCCGTCTATGAGCATCACATCAAGACCTGGGGCCCGCTCGACAAGTTCGGCTACAAGGACTTCATTCCCATGCTGACGGCCGCCAAGTTCGACCCGGACGCTTACGCCAGGCTGTTCCAGCAAGCCGGCGCCCGTTACGTGGCGGCGCCCGCCACGCACCATGACGGCTTCGCCATGTGGGACTCCAAGGTGATCCCGTTCAACGCGAAGCGGATGGGGCCGAAACGCGATATCGTTGGCGAACTCACCGCCGCCGTTCGTGAGCACGGCCTGAAGGCCGGCGTTTCCACCCACTACGGCCGGCACTGGCGCTACTACACCTTCCGGCCCAATTACGACAACTGGGACCCGCAGTATGAAGGCTTGTACGGCAAGCGCCGCGGAGACGACGATCCGCCCCGCCCCGAGGACGCCCAGCACTGGAAGGACGTCATGATGGAGCTGATCGACAACTACCAGCCGGATTACATCTTCGTCGACGGCGGCGTCATCGACGCCCAGGTGAAGTATGACAAGCCCTATTTCACCGACGCGATGTACCAGGTGGTCGCCGATTACTACAACCGGAGCCGCGAATGGAACAAGGGCGTCGTCATTACGTACAAGCGCGGCATCATGAAACCCGATGAAGCGGTACCGGATTTCGAGCGAGCCAGCCAGGACTCGATCCAGCCCTGGAAGTGGCAAAGTGACGACAAGGTCTCCATCCAGGGCTGGTGCTACGTCAAGGACAGCGGCTTCTGGCCGGTGGGCATGCTGATCGAGCACCTGATGGATATCGTGAGTAAGAACGGCAACCTGCTGCTGAGCATCGGTCCCAAGCCGGACGGAACGCTCCGCCAGCAAGAGGTCCACGCGCTCACCGAAATCGGCAAATGGCTCCGCGTCAACGGCGAGGCTGTCTATGGCAGCCGCCCCTGGCGCGTCGCCGGCGAGGGCGGCGAGGTGCCTTACACCGCCCCGGATTACAAACCCCGGAATCCGAAACGGCGCAAGATGAGGATGGGGCCGGACGCGGTGCGCTTCACCCGGCAGGGTGACACGGTCTACGCGACAGTGTTTGACTGGCCCAAGAACGGAAAGTTCACCATCAAGTCGATCAGCAAGCAGAACCCGATCGGCCCGGGCGGCATCCAGTCGGTGACGATGCTCGGCTCCAGCGAGAAGATTCCGTGGCGTCTCACCAGCGAAGGGCTGGAGCTTAGCTTTCCCAGCCGAAAGCCGTGTGATTACGCCTACGTCTTCAAGATCGTTCCCAAGGCGTAGCCCCGGGCGCGTTGCCGGCAGGCCCCGGCAGCGCGGTTCCGGGGAGCTTTACTGTAGCGGCAGCAATCCCTGGCCGTTGGTCCGGTTCGCGGCTTCACCGTTTCCATTGCCGGCCTCCGGCACCACGCAGGCGGCGGCCACCTGGTCATTCTCATTCAGGCGGACCAGCCGGACACCTTGGGCGCTGCGCCCGACTCTGCGGACCTCGCTGGCCTCGATACGGATGATCTTGCCCTCCATGGAGATGATCATCAGGTCGGTGTTCTCCTTCACCGGCAAGATCCCGATGACCTTGCCCACCCGCCGGGTGGTCTTCATGTTGATGACGCCCTTGCCGCCGCGGGCGGTCACGCGGTAACGGCTGAGCGGGGTCCGCTTGCCGTAGCCGAGCTCGGAAATGGACAGAATGAGGTCTTTCTCCCGGACCACTTCCATGCCGACCACGTAGTCGCCTTCATCGAGCCGGATGGCGCGAACCCCGCGCGCCGGCCGTCCCATCGGGCGAACCTCGGTTTCCAGGAATCGAATCGCTTTGCCGTCGTGGGTGGCAATGAAGATGTAGTCCTCTCCGGTGGAGATGCGCGCCGAAATCAGTTCATCCCCCTCATCCAGACCCACGGCGATGATGCCGCGCGACAGGGGATGACTGAACTGGGTGAGCGCGCACTTCTTGATGACGCCCCGGGCCGTGGCCATGACCACGTACCGGTCGGGCTGGAAGTCCGGTATCGACAGAAATGCCTTGACGGACTCGCCGGGCTGGAGGTTGATCAGCCCGGAGATGTGCTTGCCCCGGCTGGCAGTGCCGGCGTCGGGGATCTCGAAGATCTTCAGCCAGTAGACCCTTCCCTTGTTGGTGAAGATCAGCAAGTAAGTGTGCGTGTTGGCGATCAGCAGATGTTCGACGACGTCTTCGCTGCGCGTCGTCATCCCGATTCGTCCCTTGCCGCCGCGTGACTGCCGCCGGTAAGTATCCACCGGCGTCCGCTTCAGGTAGCCGCCCCGGGTGACGGTGACGGCGACGTCCTCCATCTGCACCAGGTCCTCGATCCGGATCTCGCCGGGGTCCTCCACGATCCGCGTGCGGCGCTCATCGCCAAACTGCTTCTGGAGCTCGCGCAGCTCCTTGATGATGACGCCGCGCAGAATCTTGTCGGAACCGAGGATCTCCAGGTACTCGCCGATCTTGCGCTGCACTTCAGCCAGCTCATCCAGAATCTTCTGCCGCTCCATCCCGGTGAGGCGCTGAAGCTGCAGTTCGATGATCGCCTGGGCCTGGCGTTCGGTGAACTCGAAGCGGCCCATCAGCCCGTCCCGCGCCTCTTTCGGGGAGCTGGAAGCGCGAATCAGCCGGATCACTTCGTCCAGATTCTCCAGCGCTTTCTGGAAGCCGAGCAAAAGATGCTCCCGGTCGCGGGCCTTTCGCAGCAGGTAGTCCGTGCGGCGGCGCACGACGTCGATGCGGTGATCGATGAAGCGCAGCAGGATGTCCACCAGGCCCAACTGGCGCGGCTGCCCGTTGACGATCGACAGCATGATCACGCCGAAGTTCACCTGCATCTGCGTATGCTTGTACAGGTTGTTGAGGACTACTTCGGGCTGCTCGTTGCGCTTCAGGCTGATGACGATGCGCATGCCTTCGCGGTCGCTCTCGTCGCGGATGTCGGAGATCCCCTCGATCTTCTTGTCGTTGACCAGCGAGGCGATGGTTTCAATCAGCCGGGCTTTGTTCACCTGGTAAGGGATTTCGGTGACGATGATGGCGTGACGATCCTTGCCGGTCTGCTCAATGGTCGCCTTGGCCCTGAGCTTAAGGGAACCGCGGCCGGTGCGGAAGGCGTCCAGGATCCCCTGGCGGCCGAGCAGGAAGGCGCCGGTGGGGAAATCCGGTCCCTGGACGTGCTCCATGATTTCTTCGAGCGTGGCGCCGGGCTTCTTGACCAGGGTGATCGTGGCTTCGATGATCTCGTTCAGGTTGTGCGGCGGGATGTTGGTCGCCATGCCGACGGCGATGCCGGAAGCCCCGTTGATCAGCAGGTTCGGAATGCGGGCCGGCAGGACCTCCGGTTCCTGTTCGCTTTCATCGTAGTTCGGGCGGAAGTCGACGGTTTCCTTGTCGATGTCGGCCAGCAGGGACTCGGCCAGGCGCGCCAGCCGGGCCTCGGTGTAGCGCATCGCCGCCGGGGGATCGCCATCCACGGAGCCGAAGTTCCCCTGTCCCTGCACCAGCGGGTACCGCATCACGAAGTCCTGGGCCAGCCGGACGAGCGTGTCGTAGATAGCCGCGTCGCCGTGCGGGTGGTATTTGCCCATGACCTCGCCGACGATCTTGGCGCACTTGCGCGTGGGCCGGTTGTAGTGCAGGCCCATCTCGTGCAAGGTGTACAGGATGCGCCGGTGCACCGGCTTCAGCCCGTCGCGAATGTCGGGCAGCGCCCGCCCGATGATCACGCTCATGGCGTAATCCAGGTAGGAGCGGCGCATCTCCTCTTCGATGTTGATGGGGATCATCCCCTTGCCCAGCACACCGTTCAACGGCAACTGGGAACCGGGGCCCGGTGGAGGATTCTGAGGGGTTTCCGGATCTGATGGATCGGCCAATGGAACTCCTTGAAATAAGCTCTGATTTTTCCCTTTTCTTCGCCACAGAATGGAGGGCGAGGCGTACCTATCATTTTAGCAGAACTCATTGAGAGGATGAGGCTTTTCCGGCCCGCAGCGGCGGCGCGGCCGAGTCTCCTCCGGCAGCGTCTCCAGCCTGCCGGAAAAGCCGGCCTGCGGCGGGGTGCTATACTTTCTGCTTTGAGCCATGCCCGAAGAAAAAGCAGCCTCCACGGCGGGCGCCACCACCGCCGGGCAATCGCCAGATCCGAACGTAGTAGCCACGCTCAGCGACGGCACCAAGGTCAAGGTGCGGCTCCCGCGCCAGCGAGCCTGCAATGAGAAGAACGCGAAAGGCAAGCTGTGCACTGGCCACCTGAAACGGTGGTACTTCTTCGGTGATGAAGTCAAGCAGAGATACGGGGCCGGCGCGGAGATTTACCGCTGCGAGAAGTGCCGGACGCTCTACCTGCCCAACCCGGATGAAGAGCCGCGGTCAGGAACGTTGAGCTGGTAAGCGGCCCCGGCTCTCCTGGCGGAGGCCGGGGCCGTGATTAACGCTCGAGCGTTGCGAATCAGAACGAGTAACGCAGGCTGAGCTGAATGTTACGGTTGTTACTCTTGCTGGTGATCTTACCGAAGGTGGCGCTGGTCGGATTGGTGTTCGGGTTCCCCCAGTTCGGGTGATTCGGCAAGTTGAAGAACTCCGCCCGCACCTGAAGGCTCTGCCGCTCGGTGATCGCGAAATCCTTGAACAGTCCCATGTTCCAGTTCTGCCAGCCTTGCCGGTGCAGCAAGCTGTTGCGGTTCTGGGTCTTGGAGAACGTTCCCGGATCCGGCGCGACAAACAAGGGATTTCCGCTGGCGTCGGTGGTCCGGAAGAAGAAGTTGTCATCCGTTTTGCCCTGGGAGAAGGCCTGTTCGCTCGAAGGCAGCTTCGGATCGCCCAGCACCTCCCAAGGCTGGAAGTTGGTGACGCCGATTCCGGCGTAGTCGCCGGTTCTTCCGATGGTCAACGGCGTGCCCGTCTGGAACTGGATCATGCCGCTGAGCTGCCAGCCGCCGAGCAGCTTGCCGGTCAGCGCGGACTTGTCCTTGAACACTGGCAACTCGTAGACAAAGTTGATGACCATCACGTGACGGGCGTCGTAGTCCGACCACCCCCAGAAGTTCGAATCGTCATAGTTGTTGTAAATCTGGTCGCGGCGATAGTCGGCGTTGTCCTTGCTTTCCGACAGCGTGTAGGCAATGCCGAACAGGAGGCCGTCGCTGAAGCGGCGGTTCGCCGAGATTTGCAGCCCGTTGTATTCCGAGCGGGCGGCGTTCTCTCCAAGATTGATCGCGGCGAAGCCCTTGTAAGGCCTCAGCACGTTCGGGTTGATGCCTGCATTGGCTGGATCCTGCAGGGTTCCGGGCCGGAGCTGGTTGATGTCGCGCACCCGCTCCATGTGGAGCCCCACGCGCCCCACGTAGCCCACCTCAACGGTGGTGTTGAAGCCGACCTCGCGCTGGACGGTGACGTTCCAGTTCCAGGCGCTAGGGATCTTGAAGACGGGGTCCATGGTCATGAAGAACTGCGGGAAGCCGGTTGCTTCGCCGGCACCGGGGTCGTCCGCCAGACCGTTGCTGATGGAAACCATCGGCTGGAAGGGAGGGTTGCCACCCAGGAAGATGTTATCCGCCACTCCGGGCCGGGAGAAGAAGCGCCCCACGCCGGAGCGGACCACGGTCTTCTCGTTGATGCGGTAGGCCAGGCCGATGCGGGGTTGGAAGTTCGCCCACTGGGTCTTGCCCCACGTCTTGCTGCCGCCGGTGAACAAATAATCAAACTCTCCGGTGTCGGCAATGAAGACACGGCCGCGCGCCGCTTCCGGCCAGCCCTTGCCAGGAATGGCCACGCCGTTATAGCGTTCGCCGCTCAAGATGTTACCGGTTTTCGGATCCTGGACCACGGCCTTGGACGGGTCGTAGCGGTTGGGATCGAAGACGGCCATGTTCCGCCACAGGCTGTAGTAATAAGGCTGCATCCAGGTGTGCCGGACGCCGAGCTCCAGACGCAGCTTCGGCGTAACCTTCCAGGAATCCTGGACGAACCACTCGAACATGTTGCTGCGGTAGGGTGTGTAGGCGCGGGGGCCGATCTCAGCGTAGGTGGTAAACAGACCCATGGCCGCGTTGGCCACCGCCAGTCCGGTGCCCGGCGCGCCGGCGCGCTTGTCGTCGAAGACGAAGCGGCCGTTCTGGTTATTCGTCCCCCCGGGAACGCCGCTCACGTTGATCTGGTCGAAGTCGTTCTGGCCGGCCCGTTCGTATCGCACGCCGAACTTAAACGTGTGGTTGCCCATAATCCTGGTGGTGTTATTGGAAAGCTGGTAAATCGGGCCGGAAGACTTGGCTGGGTATGGTCCGCCATCCACCCGCTGGAAGTTGGTGATGTCGATGGTCGGGATCTTGTCATAGATTTCCTTGCGTTCCGGGAAAATGTACGGGTAGTCGATGCCGTACCGGCTGCGATTGGCCAGCCCTTCTTCATTTGGGACGGTCAGATAGACGCGGTCGTAGCTGACACTGGCCAGGAACTCATTCACCGTGGTGGGGCTGAGCGTGTAAATGTAGTTCAGCGTGTAGGTCCGGTTGGGCCGGTCGATGATCCGTCTGGCGCGGTCCGTCCCGCCCCGGAATGCTTCCTTCTCGATAAAGTTGAAGTTCTGCAACCGGAACCGGAAGGTGTGGTTCATCGTAGGCAGGAAGTCGATCGAGAGGGTATCTTTCCGCTGGTTCATCGGCTGCGGCCGGGACTGGATGAAATTACTCGTCCCCTGCAAGAACCCAGGGATCGGTTCCGGGTACGCGTTCAGAAAGCCCAATCCGTTGGAACTCAGCCTGCTCGAAGGAATGACATTGTTCGGGAACGGCGCGCCGGTGTCCGGGTCATTGATGGTTTTTACTTTGCCGAAGAACGAGTTACCCGGGTCTAACAATTCGGAGAAATCCCCGCTCCGCATCGCCAGCGAGGGTACGGTAATGATGGTGGTCCGCCCCCGCCGCCGCCGGGCCCATTCCTGGCCCCACAACCAGAACAGCTTACTGCGGTCGGTGTTCCACTTGCCGGGGATGTAAGCCGGTCCGCTGAGGATATAGCCGAACTGATTGAACTTGTTCGGGTCCCGCTCCTGGCCGGCCCGGTTGCGCGACCAGGTGTTGGCGTCCAGCTTCGTGTTGCGGAAGTACTCGTAAAAACTGCCGTGGAAATCACGGCTGCCGCTCTTGGTGACGAAACGGATCTGACCCCCGGAGGCTCGCCCGTACTCGGCGTTGTAATTCGCAGTGAGGATCTGCATCTCCTGCACCGTTTCCAGGTCCGCGGTGCCGATGCTGGTGCCGTTGGCGCGCGTGCGCATATTCACGGCCCCGTCGAAGGTGATGATGTTGTCCTGCCGGCGGGAGCCGTTGATGTACAGGCTCCCTGAGGTCAACCCGTAACTGAAGCCGAGGGGGCCGGTCCGGGTGACACCTGGCTTGAGAATGGCCAGGTAAAGCGGGTTGCGGCCGTTGAGCACCATGGATTGAATCTGGGTCGATTCCACCAGCCGGCCGACGGTGGCGGTTTCCGACTGGATGGCCACCGCCGTCGCCGTGACCTCGACGGTTTCGGTGACGGCGCCGATCTCAAGCACCGCGTCCACCGTGGTGGCAATGTTCGGGTCCAATTTATTCTGAGTTTTTACGAAGCGCTTGAAGCCAGGCGCCTCCACCGCCAGGGTGTAAAAGCCGGGCGGCAGATTCGAGACCACGTAGTAGCCGGATTCATTGGTCGTAGTCTGACGTTCGAGTCCGGTAGTCTCATTGGTCAGAGTGACGTTCGCGCCGGGTATCACGGCGCCGGTGGAGTCCTTGGCGTAGCCGGATATCTGGGCGGTATCAGATTGTGCGTAACCAACTGCGCTGAAAATCAAGCACAGTGCGAATATGGCAAGGATCTTGCCGATTCTTGGGATTGTCATCATCTCCTCAAAATTCACTGTCTTGCGGCAAGGAGGCAGCATGACTCACCTCCTGCCCATTTACCCCTGTTTCGGCCCGCCTCCGGCCCGGCCAGTTTTCCGCGACCAGATAGATCGAGCCGCCAATCACGTCCTAGTCGATGTTAGCCCATGAATAGTTCCCTGTCAACGAGCTTGTAGGACTGTCAATTCCGCCGTGTACAGCTCAAAGCGCGACATTGCCTTGGCGGCAATAGCTTGCGTAAATCGCACTTTTCTGCAACAGTGGATTCTGGCGAGGATGTGGAGGCTCGCCAGGGCCCTTAAGTGACGACGGGCCCGGCGCCGCGCACGGATCAGATTCGCCTTCTGGAAGGGAACCTGCCATGAAGATGAGCTGGCTGGAAAAGAGACTCGTCAACCGGCGCAGAAAAGCCGAGCGCAATATCGCGAAGATACGGCGCCTGCTCGGTGAGCTGGATATACCGGCGCCACTGGATGCGCTGGAGCTGGGCTGCGGTATCGGGGCGGTCTCGGCCTTCCTGGCCGAAAGCTGCGGGATGAATGTGGTTGGCGCCGATTATGATCCAGACCAGATCGCCGTAGCCAGGAGCATGCACGCGGAATCGGAGCGGCTGCGCTTCCAGGTCGAGGATGCCGCCAGGCTCAGCTTCGCCGGCGCGAGTTTCAGCCTGGTGGTTTCGCAGAATGTTTTTCACCACGTGCCGGACTGGCGGGCGGCGGTGCGGGAAGTCGCCAGAGTCCTGCGGCCGGAAGGCTACCTGATCTGGCACGACCTGGTTTTCCCGGCGCTGGCAGCGAAGCTGGCCGGACCATTACTGAGAAACTACGGGCTTTACACGTTGAGCGAGATCGAAGCGGCTTTCGAGAAATGCGCGCTCACGGTGATACACCGGCAGCGGTTTTCCCGGGGCCCGTTCGCCCACTACGAACTGGTGATGAGAAAAAACTGATCCAGCGAAGGAATGCCCCGGAACCGGGCGAGGGGCCGCAAGCAGCCGGCTCCGGGGCGGCACGCCCATGGTCGGGCAGGGATCCGGCGTCGGGCCGTCTGGTTATCGAAACACCCGCTGTCACGTTCCATCCCGGTGGGGCCCGCGTCCTCTATATCCTCCACCTTGGATGCCAGACGGAAACCGAAACCGATAATCCCGGGCAGGCTCTGTCTGGAATCGACGAAACACTGACCTGCTAAAAAAACCCCTCTGATGCAACCAGCAGCCGGACGAAGGGGCGGCTTAAGTACTTCTTGAACACCGATTCCCGCAAGCACGCTTATTTGAATCCCGCGCGCTTCCTCCGCCTACCCGTTGCAACAGAGGGCAGGTTTGAGAGTGTTCCATCAATTCACTCCACTATATAGCAAGCGGACTGCCAACATCCACCCCCTTGTCTCGCATTGATAACAAAGGGCCAGCGAGGCTGGTTGGGCCGGCGCCTGGGCCGGCCGGATGCGGCAGGTGTGTCAGTGTGACACAATCGAACCAGATGTCTCCGCGGCGGTTGATCGTCCCCTTCTTCATGGTTCTGAGCGTGGCGATGCCCGGCCGCCCGGCCGCCGCGCAGGAAGACTTCAGCGTCGACGCACCGCATCCAAGACTGCTGCTGACAGCGCGCCGGCATCGCCTGTTGCGGCGGGAACGCGAACGGCGAACCACCCGGTGGACACAGTTCGAAGCGCTCATGAGCAGCAACGCACGGATGCCGGAGCCGGGTTTCGCCGGAGCATTGTTCTACGCGGCCGGCGGGGGTTCCGCTTACGGGCGGCAGGCGATCCGCTGGGCGGTCGACTACGGCGACGACCCGCGCCAGCTCGCCCTGGTTTTCGACTGGTGTCAGGACCTGCTCAGCGCCGCCGAGCGCAACCGGCTCATCGAAAAACTCCAGCATGCGCTCAGCCGCCGCAGATCGCCGGAGACGATCGCCACGGTCCGCTCGCGCCTGTTTGCGGCCATCGCCCTGGCCGGGTACGTCGAGGGCATCGGGGAGCGGGAAATCGAGTGGGTGGTCAAGGACTGGTGGCGCGGTAAGATCATTCCTGGGCTGCGCCAGGGGCGCAACATGATCCCTCGCGACCAAGCGTATCCGCTGATGGAGATCCTGCACGCCATCCGGGACACGGTGCGCATCGACCTCCGCCTGGATGACCGCCGCTACTTCACTTCCTTTCCGCTGTACCTGCTGCTGACCTATTATCCGGCCGTCTACCCGGGTGCCGAGAACGAGTTCCATATCCCCTTGATTCCGGATGCCGGTGAACCGGATCTGCGGGCGGCCGCGCTGGCCCGGGCGGCCGATTTGAGTCTGATCGCCTTCGATCCCAATGCGCTGGAAACGCAGTTCCTGCAGGGCTGGGCAATGCGGGATTCGTTCCTGATGCGCGGCCCGTTCGGAATCACCTACGAGTTCCTCTGGGGCAACCCGTACCAGCCGGGCCTGAGCTATTACAATGCCCCGTTGAGCTTTCACGACCCGGTGCGCGGCGCCCTGGTGGTTCGCTCCTCCTGGGACAGCGGCGCGGACTGGTTCTACCTGGACGGCGGTGTGATGCAGCGCTTCACCGACGGGAAGATCCAGCCGCTGAGCTGGAAGGACTTCCGCGAACCGCTGGCGCTGGGTCACACCGTGGTGGTACCCGCCCGAAGCCGGAGCCGGTTCCAGGTGGACGCGGCCGAAGCCGCAACCTATTACGTGATCGGGCTGGAGCCGGGGGCCGTTTGCGACATCGAAGTGGATGAGGAAGAGCTGTACGAGGATACGGCCGACCGCGGCGGGATCCTGGTCATGAAGTTTCCGGCGGGCAGAAAAGCGGGCGTGCGGCTCCGCAAACGCAAGACTGACACAGGGGCGGCAAAGCGCTCCGGATGACGCCGAAGCTGGCTTGAACCGGCCTCTGCGCCAGGGGTTCAGGTGAACTCACGGCGCGATCCGTGGCAGTCCGAGTGACTTCCTGGCATCAATACCAAGCCGAGCGGATGAGCAGCGCACCGGCGGTCCCTCCCCGGTTCCTTGTCCCGGCTGCGGACCCGTCTTGACACATCCCCCCGAAGGGCGTAACATGTTAGGTATCGAGGTATAAACCTATGAACCTAGTAGACCAACCTATCACCGTTGCCGACGAGGTGTGGATCGCCACCGCCTTGCTCCATCGCGAGAATCCTTCCCGCCAGGACTTCGAGATTGGTGAGATAGTAGAGCGGGCGCACCGGGAGAATCTTCATGGCAGCTTGCGTCCGGGAGTCCGGGTATATGCCACTATGCACGCGGTGGCGAACCGGCCACCGAATCCGGGCCGTCACGCGATGCTGTTCGCCACTGGAAAGCACACGCGGCGGCTTTACCGCCCGGGGGATCCTCGGCATCCGGAGCGCACCGGTAAGACCCATCCGGAGCCCGGCAAGATTCCGGGGAAATACCATTACTTACTCAAGTGGTGGGAACAGGAGTATGCGAAACCGGGCGCAGGCGACACTACGCAGGGTGATCCGGTTCTGGCTCTGGCTGGAGCTGGGCGCCGGATCCGTTTGGAGCATGAGCACCCGGACGCGTACGTCGATGAGTTGCGGAGAGGGTGGCAATGAGCCGCATTTTTTGGGACACGAATCTGTTCTTATACCTCTGGGAGTGGCACGGAGAATTGCATGACCGGGTTGTGGCATTACGCCGGCGCATGATCGAAAGAGCAGATGAGCTTTGCACGTCTACAATGACGCTGGGCGAGGTGCTGGTGAAGCCACTTCGCGAGAAGGAGGCGGGCCTCGCCGAACGCTACGAGGCGGCTCTCAGCTCGGCGGCTGTGCTGCTCATTCCGTTCGACCGCGAGGCCGCACGAACTTACGCAGAACTGCGGCGGGACCGCACCCTTCGTCCCCCGGACGCGATCCAACTAGCCTGTGCCGCCCGCGCCCGGTGCAATCTCTTCATCACCAATGACGAGCGCCTGAGCCGCCGGGTGGTAGCCGGAGTGGATTTCATTGTCCCGCTCGCCCGCGCTTTTTTATAACCCTCGAGTCGGGATATGACGTCTCCGCCACCCTCACGGATACCAGTTGCGCAGGCGGGCGTCGATGCCGGTTCCGGCCAGGGCTTTCTCAAACACGGAAAGGTCCGAGCCGCGGTAATGATACGGGTAGACGACCTTGGGATGGAAAGCCTTGACCGCATCGGCGGCCTCCTCGGGCGGCATCGTGTACGGCAGATTCATGGGGATGAAGGCCACATCGATATTTTTCAAAGCCCGCATTTCCGGGATGCCCTCCGTATCGCCGGCGATGTAGATGCGCAGCCCGCCATAGGTCACCACGTAGCCGTTGCCGAATCCCTTCGGGTGGTACGGCCGGCCGGGCGAGCGCTCGCGCTTGCTGTTGTACATCGGCACGGCGTCGAACCGCCACGGGCCGATGGTCGCCGATTGCCCGTTGCGCAACACCCTGGCGTCGGGCACCGCTTTCGCCGCCGCCTCCGGGGCGATGACCACGGCGCCGGGCTTGCGCAACCAGGCGATGAGCTTCGGAACGAAATGGTCCCCGTGGGTATGGGTGATCAGCACAATATCCGCCTTGGGGAGCCCTTCGTAGTTGGCCTGGCCGACCGGGTCCACGTGAATGACCTGGCCGCCGGCCTCAATCATCAGGCTGGCGTGCCGGATGGGCGTGATCTTCAGTTTTCCCGCCTGGGTGGGGAATTCATCCGCGGGAGCGGCGGCAAGCGCAGCTCCGAAACACAGCGCCACAATGAGTCGGGTCATAATGGGGTATTGTACCGCGGCCGGGCAAGAACGCTTCCCGGCTGCCGGAGCCCTGAAGCGGGCCCGGCGGCTTGCTTGCGCGGGCCGGGTGAACGATGATGAGGAGGCGGCCGCGGGCCTTAGCCGGGCCTGCTGCAGAGATGGACAGGAGGTGTGCCGAGAATGAAAACAAACCAGCGCGGGCAACTGAGCCGGAGAGCCCTGATGACCGGGACCGCCGGGGCCGGTCTGCTGGCGGCGGGCCAGGCCGGCGACGCCGGCAGGGTGGTGAAAAGCGGCCGGCTGAAACAGTCCGTTTGCAAGTGGTGTTACCGGAAGATGACGCTCGAAGAGCTTTGCGAGCAGGCGTCGCGGATGGGGCTGGCGGCAATTGACTTGCTTTCGGCGGACGAGTGGCCGGTAGTGGCCCGGTACGGATTGAAATGCGCGGTCGGCAACGGCATTTGCAGCATCAAGGACGGGCTGAACGTGAAGGCCAACCACCGGCAAATCGAAGTGAACTTCCGCCGGCTGCTACCCCTGGCGAAAAAGCACGAGGTGCCAAACCTCATTTGCTTTTCCGGTAACCGGCGCAACATGTCCGACGAGGAGGCCTGGGAGAACTGCGCGCTGCTGCTGAACAAGGTAAAGGCACAGGCCGAAGATCTGGGCGTGACGATCATCATGGAGCTGCTCAACAGCAAGGTGAACCATCCGGATTACCAGTGTGACCGGACGGCCTGGGGCGTCGAGCTGTGCAAACGGGTCAATTCACCGCGGGTGAAATTGCTGTATGACATCTACCACATGCAGATCATGGAGGGCGACATCATCCGGACCATTCGCGACAACATCGACTATATCGCCCACTTTCACACCGGCGGTAACCCGGGCCGGCACGAAATCGACGACACCCAGGAGCTGAATTACAAAGCGATCGCGAAGGCGATCGTCGATTTGAAATTCGATGGCTACTTCGCTCACGAGTTCATTCCGACCCGGGATCCGATGACGTCGCTGGCCGAGGCCGTCGCCTTGTGCGACGTGTAAAGCGCGCCGGCCGGCGTTCGGCGGGAGGGGTTCGACTTGGCGGCCCAATCAGCGGCTCGCGGGACGGCGGGTGACAATGCCGATGCCGGCGGTTACCAGAACCGCGCCCAGCAGGACCCGCCCGGTGACCGGTTCGGAGAAGATGAGCGCACTGAAGAAAATCCCGAAAAACGGAACCGTGAACGCGAACATTGACAACGAGCCGGCGCTGTGCCGCCGGAGCAACAGTGTCCAGATGATGAAGCACCCCCCGGCAACCGGGATCCCCTGATAAAGCAGGGCGGCCACCGGCGCGGCAGTCAGCGGCCCCACGGTTAGCGGCTCGATCCCGGCCGCCAGCCCGAGGAAGAACGGCAATGAGATGAGCATCTGCCAGAGTAGGGCCCGTTCCGGCTCGATCGACTGGATAAGCCACCGCATATACACGGTGCGGAGGCCGACGAGAAAAGCGGAGACGACGAGCAAAAAATTTCCCAATAGCGGACGGGCGGCCAGTGCCGCCACGGGCCGGCCAAGCACGACGTAGGAAATACCGCCAAAGGCTAGCGCCAGTCCCAGGATCCGCAGGCGGGTCAAGCGCTCTTCGGTGACCACGAAATGGCCGATCAGGTTCGCGAAGATCGGATGGGCGTTGATCAGCACCACGGCGTAGGCGGGCGAGGTCCAGTTGGTACCCAAGTTCAGCAACGCGATCTGCACCGCGAATACCAACCCCAGGGCGACGAGCGCCCGGCGTTCTCCGGAGCGGAGGCGCAGCGAGAGGTGGCAGTAGCGCGCCCAGGCCGCGACGGCAACGACGCCCAGCAGCATCCGCCAGAAAGCGCTCCAGAAAGGGGGAAAGGCCGACAAACCGAGCTTGAGGGCCACCAGGTTGCCACCCCAGAGCGCGGATACCAGCAGAGCCGCCACCCTGCTAGACCAGCCGATGGGTTGAGGGCGGAGAGAGCGAGTAGAACGGGAACCCAGGCGTGCATCACAAATGGACATTGCGCAGCTTCGCGGAAGCAGCCCTAAATTTAATCAAAGCACACGAAGGAAGGCACCCGCAGGGAAGAGGGACTCTCACGGGAACCGACGGCCATGACCGGCGAGTGAAGGAAAGTGAAATCAGCGGGGCAAGAGTTCACTGCAGGAACCGCGGAAACCGGCGAGCCTTCTACGACGGGTGACTGGCGGCGCTCACGCCTGCGGCCGGAAGCCGGTTGGTGGTTGAATAGAGAGACGTGGGCACGAGTGATGAAGGGAGATGGCATGAGTGGAATCAATCGGCGTGAGTTTCTCGGCGGCGCGCCGCTGGCGGCCGCGGCCGGCTTTCACCTGGGACCGGCAGCCACCGGCGGCACAAAGGCCGGCGGCATGCGCATTGGCTTTGTAACCTACCTGTGGGGCAAGGACATGGACTTGCCCACCCTGATCGACGCCTGCGAGCGCTCCGGGCTGCTGGGCGTGGAGTTGCGGACCGAGCACGCCCATGGGGTCGAGCCATCGCTAAGCAAAGCGGAGCGCCGCGAGGTCCGGCGCCGCTTCGAGCAGAGCCCCGTAACGCTGGTCGGTTATGGCTCGAACGCGCAATTCCACGACAATGACCCGGCCAGGCTGAAGCACAACATCGAGCTGACCAAGCAATACATTCAACTGATGCACGACTGCGGCGGAACCGGCGTCAAGGTGAAACCGAACGGCTTTGTCAAAGGCGTTCCGCACCAGAAGACGATCGAGCAGATCGGCAAGGCGCTCAACGAGGTCGGCGCTTATGGCGCCAAGTACGGGCAACGGATCCGGCTCGAGGTGCACGGCCGGGGCACCAGCGAACTACCGGTGATCAAGGCCATCATGGACGTGGCCGACAACCGGAACGTCGGCGTTTGCTGGAACTCGAACGATTCGGATTTGAACGGGCGGGGCCTGGAATACAACTTCAACCTGGTGAAGAGCCGCCTGGGCGACACGGCGCACGTAAGGGAGTTGAACACCGGCGACTATCCTTACGCGGAGCTCTTCAAGCTGTTCCAGCAAGCCGGCTGGAGGGGCTGGGTCTTGCTGGAGGCGCGGACGAACCCGCCGGACAAGGTGCAGGCGATGACCGAACAACGAAAAGTGTTCGAGCGCCTGGTGGGCCGGGCGTAGATGCTCCGCAGGGCAGGGAAGCCGCAGGCTCAGGCGCACCAGGGCCGCTGGCGGCGCAACCCGCCGTTCAGGACATTAGCGGCCAGGTTGACGTCGTCGACAATCTGGAAATCATACATCCCGACGCAGATGAAATCAGCACCGTTTTCGAAGGCATACTGGAAGCCCGTCTTCGGGTGAATGGCGCCGGCGGCCAGGATCTTATAAGCAATCCACGGCTCTTTCAACCGGCTCATGTAAGCGATGGTTTCCTCCGGTTGCTCGCACCAGATGTTGTCCTTCTCGCGCGTCGGCGTGGCAGACCAGTAATCGGTGCGATGGAGAGTTTTCATCCAGAAGTCGGGCTTGAGGCCGTGGTTGACTGATTCCTCGACGGTCTTCAGGTAGTGCCCTCCGATGCCGGCGGGCAGGCCGTTGCGGCGGATCAGCTCGAGCGCCTTCGCCATCAGGTCGAAATTGCCCTCCTTCACCAGGCGGTCGCCGATAGCGCCCTGGATGTAGCAGGCGCAGGCGCCGTGATCGATGGACTTCTGAATCATCTCGAGCAGGTCCTTGCCCCCGCAATCGGAGATGAACTGGATCTTGCCGCCGTTGCGCCAGTAGTCGTTGACGACCTCACACAACAGCGGGTTGGTGAGGATCGCGTTCACGCCGCAAGACTCGGCCAGCGCCAGGGTTTCAAAAATCTTGTCGCGGGTGTGGTAAGCGCGGACGAGCTTGGAGGCATAGATCAAGTCGCGGGCGTGGGCCCAGCCGCCGATGAGATTCCCGCCGAGAATCATGCGGCTGAGTGTGACATTGCCGATCCGTCCCTGGGGCAGGGTGCCCTTCAAGTCGGCGAGGGTGGAGAACTGGAAGGTCTTGATGGTGGCGCCGCTGATGGCGTCAACCGGTTGCGCCTTGGCGAGCTGGATTTCCTCGAAACTTTTCCAACCGTGTTTTTTGAGGGCGGCGATCACGAAGGCGCCGAGGAAGGGGAGTCCGGCCAAGGCGGTGACAAGCTGGCGCCGGGAGACGTGGGCGAGATAAGAGGGGACGGCTTTATCCTGTCCCCCGGCGGCCCCGGCCTCACCGGCCGCCCGGGCCCGCCGCGCGAGCAGGCCTTGCAATCCCCAGCTCGCAGCCGGGAAAGCAACCACCACGGCAAGGGCCAGTAGCTCGACCAGGTTCATGTTGATGAGCAGGTAGTGACCCTCGCCGGCGCCGGCCGGTGCGGGCGAAAACAGGGGTGGATAAGCGAGGTAGTAAAGAGCCAGGAGCAAGATTCCGGCGAGGGCGGCCGGCCGGGTGGCGGCGCCCAGCATCAATCCGAGCCCGATGAGGATGAGCCCCCATATATTGAGCTGGTCCACCACGCGCAACACGCCCTGGCTGGAAGCGAGCCAATGGAACAAGCCGGCGAGCAAGCCCGTGCTGGACTGCAAATAACCGGCTGAGGTCCAGGCGGGGTCGAGCAGCTTCGTCACACCTTCATAGAGAAAGTGCCAGCCGATGGCGATCCGCAGCAGCGCCAGCGGGAACTCCCGCCAGGCGGCCGCCGTGGAATTAGGGGAGGCAGGTTGTTGTTCAGGCATCAGGCATGCTCCGTGACCCAAGGTAAAATACCAGAACCTGGATTCGCAACTGCATTTTCAAAAAGCCGTTGTAGCGCTGAGCCCTGATCAAAGTGCAGGGCGGCAGTGGCAGGCGATATTGGCTGCCGTGGTAGAGTCTTAAGTGGAGCCTCCGGGTCCGGTGGTCAGGAATGGGGTGGGCCCGGTCAGCCGGACCGTGCGGCCCGAGGGAGGGATCTCGATGGCGCTGGACAGCATCAAGGAGTCGCTGAAAAAGCGGGGCGTTCGCTTGACACGGCAGCGGAAGATCCTGCTGGATCTTCTGGATAGTTCCGGGCAACATCTGGACGCCGAGCATCTTTACCGGCTGGCCCAGCAGCGCGATCCGAAACTGAACCGGGTGACGGTGTACCGCACGCTCAAGCTCTTGAAGGACAGCGGGCTGGTGGATGAGCTGGACCTGATGCACTACGGCGGCGACCAGCACTATTACGAGACCCGGATGAAGCAAGCGCACGCCCACGTGATCTGCCTGGGGTGCGGCAAGGTGGAGGAGTTCTACGGCGAGCCGTTGCAGAAGTTGCGGCGGCAGGTGGAATCGAGTCTCGGCTATGAGGTCCTGGTGACGCGCGTCGAGATTGGGGGCTATTGCCCGCACTGCCAGCTCGTCCGGAAGCGGGAACTGGAGATAGCGAGCAAGCGGCCGCCGCGGCGTGCGGGACGGGGGAACCGCCCGGCCGGCAAGAAAGCGAAATGAGTACGCCGGGGAAGCCGGCCGCGCCGGGCCGGCACGCCACGCTGACGGTCACGGATCCATCAGGGCATAGCCGCACGACACCCCTTGATCCGGTCCCCTTCTCGATCGGCCGGCAGTCGGATAATCATGTCATTATCCGCGACAGCCGCGCCTCGCGCCGTCACGCGCGCATTGTCGAAGAAGGCGGCGAATACTTCCTCGAGGATCTGGGCAGCAAGCACGGTACGTTCCTCAACGGGCAGCGCATCCAGCGGGAAGCGCTTCACAACGGCGACCGGATCAGCTTCGGCTTCGAGGATTCCTACCAGATCACCTTCAACATCACTGAGGGCGAGCTGACGCGCCTGCTGGGGCAGTTTCCCGCGCCCGGGGCCGGGGCGGAGAACCTGACCAAGCTGCGGGCGGTGGTGGAGGTGGCCCGCGCACTGCAGACTTCCCTGTCGACCGGGGAGGTACTGGACGCGGTGGTGGACGCGGCACTGGCCGTCACGGGTTCCGAGAGGGGTTTCCTGCTGCTGCGCGAGGCAGAGGGGCTGGAGATCCAGGCCGCGCGCGACCGCAACGGGCGTCCGATCCCCAAGGAAGAGTTGAAAGTTCCGACGCGGCTGATCAACCGGGCCCTGCACGAGCGGCGGGAGCTGCTATCGATGAACTTCGACCCGCAAGCCGAGAGCGGGATTCGTCCGGACATGTCGGTGGCGAAGCTGGAGCTGCGCAGCGTGGTCTGCGTGCCCCTGGTGCGGGTGCGCACGGGCAATATCCAGGAGACCGTGCACGCGCCGTTGAACGAAACCTTGGGGCTGCTGTACCTGGACTCGCGGGTGGAGGCAGCGGACCTGTCCAGCGGGAACCGGGAGCTGCTGCAGACGCTGGCGCTGGAGGCCTCCACCATCCTGGAAAACGCCCGGCTGCTCGAAGAGGAACGGGCGAAGCAGAAGCTGGAGGAAGAGCTGAGATTCGCCCGCGGCATCCAGCAGGACTTGCTGCCCAAACAGCTTCCTTCGACCGGATGGTTCCGGGCCGCGGGTTCGAGCCTGGCTTCGCGCCAGGTGGGCGGCGATTACTTCGACGTCATCCGCATCCGGCCCGATTGCTGGTGCGCCATGGTCGCCGACGTCTCGGGGAAAGGGGTCAGCTCCGCGCTGCTGGCCGCGTTGCTGCAGGGGGCTCTGCTACACGCCCCCGAAACGCCGGAGCAGATTCACGGGATGCTCGAAGGCATGAACCGGTTCCTGCTCGAGCGCACCGAGGGGGAGAAGTATGCCACGCTGTTCTACTCGGTTCTCCGCTCCGACGGCACGCTTCGCTGGGTGAATGCCGCCCACTGCGCGCCGATCCTCGTCCGCGCCGGCGGGACCATGGAACAGCTTCCGCCCACCGGAATGCCCGTAGGACTACTGGAGGAAGCCACCTACGAGGTCGCCAGCAGCCTGCTGGCCCCAGGCGACCGGATTGTGATCTACACCGACGGGGTCTCGGAGGCCCGCAATGAGCAGGATGCATTCTTCGAGGACAAACGGGTGCTGGAGGTGATCCAAGCCCATCCGGCGGCCGGTTGCGCGGAACTGCACGAACGGCTCGTGGGAGCGGTGCGGGATTTCGTCGGCGCGGCCGAGCAGAGTGACGACATCACCGTGCTGGTGATAGAATATCGCCCCGAGCGCTGAACCGCTGGTGGCAGATGAAAAAAGACAGCTTGTGGGGCGAACTTCTCTCGGAATTCCTGGGCACGATGGTGCTGATCCTGTTCGGCGACGGCGTGGTGGCGATGGTCCGGCTGTTCGGCACGGGCGCGCCGGGCGAGGTGGTCCACGGAGGGTTTACGAACATTACGCTCGGCTGGGGGCTGGGCGTGATGCTGGGGGTGTACACCGCCCAGCGCAGCGGGGCGCACATCAACCCGGCCGTCACCGTGGCGTTCGCCGTGTTCCGGAAGTTTCCCTGGCGGAAAGTTGTTCCCTATTCGCTGGCGCAGCTTGCCGGGGCGTTCGTGGCGGCCGCGCTGGTTTTTCTGAATTACCATCCGGCGTTCATGAAGGCCGATCCGAACCTGGAGAGGACGGCGGGCGTCTTCGCCACCTTCCCCGCTTTTCCGGAAGCGCCGATGGCCGGATTCATCGATCAGATTCTCGGCACGGCCCTGCTGGTGTTTCTGATCCTGGCGATCGTGGAGCACGCCCCGGATTTTCTGCACCCGGCGCTGATTGGCCTGGTGGTGGTGGCCATCGGGATCAGCTACGGCGGCATGCACGGTTACGCGATCAACCCGGCCCGTGATTTCGGGCCCCGCCTGTTCACCGTGCTGGCCGGATTCAAGAACAATGGACTGACTGACGGCACCTGGGTATTCTGGGTGCCAATTGCCGGCCCGCTGATCGGGGGCGTGGCCGGGGCGCTGCTGTTCGACGCCGGCGTGCGCCGCTACCTGCCCCGGGCGAAGGTCAGGGACGGGGCCGAGGCACGGTGACCGGCGCATCCCCCCTTCAGCCGGGCTTGATCGCTTATACAATATACTGCTGAGGAGAGCAAATACCGATGAGAAACGCCATCACACAATTCGCGCTTTGCGGTCTGGCGCTGTTCCTGCTGGTGGGGAGCGCCATCGCCGCCGACATTAACGGCACGTGGAACTTCGCATTCATCTACCAAGGCAGCGAACATCCCCGCACGATGACCCTTACCGTCAACGGCGATCAGGTCACGGTGAAGAGCGGTGAGGACATCATGAAGGGGACCTTCCGGAACGGCAAGCTGGAAATTGCCGGGGAACGCTTCGACGAAGAAGCGGGCTACAAGGCGGCCTTCAAACTTTCCGGCACCTTGGAAGGGGATCAGATCAAGGGCACCGCTACCTGGGATACCTATGATCTGACATTTACCGCCACGCGGGTCAAGTAAGCGCGGCAGGCAAATCCCCAGTTTCCGGAGCGTGACGCCGGCGGCGTGTACTCAGGCGGAGTTGCAGGCCAGAGCAGAGCGGCTGCTACGGCCGGTAATCCACCCAAATCGGACTGGACCAGGCCAGGTTCCGGTCGATCTGCTGGACGCGGAGGTAATAGTAGCTGGCGGCGCTGCCGGGCGAGGCGTCGTGAAAGCTGAACTCGACCGTTTTGGCGTTCGGCTCGGCGTGGTAAACGAACTTCTGATCCTTGATCACGTCAACCTTGGTGATGACGTCGGTGCCGATGATCTTGAACTTCAGGTTCGGGGCGGCGGTGGCCCGGAAGGCATCGCCCATCAGGTAGGTTTTTCCGTCTGCGGTTTCAGCCCGGTAATCAATCAGGATATTATCGGTGGCGCCGTAGGCGTGGCGGGCGCGCATGCTTTCCAGGATGTCGGTCCGGCGCCGGCTCGGCGTGTAGATCATCGTGTAGGAGCTGTGGGTGGAGATGTGATCGGAGCTCGATTGCACCCCCAGCTTTAAGCCCTTCGCCAGCGCGCGCCACCAGAAGCCGGCCGGCTTGTAATCGCCGTGCACCCGGACGCGCAAGTTCGGGGACTCGGCGCGCGGAGCGCCGGGGTACTCATAGCTGGCGTGATAGCCCTGGTAAAGCTCCACGAGCGGTTCCAGGCGCGGGTCGTTGTCCCGCCAGTCGGTTCCCTGGCTGGTGGCGGTGGAATGCTCCATGGCGATGCCGTTGTTCTTCCGCAGGTACGGGTACAGGACCGAGCCGCTGTTGATTTTTCCGGTACGCTCGGCGCGGGAAAGGGGCAGGGTCCTCACGCCGCGGTGCGCGAAAACGATGTTCCGGTGCCCGTTCGGATAGGGGACGCTGCGCTCGTAGCCGAACATGGGCGTGTAACGGCCTGGGATCAGGAACAGGTCGTTGGCCTTCTCGGTGCGCCACCAGCAGTACTCATCGTCGTTGCCGGCGTTGTGATCGCCGACGATGCCGGTGTCCATACCGGCCGCGTCGATCATGTAACGGAACATAGTTTCCAGCGAGCCGTCCCCGGCGCCATCGGAGGAGATCTCGGTATGCCGGTGGAAATCGCCGCGAAGGATTTGCAACTGCCGGCCGTTGATGGCGAGGCGGTACGCGCGGACCCGGGCCACATCGCTGTCCTCGTTCGGGTGAACGGGAGGGGTGTTCACGGCCGGCTCGGCGAACGGTTCGAACCTGGGTGCCGGAGCCGGTGACGGGACCGCAAAGGCGGCGCTCCAGATCTCGTGGCGGCTGACGGGCCGACCGCGGGACGGCCGTCCGAAGACCGGCCGGTTGGCATTGACCCACAGCAGGCGGACTCCCCGGTGTGCAGGGTCGACCAAGAGCGTTCCCTCAGGACGAAGGCCGGACTCGGGCAGTGGCATAAGCCGGCTCCAGTGGTCGCCCTCCAGGGTGGTGAGGAAGAATTCCCAGCGGCCGCCCGCGGCCCAGTAGTCGGCGCGGTTGGTCGCCGTCTCGACGCGGAGCTGGAGGCCCACCCAGATCCGGCCACTGGCGTCCGCGGCGATGCGCGGGTACTGCACGTAACGCCGGTAGCGCAGCGGGACGGCCGACATCAGGTCAGTGGCCGGTTCCTTCCACACGCCGCTATCGAAGACGGCCACCCGCGGCCAGCGGTCCCGGTAGAGCACCGTGCCGCGCCGAGGGTCCTCATGAGTCCAATCCTTGCCCCAGTTGGAGCCGGATTCATGCCAGGCTAGCCAGACGCGGTCTTGATGGTCGACGGCGACGCTCGGGTGCGTCTGGTACAAGAGCGATTTGGTGAGCTGCTGCTCCGCGCCGAAGCTTCCGCCGGCGCCGATCTTGCGGAGGTAGATGTCGTAGTTGCCGTTGCGGTAGCTGTCCCAGGCGACGTAGAGATTGCCGGCCGAATCAGCCGCCGCCTCCGGGTTCCAGGCGCTCGGCCCGCTGATCGCTGTGGGTGCAGACCAGGCGCCAGCGCTGAGCTTGCTCCAGTAAACGCGGGATTGCCCGTTGTCGTATCCGACCCACACCAAGTGTAAGTTCCCCGCGCCGTCAGCCACCATGCGGTGGAAGATGTTGGGATGGTGCGCGGCGGTGATCTTCTGCCGCGCGCTCCAGGCGCCATTTTCATAGCGACGGGCGTAGAGGTCCCACTCCTGCCCGTAGCGCTCGGACCAGACAACCGAGACACGGCCACGGGCGTCGATGCCGGTGGCGGTGCGGTAAATGTCACCCTTTTTCTCCGTCAGGCGCTCGGTTTTCGACCAGCCTGAGGGCGTCGAGTGGCGCACGTAGACGTGGTCGCCGCGGTCATAATAGCCCTGCCAGGCAACCCAGATGGTCCCGTCGGCGGCAATGGCCTCGGAGGGATAGTCGAATTGCTCGACGGGCTCCGTTTTCGACGGCGGCGAAACTTGCTGGACGGCCGGGGTGCGCTCAACGATGACGTCATCGCGAAGGAAGCGGAGGGCGCGGTTATAGCTGAGATCGGCCAACGGGAAGCTGAAGTCGCCCTGAGCAGTCCGGACACGTGCGGTGGCGGTGGCGGGCGCCTCGACGGTGAGGACGACGCCGGCCGGAACCACGTTCTCGATATTGGGCCCGGTCATCATCCGGCGCGGATTGTCCGGCTGGTTTTCGAACCTGGTTCTCTTGATGGTCAGCTTCCAGGCGTTCGGCGGCTGGATAGCGTCGCCCTGGAAAAACCGCCAGGGCCGGAGGCTGACGATCTTGCCGGTAGTGAGACTGACGGAGCCGGAATAGTCAGCCGGGCGATCGCGCTGGTTTCCGAAAACGATGCGGAAGGCAACAGGGTCGGCGGCTGCCAAGGCGCAAGTTGCAGTAAGCAGCGTAATGAAAACGGCGTTGCGGAACATGGCGGCATTATACTGCACCGCCTGTTCCGCCTTGGCGGTATCAGCTTACCAGGCGGTCGAGCCACTTCAAGGCAGGGGCGTCCACTTCCCGGTTATGCGCGATGACACGCTCGGTCAACTCGGCCACCGTTTTGCGGTATTTAGGGTCCCGGGCGAGGTTGCGGACCTGTTCGGGGTCCCTCTGCCGGTCGAACAGGATCGTGTCGTGGTCCTTGACAAGCGCAAACTCCCACTCCGGCGTAAAGATACCGGCCCGTTCGAGTGAACTGTGGTGAATCCAGACTTCGTTTTTCCAGTTCCCGTTGCCGCCCGCTACCAGCGAAGAGGCGTCGTGGCCCTGCTCACGGCCGCTCTTGGCCAGGCCGAGCAACCCCAGGATCGTGGGCTGGACATCGACGGCGCCGATACACTCGTTGACGACGGTGCCCGGGCGAATCTTCGCCGGCCAGCGCATCAGGAAAGGTACGCGGTGCGCCGTCTCGTAGAGCTGGTTCTTGTAGTATAGCCCGTGCTCGCCCATGTAATCGCCGTGATCGGAGGAGAAAACAATCAAGGTGTTGTCGAGGATCTTCATCTCGCCGAGCGTGCGCAAGATTCGCCCCACATTGTCGTCGATGCACTTGACTTCGCCGCAGTACTGGGCTTTGCGCTGCCGGAGAATCTGCTCGCGCTTGGGGTCCTTCCAGGAAGAAGCCTTCTCCCGCTTCACCAGGCTGGCGCGCGCGGCCTCGGCCCAATCCGGGAGCTGCTCCTGGTAAAGGGTGGACGGGATGGGCAGTTCTTCCGGCTTGTACATGGTGTCGTACGGCGCGCCCACGGTGTAGGGGGTGTGCGGGTCGGGAATACTCAAGTAGTAAAAGAACGGCCTGTTGCGCGGCCGCTTGATGAACTCGATCGCCTTGTCGGTGAGCCACTCGGTGAAATAGCGGCCCTTGGCGTGAACGTCGTAGTCAATGTCGGGATAGCCTTCCGGCTCGTCGAATTCCGTGTTGCCGGCCCTGGCCACCCCGGGATTGTGGGGCCAGCCGGGTGGTTTCTCGACGATTCGCTTCCAGTGGCCCCGGTTGTACATCCAGTGGCAATTCTCGAAGCCCATCGAGCGCGCCTTGCTCATCCAGCCGGGCTTCGGTTCGCCGTCCAGGTGCCACTTGCCGGCCATCCCGGTGTCGTAGCCGGCGCGCTGGAACATGTGGGCCAAGGTAATCTCATCGCGGTTCATCTCGATGTTGTTCCGGTAGGCGCCATGGGAGTGCGGATAGCGGCCGGTGATGAAGCAGCCGCGCGAGGGCGTACAAACGGCGCTGTTAGTGAAGTAGTTATTGAAAACAGCGCCCTCGCGTCCGATGGAATCCAGGTTCGGCGTGCCGACGACCTTGCCGCCGTAGACGCCGAGCGTCCAGGCGCTTTGCTGGTCGGTAAACAGGATTAATACATTCGGCAAAGAGGGGGAAGCTGCGCGGGCACGAAGCGCGCCCAGTCCCGCCAGGGCGCCCGCGCCGGTTTTCAGGAACTCGCGTCGATGGGTCTTGCTCATGGCTAGTTCAATTTTACCCCCACCGAGGTCTCACCGGCGCCACTGCCGGCGCTGGCGGAAGCGACGGCCCGGGAACCTGATAACCTGTTTTCTTGGGTCCCGTTTTCCGGGACAAGCAAAGGAATCAGGATATAAGGAGTCGAATGAACGTGTTTGCCAAATTTCTTCGCGGCGCGCTGCTGGTGATGATGGCGTTGGCACTGACAGCGCCGCCCGCGTCGGCCGCCCAACAAACCGAAAAGATCGCCAAGAAGGAGCGCCGCGCCGCCACCAATGATCGGCGGGAGCAGAAAAAGAAGCAAGAGAAGGAAAAGGCCGAAGCGGCGGGCCGCAAGAAACCGGAGGCCGTCAAGGAGAAGATCTCCCAGACCAGGCACAGCGTTACCATCAACGGCCGCCAGATCCCATACACGGCTACCGCCGGCACGCTGGCGCTGAAGAAGGAGGACGGCACGCCGCTGGCCAGCGTCTTTTTCATCGCTTACACGAAGGACGATGTCGAGGATGCAGGCCGCCGGCCCATCACGTTCACCTTTAACGGCGGTCCGGGTTCTTCGTCGGTGTGGCTGCACATGGGGGCTTTCGGCCCGCGCCGGGTCCAGTTGGATCCGGAAGGCTCCGCTCCGGCGCCCCCGTACAAGCTGGTCAACAACGAGTATTCGATCCTTGACCTCACCGACCTGGTTTTCATCGACCCGGTCACCACCGGTTACAGCCGGGCCGCCAAGGGCGTCGACCCGAAGCTGTTCCACGGCGTCGAGCAGGACATCCGCAGCGTCGGAGATTTCATCCGTCTCTACACGACGCGCTATGACCGCTGGGCGTCTCCGAAGCTGCTGGCCGGCGAGAGCTACGGCACCACGCGCGCCGCCGGTCTGTCGGGCTATCTGCAGCAGCGCTACGGCATGTACCTGAACGGCATCATCCTGGTTTCCTCGGTGCTGAACTTCCAGACGCTGGCTTTTGACAAGGGCAACGACCTGCCCTACATTTTCTTCCTGCCCAGCTACACGGCCACCGCGTGGTATCACAAGAAGCTGCCGCGCGATTTGCAATCACGGCCACTCACAGCGCTGCTGGAGCAGGCCCGGCGGTTCGCCGAAGGGGATTACGCCACGGCGCTGATGAAAGGCGACCGGCTGAGCGAGAGCGAGCAGAACCGCATCGCCGCGCAACTGGCGCGCTACACGGGGCTGTCGCCGGACTACATCAAGCAGTCGAACCTGCGCGTGCGGATGCAGCGTTTCGCCAAGGAACTGTTACGCTCAGAGGGCCGCACGACCGGCCGTTACGATAGCCGCATGAAAGGAATCGACGCCGACTCGGCCGGCGAGAGGCCGGACTACGACCCCAGCTACGCGGCCGTCCAGGGTATTTTCTCCACCCTGTTCAAACACTACGTCCGGGCCGATCTGAAGTTCAAAACCGACCTTCCGTACGAGATTCTCACCGGCCGCGTGCGCCCTTGGAGCTACGATCACTACGCCAACAAGTACGTCAACGTGGCCGAGACGCTGCGGCAGGCGATGACGCGAAACCCCAGCCTGCGCGTCATGGTGGCCAATGGCTACTATGACCTCGCCACGCCCTTTTTCGCCACCGAGTACACGATCCACCACCTCGGGCTGGCTCCCTCGCTTCGCGACCATGTGACGCTCGACTACTACGAAGCCGGCCACATGATGTACACGCGCGAGGCCGACCACCGGAAGCTGAAGGCTGACGTGGCCGCCTTCATCCGCGCCGCCGTGCCGGAGTGAGCGAGATCACTCGCCACAGCGCCGCGGGGCGGCCCCGGGCCTATTGCGGCGGCTGAAACGGTTCGTCGGCGCTGCCGCCGTAAATGGACGGCACCTTGCCGCCCATGGGCCGCAGATAAACCGACAACTGCCCCCGGTGATGCACGGTGTGGGTGATGAGGAAGCCGAGGTAATTCACCGCCGGGAGCTTCATGATGCCGAAGAAATCGATGGGCGCCGCCAGCTTTTCTCCGGGTAACGCCGCCAGGGAATCGAGCAGCGGCGGCGCCTTTTCCTCGTACCAGGCGATCATATCGGCGACAGTTTTCCCCTCGTCGGGCTGGCCGGCCTCCTCCATCGAGAACGCGCCACTGATAAGCCCTTCCAGGAACCAGATCTCCGAACTGACGATGTGCCAGGCGATCTCCGGCGCGGTGCGCGCTTTCGGGTCCGGGCGGTAATCCAGGTTCTTTTCCGGTATGGCCGCCAGGACCTTCCGGGTGATTTCCCACTCCTGTTTGAGCTGCGGCAGGAACGCCTGCAGCAAAAATGTCGCCTGTTCCGGGTGCATAAGCCTCCTTTGCCGGCTGGACGCGCAGCCGTGAACGCTCCCCCGTCCGCCTCTTCCGAGAATACGCTCTCCGGGCGGCGTTGTCATCTCTTTTCTTGGCGCTCATCCTCCCGAGGACGGAGAGCTGGGGTATACTGCGAGGCGCGCCGGGTGTTCGCTGCCTGATCCCGGCCCAGGGAAAGAATGAGGAAATCCGGACAGATTGCGGCGGCCGTCCTATTCGCTCTTGCCGGGCAGCTTTACCCGGCGGCTTCCCCGGCCCGCGCACCCACGAGGCAGGACGCCCTGCGGATGCAGCGCGTGGCGAATACGGTGCTGCGGCCGGTCTACGGGCCGCTGGCCGAGCACATCGTGAAGGAGTTCGCGCTGGCGGGAAAGCAAGGCGTGGGCATCGACCTGGGCAGCGGACCGGGCAATCTGATCATCGAGTTGTGCCGGGGAACGCGGAGAATGCACTGGGTGCAC